>NZ_JBCLNH010000018.1:0-77855 GCF_039062665.1 Clostridium sp. 2218st1_F5_2218SCRN_220325 | reverse complement strand
TTGGATATAAAACACCTGCAGAGGTCTTCGCTGCAACATAAACATAAAATGTTGCACTTATATTGACAATCTATCTAAATAAAAAAATTAGAGAAAAAATAAATATGTTTTAGAGATTTTTAGTGTGTACAAATTTGGTTTATCGTGATAAACTTATAATTAACAAAGTGGTTTACTATGATAAACCAAAAAGGAGAGGTATTATGGAAAAATATAAATTATTCGATGCAGAACTTAAATTTATGAATATTATTTGGGATGAGGAGCCGATAAAGTCAGGGGATTTAGTAAAAGTATGTAATGAAAAACTTGGATGGAAAAAGTCAACTACATACACTGTTTTAAGGAAATTAGCTCAAAGAGGTATATTAAAAAATGAAAATACAGTAGTTACAGCTATAGTAAAAAGAGAGGACACTCAGATTTATGAGAGCCATGAAGTTGTTGAAAAGTCATTTGGTGGTTCACTACCTAAGTTTTTGACAGCATTCTTTGGAAATAAAAAAATATCAAAATATGAAGCTGAAGAGTTAAAAAAATTAATAGATTCTTATAAAGAAGATTAAACTATTTAGAGATAAGGGGGAGAATCTATGAATATTTTATCAACAATGTTTAATACAGTTTTTAATATGACTAGATTGGGAGTAGTATTATTTTTAGTTATATTAATAGGAAGATATATGTTATCTAAGTTTCCAAAGATATACTCATATTTATTGTGGGCATGTTTATTTCTACGATTGATTATACCTATAAATATATATAGTGATTTATCGCTTATTAAACTAAAATATTTTAATAAACCTATAAATACAGATATAGTTAAACATTTAGAAAATAATAAAATTAGGGAGTATATATCAAACAATCTAAATATAGAAGCATTTAATTTAAATCGAAGTAAAATAGAATATATATTGTGGATAGCTATAATATTATGGATTGCAGGAATAATACTTTTAAGTCTACACACAATAATATCTTATATAAAAATGAGGAAAAAAATATGCACAGCAACACTTATAAAAGATAATATATATGAGACTGATCGTATAGATTCGCCATTTGTATTTGGTATAATAAAACCTAAAATATATCTTCCACTTGGAATTTGCGAAAGAGAACAAGAATATCTAATACATCACGAAGAAGTACATATAAAGAGATTCGATTATATAGTAAAACAAGTTTACTTCTTAGCTGTAATAATACATTGGTTTAATCCGATTGTTTGGAAGGCATTTGAACTTATGACACAAGATATGGAGATGTCTTGTGATGAAAGAGTTATGAAAGATTTTAAAATAGATATAAAAGTAGATTATAGTAATTCATTATTAGAGTTTGCAACTACATCAACTTTAGACTTGCTTTGTCCATTGGCTTTTGGTGAAAATTATGCTAAAAAAAGAATAGAAAATATCTTAAAATATAAAAAAATGGTGTATAAAACACCTAAAATACTTTTTATAGCATTTGTATTTTGGGGAGTATTCTTTATATCAAATCCTAGTGCTAGTCAAATATACGATAAAGACCCAATTTCATATGGTCAACTAGGGGTAGATTATATAGCAAAAGACGGTGAAATAGATTATATGTATGATAAGGAGCTATTTTATATAAGAGAAAGTATATCGAATTTTAAATCTACAGGTGAAATAGAAAATATATATGTTTTTAGTATAAAATCAATAGAAAATAACATAATTGTTGGATTTGTCGATCACTCTAATAAAGAAAAATTGGGAGTATGTGTGTTTGAAAAAGATAACGATAAACTAAAACCACTATATATCGAGCTTGGAGAGAGATATATAACACATCAGGACTACGATATAATGGGTGGAAGTTTTGTAATAGATTATGGGAAAAATCTAGATAAAAAAGCATTAGTAACACTATCTAATGGTATAACATCTATAAAATCAAATGTATATTCAGATAAAAAATTAGTAGAAACTAAAGAAACTACATTAAATGAACCTGATATGACAATTATTGATTTAAGTAAATATAATTATAAAGATTTAAGTTTTGGATATTTTGATTATAATAACAATAAGATAAATATGTAAAATTATAAATAACAATTATAAATATAAAAAGTATATAAAAAGTAAAATATATAAAAAATGGCTATGGCAAAAAAAGTTTAATTTTTATTGCTATAGCCTTTAATTTTTTAAAATATACTTTTTTATAACATATAGGAAATTATGTTCCTTTAAAATTGTGGATAATTATAATTTTCGTACATGTGTTACAAAGAAATCTATCTTATAAAAGGTCTTTAAAATAAAGATTTCTTTATAAAGTTAGAATAAAATCTTTTATTGAGGTCTAGCTTTTAAATCAATTTTTTTTTCATAAAATAGATCTATAATTTTCTTTTGGTGAATTCTCATATTATTTTTCATATCGATAAAACAAGATATAATTGCAAAAATATAAACTGAAATTCTAAAGTCTATTAAAAATAAAACCAAGCATATCCACATAAATAATCTGAGATAGAGAACCTTTTTAGTATGAGTAATTATAAAATCTTTTATAATAATTAATGAATCTCTAATCACATAATAATAAGCTATGTATTGAACTGATATTAAAATAATTCTAAGGTAAATAAATTTTATATCGAAGTTAAAAAGATTCAACATATCTATAAATACTATATAAAGGCAACATGAATAAAAGGTATTTCTTTTAAAACATAAAAATCTATTGAATAATTTTAAATTCCTGAATATATAATATTTTTTCTGTGCATTTGGTGTTAAAAGTTTTAGTTTTTTACCTAAGAATAAAGATAGATAGTATATAGAAAAACACATTCCAGAACAATAAAATGCTATTAAACAATAAAAAACAATATTGACATATTCTTTATATGGAAACCAAGCAATCATTTCTTGGAATTCAGTAATAATACTAGTCCCACTTAAAGTCTTAGTGTATATGTCGATTACCATTATAAGAATTGTGCTAAAGATTGAAGAGAAAAATATATCTTCCATTAAAATACTATCTTTGTCCATAAAATAAGCACATACTATCCCAAGTAAAAAGCTTTGACTCATAAATAGTGCACCAGTGAGGTCGCCCACTACAATAAACACAAGTAAAACGGAAACTATTCCACTTAATATGCTATATTTACCACCACATTTTAAATAAACTATAGCAAAAAATATTGGTATGGCAAAATCGAGATAAAGTCCATAACCAATACCTGTCGACAATGCAAAAATAGTTATTACTACACATAGTGAAGTAAGTATAGATGCAAGTGTCAAATTCTTTGTCGTACTATTCATTATTTCATCTCCTGTTATAAATTTGTTAAACATTCTCTTATCTATTATACAAATTAATATGAACTATTTAATAAATAATTCTGACGCTTAATATAAAAAATATACATAAAAAGAGCAGTTATATATAAATTTAGAAAAAAATAAAGAATTATGTAAAGTTTATAAAAAATTATTTAAATATTGCTGAAATCTAACTATAATGCTACCATTTAAGTATGGCTGACCTAAATAATAGGAAAGAAAATTTAAATTGTATCAATCTAATTACAAGAGAATCTTCTTAGGTAAAAAGATGGTGATATACAAAATGTATAGTATTATTATGCCTTTGTATATACAGGGGTATTTTTGTTTTATGCAGAAATTCATACCATTTTACCTTTATTCAGTCTAAAAAATTCAATAAATTGGGGGAAATAAAAATGGGATATGATCCAAAATCATGTAAGGCAGAAGAATTTATAAATAATGAGGAAATTTTAGAATCATTAGAGTATGCTAAAAAGAACAAGGGGAACAAAGAATTAATTGAAGGAATATTAGACAAGGCTAATAGAGCAAAGGGGTTAACTCATAGAGAGGCAGCAGTTCTTTTAGAATGTGATGATGAAGAATTGACAAACAGAATGTTCAAATTAGCTGAAGACCTTAAAAAAAGATTTTATGGTAATCGTATAGTAATGTTCGCACCACTATATCTTTCAAATTACTGTGTGAATGGATGTGTATATTGTCCATATCATGCTAAAAATAAAACTATAGCGAGAAAGAAATTAACACAAGATGAAATAAGAAGAGAAGTAATAGCACTTCAAGATATGGGACATAAAAGACTAGCACTAGAGGCAGGAGAAGACCCAGTAAACAATCCAATCGAGTATATACTAGAATGTATAAATACTATCTACAGCATAAAACATAAAAATGGGGCAATCCGTAGAGTAAATGTAAATATAGCAGCGACAACAGTTGAAAATTATAGAAAACTAAAAGAAGCTGGAATAGGTACATATATATTATTCCAAGAAACTTACAACAAAGATTCATATGAAAAACTACATCCAACAGGACCAAAACACGACTACGCATACCATACAGAGGCAATGGATAGAGCGATGGAAGGTGGAATAGATGATGTAGGACTAGGCGTTTTATATGGTCTTAGCACATATAAATATGAATTAGTAGGAATATTAATGCATGCAGAACATCTAGAAGCAAGATTTGGTGTTGGACCACATACAATATCAGTACCAAGACTTAGACCAGCAGATGATATAGACCCAGCAGATTTCCCAGATGCACTATCAGATGAAATATTCCAAAAAATCGTAGCAATAATACGTCTAGCAGTTCCTTATACAGGTATGATAGTATCTACTAGAGAATCACAAAAAACTAGAGAAAAAGTATTACATCTAGGTATATCTCAAATAAGTGGAGCATCTTCAACAAGTGTTGGAGGATATGCAGATAGAGAGCTAGGAGTAAAAGAAGAAGTAACAAGTGCGCAATTTGATGTAGATGATGATAGAACATTAGATGAAGTTGTAAACTGGTTATTAAAAATGGGATATATTCCAAGTTTCTGCACTGCCTGTTATAGAGAAGGTAGAACAGGAGATAGATTTATGTCACTATGTAAGAGTGGCCAAATCGCCAACTGTTGTCAACCAAACGCACTTATGACATTAAAAGAATATCTAGAAGATTATGCAAGTGATGATACTACAAAAGCTGGTGAAGATTTAATACAAAAAGAAGTTAAGAAAATACCAAGAGATAGAACTAGAGAAATTGTTGGAGAAAGATTAGTAAAAATAGCACAAGGAGAACGTGACTTTAGATTCTAATTTATATAAATTATTGAGTGATAGAGAGAAAACGGATTAAATCTGTTTTCTCTTTTTGTATAAATAAGAAGAAAAATGTATAAATATCAAGAAATGTTGCTGTATTTTGTAAACAGTGCTACCATTTAGTTAGACTGACTCAGAAGAGAATCTGCAGAAGCTAGAAAAATGGCACTACATTTAGGCGTATCTCAAATGGGTGCTGGTTCAAAAACTAGTGTCGGTGGATATGATGAACACAATAAAGACAAAGAAGGAACTACATTAATAAAAGAAGAACTTAATAAATTACCAAGCGAAAAAGTAAGAGAAATAGTAGAAGAAAAATTAGTAAAAATAGAAGAGGGGGAACGTGATTTTAGATTTTAGTCTAAATTACAAATGATATGGAACAAACTTTAACAAAAAGGGACAGTTTTACTTCTAATATAGGATTTATCTTAGCATGTGTAGGTTCTGCAGTTGGAATGGGAAACATATGGTTATTTCCATACAGAATAGGTCAATATGGTGGAGCTGCATTTTTAATACCTTATATAATATTTATAATTCTTTTAGGCTCAACAGGATTGATGGGCGAATTTGCATTTGGTAGAATGATGCAATCAGGTCCAATCGGTGCATTTGACAAAGCCTTACAAACTAAGGGGAAAAAAGGTGGAAAAGTATTAGGAGTAATTCCTGTAGTAGGAACATTTATAATAGCAGTTGGATATGCAATAGTAGTAGGCTGGTTTATAAGATTTTTAGTTGGATATATAACAGGAAGTGCATTAACTGCAACAGATTCTGGAGCATATTTTGGACAAATATCAGGTTCATTTGGAAGCGTACCATGGCACTTTATAGCATTACTAATAGTGTTAATAGTATCATTATTTGGAATATCTTCAGGAATTGAAAAGATAAACAAAGTAATGATGCCAGCATTTTATGTATTATTTTTAATACTTTTAGTCAGAGTTTGCACACTAGATGGTGCTATGGATGGATTTAAATATCTATTTATACCTAAATGGGAGTTTTTATCTCAACCAAAAACATGGATATATGCATTAGGACAAGCATTTTTCTCACTATCTTTATCAGGTTCTGGGATGCTTGTATATGGAAGTTATTTAGGTAGAGATATGGATATAATAGATGGTGCTAGAAAAACAGTATTATTTGATACAATTGCAGCATTAACAGCAGCACTTGTTATAATACCTTCAGTATTTGCGTTTGGTCTAGATCCAGCATCAGGACCACCACTATTATTTATAACATTGCCATCAGTATTTAAATTAATGCCTTTTGGTAGAGTATTTGCGATATTATTCTTTATATCACTAATTTGTGCATCTATAACTACACTTGTATGTTTATTAGAAGTGCCAATTGAAGCTATACAAAATAATTTGCATATAGATAGAAAAATAGCTGTAATAGGTGTATGTATAGTAGCATTTGCTATAGGTTTATTCGTAGAGGACGGAAATATTTTAGGAACATTATTAGATTTCTCATCTATATATATAGCGCCACTTGGAGCATTTATCGCTGGTGTTATGTTCTTCTGGGTAATCGGAGTTGACAAGGCAAAAGCAGAAATAGAAACAGGTTCAAGCAAAACATTAGGTTCTTGGTTTAAATCTACAGCTAAATACGTTTATGTATTTATATCTATATTTGTATTTGTAGTCGGAATACTGTTAGGTGGTATTGGGTAAGATTAATATAAATTAAATAATTATTAAAAAATGGCAGTGCTATTAATTAGCATTGCCATTTTAAGTGAAACAAGATTATCATTATTTAAAATTTCTATTATGATTAAAGTGACCAGGGTTAGGTAACACCTATAGAACTAACCCATCTATTTGTATAATTGAAAAATCCTACGACAAATGATGCTTCTAGTATTTCATGGTCGTTAAATCCAACAGCTCTTAATTTTTAAACTTGGTCTTTGTCGATTTCTCTAGGTTTTGCAGTTGTAAAATAGGCAAAGTCGCAAAGAGCACGTTGTTTGTCTGTTAGTTTAGCTATTCTATAATTATATGTAAGTGTGTCTACCCAAGCTGGATTTTTTGTAAGGCCACGTAGTATATCACCATGTGTAGTTAGGCAATATGTGCACCCGTTTGTTGATGATATTACAAGTCCCATCATCTCTTTATCTATAGTACTTAGATAAGTAGTTTCTTCGTCGAATAGTGATTCTTTTAATTTTAGAAATCTTATGTGTTGTTCATTATATTCATAAGACATAATTTATAACCTTCGAAATTAATTTATTTTAAAATTTAAACTTCATATATTGCAAACACACGCGCTGGGAATCCTGTTGTATTTTTTACTTTTGGGAATGTTGCAAATACGATTGCACCTGTTTCAGGAACAGTATCTAAGTTATTAAATTCCTGATATTAATTCATCTACAACTTTTTTTACAGTTTTAATTTTATTTATTTTATAAGTCTCAGCACCACAAAATAAAAGGGCATTATCTATATCACCATTTACCGCATTTATAAGTGCTTGAGATATACAGTAAGGCGTAGATGAAGGATTACATGTTTCCATACAGTTATAGCATTTTTTTATTTTAGGTTTATTTGATTCAAGTTTTTCTAAAAATTTATTGTAAATAGCTCTTCCAGGAAGACCAACTGGACTCTTAATGATTTTTATATCTTCTTTTTTGCATTTGATATATGTATTTTTGAAGGTTATATTTGCATCACATTCTTCTGTTGCTACAAATAAAGTTCCGACTTGTACTCCTGCAGCTCCCATATTTATATATTTTTTCACATCAGAGCTTGTTGAAATACCACCAGCGGCTATTACTGGTATTTCTTTGTCGTATTTTTGGCCATATTCTTTTGTGATTTCTAATATTCTCATAAATTCTCCATCATAATCTATAGAATCTATATCTTTTAAATCATTTCTATGAAATCCTAGATGACCACCAGCTTTTGGTCCTTCAACTACTATCATATCAGCAGTTTTATTATATTTTTTATCCCACATTTTAAGTAATAATTTGCATGCCTTAGCAGAAGATACTATTGGTGCAATTTTAACGTTTGAATTTCCTATAAATTTCGGTAATTTTATAGGAAGTCCGGCACCTGATATTATAATATCAATTCCAGCTTCGATAGCAGTTTTTACATGTTCTTCATAAAAATTCATAGCAACCATAAGATTTATACCTAGAGGTTTGTTATTTGATAATTCTTTTGCTTTTTGTATATGTTTTTTTAATGATTTTAGATTTGTAGAAAGTGGATCTTTATTAAATCCTTCTTCATCATATCCTATATTTATACCTGAAATTACTCCAAGTCCTCCAGCATTACTAACAGCTGATGCAAGATTTTCTCTGGATATTCCAATTCCCATTCCACCTTGAATTACAGGTGTTTTTATAATTAAATCTCCAATTATTAATGGTTTCATAAGTTTCCTCCCTATAGGATATAAAAGGTTTACTAAGATTGAGCTCATTATACTATAAAAAATTATCTAAATAAAGAAAAATATTTTTAATAGGTAAATTATAATGTTTTTTAAAAAAACATAAGTTTTGCAAAATTAGTGTTTTCAATATTTTTATATTCTTTGAGAGTTATGACTATAAAAAATATAGTTGACTTTTTTGTTTGAATATAATATATTTTGTTCATAATAAATTTTGATAATCAAAATATTTAATATATAAATAATTATAAAAACAAATATTTTGTGACTAAAAGAGGGGGTAATAGATGAACAATGTAGTTATAGCTGGTGTTGGAAAATATATTCCATCAAAAATAGTTACTAACAATATGTTAAGTCAGATTGTAGAAACGAGTGATGAATGGATAGTTTCAAGGACTGGTATAAAACAAAGGCATATTACTACAAATGAAAATACATCAGATATAGCATCAAAAGCAGCTTTAAATGCAATTCATGATTCGAATATAGATGTGTGTGACATAGATTTAATAATCGTTGCCACATGCACACCAGATATGTATACACCTGCTACAGCTTGTATAGTTCAGAAAAATATAGGAGCAAAAAATGCATTTGCATTTGATTTAGGTGCTGCATGTTCTGGATTTATATATGGAATTAATGTTGCAAAATCTATAATGGTTTCAAATGATATAAAAAAAGCTTTAGTAATCGGTGCTGAAACTTTATCAAAATCAATTGATTGGAATGATAGATCAACATGTGTTTTATTTGGAGATGGTGCTGGGGCTGTGGTCTTATCACTTAGTGAAAATAAAGGGATTTTAGATGTCATATGTAAATCAAAAGGAATAAAGTGGGAAAATCTCACTATTGGCGCTAAGGATTTAACAAACCCATATATCGATGAAAAAATAAGAATGAATCCATACTTAAATATGAATGGAAGTGAGATTTTTAAATTTGCAACAATTGAGATAGTAAGTCTAATAAAGCAAATTTTAAAAGATAATGATTTAAGTCTAGAAGATATAGCTTATATAATACCGCACCAGGCTAATGAAAGAATTATTCAATTTGCTGCCAAGAAGTTAGAAATTCCTGTGGATAAATTCTATATAAATATAGATGAATATGGAAATACTTCAGCAGCATCAATACCAATTGCAATAAGCGAAATGAGTGAAAAAAATTTGCTTAAAAAAGGAGATAAATTAATTGCAGTTGGATTTGGGGCAGGGCTTACGTCTGGAGCCTGTTTAATAAAATGGCAAAATAATTAATTTGGGATAATACTCAAAATTAATTTAATTAAATTATAAAAAAATAAGGGAATAAAAGATTTACTAAGATTAAAATTAAAAAACAAAAAATTAATATCAAAATTAGGAGGAAAAATTATGTTTGAAAAAATACAAGAAATGATGGTGGAAAGCTTATCTTTAGAAAAGGACGATATAAAATTGGAAAGTACTTTTGAATCTTTAGAAATAGATTCACTAGATGTTTTTGAATTAGTTACTGAGATAGAAGAAGAATTCGATATTGAAATAGAAGATGCTGAAAATCTAAAATCAGTTCAAGATTTAGTTGCATACATAGAAGGAAAAGTTGCAGTTAAGTAGTATTATTGCAAAGTGAAAATTTAATAAATCCAAATAAATCTAACTAGCTATTTAGTTAGATTTATTAAAATATATTAAGAGAGGATTTAACGAGGTTATGAATTGTAATGTGATAACAGAATTATTGAATATAAAATATCCAATAATACAAGGAGGTATGGCATGGATTGCAGATGCATCTCTTGCTGTTGGAGTTAGTGAGGCAGGTGGCCTTGGAATAATAAGTGGTGTTGGACCAACAGAAGTTGTAAGAGCACAAATTAGAAAAGCAAAGGAGCTAACAGATAAACCATTTGGTGTAAATATAATGCTTATGCAAGATAATGCAGATGAGATAGCACGCTTAGTATGTGATGAAAAAGTTCCTGTAGTTACAACGGGTGCAGGAAGTCCAGGTAAATATATAGAAATGTGGAAAAGTCACGGAATTAAGGTTATTCCAGTAGTTCCATCAGTAGCAATTGCAAAAAGAATGGAGAAGTTCGGTGCAGATGCCGTGATAGCTGAGGGAATGGAGTCTGGCGGACATATAGGCCAAACGACTACAATGAGTTTAGTTCCACAAGTTGTAGATGAAGTGAATATTCCAGTTATAGCAGCTGGGGGAATTGGAGACGGAAGGGGAATCGCAGCATCATTTATGCTGGGAGCTGTCGGTGTCCAAATGGGAACCCGCTTTTTAGTTTCAAATGAATGTAATGTACATCAAAATTATAAAGAAAAAGTATTAAAAGCTAAAGATATAGAAACAGAAGTGACAGGGACTTCAACTTCTCATCCAGTAAGAGTTCTTAGAAATAAACTAACTAGAGAGTATATAAAACTAGAAAAAAGTAATCCGAATTCTGAAAAACTAGAATCTTTAACTAGAGGTGCTTTAAGAAAAGCAGTTATAGAAGGTGATACAGAAAATGGAAGTGTTATGGCAGGTCAAATAGCGGGACTTGTGAAAAAGGAGCAAAGTTGCAAGGAAATAATAGAAGAGCTAATGACTGAGTTTGATAAATGCATAAATTATAAATAGATAAATAATACAAGTTTTAAATTCAATGCATAAATAAATTATACAAGTTTTATATGGAGGAGATTATGAACGATAATATAGCATTTCTTTTTCCAGGGCAAGGTTCACAATATGTAGGCATGGGAAAAAGTTTATATGACAATATAGATGAATGTAAAGAAATATTCGATATGGGTGATGAGATTTTAAATATGCCTATGAAAGAGATGATTTTTAATGGGAATGAAGATGATTTAAAAAGAACTAAATATTCACAACCAGCAATTTTACTAACATCACTTGCATCTGCTAAGGCTGTAGAGCTTAGAGGAATTTCTGCTAAGTATACCTTGGGACTTTCATTAGGTGAATATGGTGCACTTGTTGATTCTGGTGTGATAAGTTTTGAAGATGGAATTAAACTAATCAAAAAGAGAGCTGAGATAATGGATAGTGCTATAAGCCCAGAAGAAGGAAGTATGATGGCAATTTTAAAATTAAGTCCAGAAAAGGTTGAAGAATTGATAAAAAGATCAAGTGAATTTGGATTAGTCGAAGGTGCAAATTATAACTGTCCTGGCCAAACAGTAATTTCAGGAGAAGTAAAAGCCTTAGAGGCGAGTGTTAAAATAGCAAAAGAACTTGGAGGAAGGGCACTTCCATTAAAGGTCAGTGGCCCATTTCACTGTTCGATGTACAAAGATGCAAGTTATAAATTTTATGAAGAAGTAAAAAAAGCAGATATAAATGATTTTAAAAAGGTTGTATATTCAAATGTAAAAGGTGCCCCCTATAAAAAAGACGATGATATAAAAGAGTTGCTTAGACAACAAATAATGTCACCAGTTTTATTCGAAAAGAGCATAAGAGATTTAATAAACAAAGGTGTGAACACTTTTATAGAAGTTGGCCCAGGAAAAGCATTAAGTGGATTTTTAAAAAAAATAGATAAATCAGTAAAAATATATAACGTGTGTGATATGGATTCATTAGAAAGCACAATATCAAGTTTGGAATTATAAAGAAATTATACATTAAAGGGGCTTTATAAAACTTATAAAAGCTAAAATGGAGGATTTTATGTTAAAGGGAAAATGTGCTGTAATAACAGGTGCATCAAGAGGAATAGGAAAATGTATAGCTACAAAATTTGCAAAAGAAGGGGCAAATATAGTTATTAATTATAGAAATAATGAGGAGGAAGCATTAAAAGTTAAAAAAGAATTAGAAGGTTTAGGTTCTCAAGTATTAGTAGTAAAAGCAGATGTAAGCGAATTAGAACAAGCAGAAAATCTTATAAAAGAAGCAAAAAAAGAATTTGGAAGAGTTGATATATTAGTAAACAATGCTGGAATAACAAAAGACAATCTTATTATAAGAATGAAAGAAGAAGATTTTGATAGCGTAATAAAAACAAATTTAAAAGGGGCTTTCAACTGTTTAAAAGCAGTGACTCCGATAATGTTAAAGCAAAAATACGGAAAAATAGTAAATATGGCATCTGTAGTAGGTGTGGTTGGAAATCCAGGACAAGTTAATTATTGTGCATCAAAGGCTGGATTAATCGGGATGACAAAATCACTTGCAAAAGAAATAGGAAGCAGAAATATCACAGTTAATGCAATAGCCCCAGGATTTATAGATACAGATATGACCAAGATTTTGAGTGATGATCAAAAGAAAAAAATATTATCACAAATACCATTAAATAAATTTGGAAATGTTGAAGATATAGCAAATGTGGCATTATTTTTAGGCAGTGAAAATTCAAATTATATAACAGGCCAAGTAATTCACGTAGATGGTGGAATGGCTATGTAATTCGAAAAACGGGAGGATTAAATGAAAAATAGAGTAGTTATAACAGGAATGGGGGCTGTAACTCCAATTGGAAATACAGAGACTGAGTTTTGGGAAAATGCCAAATCTGGAAAATTAGGAATAGATACAATAAAATCAATCGATACAGAAGGATTAGATGTGAAATTTGCGGGAGAAGTAAAGAACTTAGACATAGAAAAATTTTTAGATAAAAAAGAATGTAGAAGATTAGATAAATTTACTCAATACGCACTGATTGCAAGTATGGAGGCGGTTGAAAATGCAAAATTAGATTTAAATCAAATAGATAAAGACAGATTTGCAGTTATAGTAGGTTCAGGTATTGGTGGATTTAATACTAATGAAAAAGAATTCAAAACGTTACATACTAAGGGGATAAAACGAATATCACCAATGTATATACCAATGACTATAATAAATGCAGCAGCAGCAAACATCGCAATTAAATTTGGGGCTAGAGGAATGTGTACATCAGTAGTAACAGCTTGTGCAACGGGAACTAATAGTATAGGAGATGCATACAGACATATAAAAGATGGTTATGCTGATATAGCAATAACTGGTGGTTGTGAATCATCAATCACACCAATTGCAATTGCTGGTTTTACAAATATGAGGGCATTATCAACTAGCAAAAATAAAACTAAAGCATCAATTCCATTTGATAAAGATAGAGGAGGCTTTGTAATGGGAGAAGGTGCTGGAATATTAGTAATCGAAAGTTTAGAACATGCTAAAAAAAGAGGAGCAAATATACTTGCAGAAATCGTTGGATATGGTTCAACATGTGATGCATATCATATAACTTCTCCATCACCAGAAGGAGTAGCTGCAGCAAATGCGATGAAAAATGCAGTCAAAGAAGCAAATGTAAAAATGAACGATGTTTCATACATAAATGCACATGGGACATCTACTTACTACAATGACTTATATGAAACTAGAGCTATAAAAAATGCTTTCGGAGAAGATGCGAAAAATATACCAATATCATCGACAAAATCAATGATAGGTCATTTATTAGGTGCAGCGGGAGCAGTTGAATCAATAATATGTGTAAGAGCATTAAATGAAGGTTTTATACCTCCAACAATAGGTTATACAGAAAGTGAAGAAGAATTAGATTTGGATTATGTTCCAAACAAAGGAAGATATAAAGATTTAAAATATGCTCTTAACAATTCACTTGGATTTGGAGGACATAATGCATGTCTATTATTTAAAAAGTGGGATTAATCGGAGGACGCTATGAATTTTATTGAAGTAAAAGAATTAATTTCTATTTTAGACGATTCAAAATTAGCTTATTTTGAATTGGAAAATGAAGATGGATATATAAAAATAGACAAGAGTATGTCTAGAGATTATGTATCTAATAAAATACAAAATGAAGTTTCAGCAATAGAAAATAAGGAAGAAAAACAACATAACAATGCAATTTCTTCAAAAATAAATATTAAAGAAAATGAAAATATGACGAACAAGTCACAATTAGAAGAAAATATAGATTTTATAAAATCGCCAATAGTTGGTACATTTTATTCAAAATCATCACCTGATGCAGAGTCTTTTGTTCAAAAAGGGGACAAGGTAAGCAAAGGTGATATAGTTTGCATAGTCGAAGCAATGAAATTGATGAATGAAATAAATGCTGAATTTAATTGTGAGATAGTTGAGATTATGGCACAAGAGGGCAAGATGGTCCAATATGGACAAGAATTATTTAAGGTGAAAAAATTATAGGAGAAAATTATGTTAGGAACAAAAGAAATAAAAGAAATTTTACCACATAGATATCCATTTTTAATGATAGACAGAGTAGAAGAAGTTGAAGAAGGAAAAAGAGCAAAAGGGTTTAAAAATATATCTATAAATGAAGAATTTTTCAACGGACATTTTCCAGATTATCCAGTAATGCCAGGAGTTTTGATATTAGAAGCTTTGGCACAAATGGGTGCTATTTGTATTCTTTCAAAAGAAGAATTCAAAGGGAAAATAGGTTTTTTAGTTGGAGCAGACAAAGTAAGATGGAAGCAACAAGTAATGCCTGGGGATAGATTAGATTTAGAAATTGAGATAACAAAATTAAGAGGATCTATAGGAGTTGGAACTGGGTATGCAAGTGTAGATGGAAAGGTAGTTTGCCAAGGTGAAATAATGTTTGCAATTGGGTAGGTGATAAGATGCTAAAGAAAATTTTAATAGCAAATAGAGGAGAAATAGCAGTTAGAATAATACGTGCATGTAGAGAACTTGGTATATCTACAGTTGCGATTTATTCAGAAGCTGATAAATATGCACTTCATACACAGATGGCAGATGAAGCAGTTTGTGTAGGGGGAGCGCAAAGTAAAGATAGTTATTTGAATATGACTAATATACTAAGTGCATGTGTGCTTACTGGGTGTGAAGGGATTCATCCAGGGTTTGGTTTTTTATCTGAAAATCCTAAATTTGCAAAGATGTGTGAAGAGTGCAATATAAAATATATAGGACCAGATTATAAGATTATAGAACTTATGGGAAATAAGGCTAAAGCAAGAGAAGTTATGAAAAAAGCAAATGTACCTGTAGTTCCCGGATATGAAGGTGAAATAACTTCAGTTTCACAAGCACTTGAAATAGCAAAGGAAATTGGTTTTCCAGTAATGATAAAGGCAGCTGCTGGCGGTGGTGGAAAAGGAATTAGAATAGTAAATGAAGAAGATGAATTTGAACACAACTATAACGCTGCAAAGTTAGAATCAAAAGCATGTTTTTCAGATGATAGAATTTATATAGAAAAATTTATACAAAAACCAAGACATATAGAATTTCAAATTTTAGCTGATGAATATGGAAATACAATTCATCTAGGCGAAAGAGAATGTTCACTTCAAAGAAATAATCAAAAAGTGCTAGAAGAAGCACCATCTACTTTTTTAAATCCAAAACTTAGAGAAAAAATGGGAGAGGTTGCAAAATGTGCAGCAAAGGCTGTAAATTATAAAAATGCAGGGACAATAGAATTTCTTGTGGATAAAGATTGCAGTTTTTACTTTATGGAAATGAATACTAGAATTCAGGTTGAACATCCTATAACTGAAATGGTTACAGGGGTAGATATAGTTAAGGAACAATTAAAAATAGCATCGGGAAAGAAATTAGATTTGATTCAAGATGATATTTGTATAAGTGGAAATGCAATTGAATGCAGAATAAATGCCGAAGACACAGATAATAATTTTAGACCATCTCCAGGACTTATAAAAGAATTATATATACCATCAGGTCCAGGGGTTAGAGTTGATAGTGCAATTTATTCTGGATATGAAATACCTCCATACTACGACTCAATGATAGGAAAGATGATAACATATGGCGCTACTAGAGATGAAGCAATAATAAAGATGAAAAGAGCGCTAGGAGAATTTGCAATAGGAGGAGTAAAGACAAATATAGATTTTCAATACAGTATATTAAATAATAGAGATTTTGTAAAAGGAAACTATGATACATCATTTATAGCAGAAAAGTTGGTGAGAAATAATGCTTAAAAATTTATTTAGAAAACAAGAATATATAACAGTTAGTAGCAAACCACTAAAAGATAAAGAATTTATACCTAATATACCAAATGGAAAATGGATAAATTGTAAAAAATGTAAGAGTATAATTTATTTAGAAGATATAAAAAATGATGATTATGTATGCCCTAATTGTAATTACCACTTCAATATATCTGCAAAAGAAAGGATAAATCAAATATTTGATAAAGATAGCTTTATTGAGATGTTTCATGAAATAAAAGTTACAAATCCATTAGAATTCCAAGGATATGAAGAAAAGTTAAAAAAAGCTGAACAAAAGTCTGATTTAGATGAAGGTGTACTTTGTGGGGTTGGAAATATAAATTCAAAAAAAGTAGCAACTGCAATAATGGATAGTAATTTTATGATGGGAAGTATGGGAAGTGCTGTCGGTGAAAGAATTACAAGAATTATAGAATATGCAACACAAAATAAACTTCCGCTTATTATATTTACTGCTTCTGGAGGAGCTAGAATGCAAGAAGGAATAATTTCACTTATGCAGATGGCAAAAACATCTGCAGCAATAGCGAGACATGATGAAGCAGGACTTTTGTATATAAGTGTAATAACAAATCCAACAACAGGAGGAGTAACCGCTAGTTTTGCAATGCTTGGAGACATAATAATCTCTGAGCCAGGAGCAATTTTAGGATTCGCAGGGCGTAGGGTAATTGAAAATACAATAAATCAGAAATTACCAGAAGACTTCCAAAGTGCAGAATTTATGTTAGAAAAGGGATTTGTAGATGATATTGTAGATAGAAAAAATTTAAAAAATTATTTATCAAGAGTGCTTAAATTACATGGAATATAAAGAAAAGAATATCTAAAGGTGGTGATAGATGTTGAAGGATAAAAAGAATGAAGTATGGAATATTGTAGAGATAGCGAGAAATAAAGAAAGACCAAACGTACGATTTTATATAGAAAATATTTTCGATGATTTTATTGAATTCCATGGTGATAGAAATTTTAGAGACGACAAAGCAGTAATAGGTGGAATTGCATCAATAGATAAAATAAGTGTAACAATAATAGGAGTTAATAAAGGTAAAAATGTAAAAGAAAATGTAGATACAAATTTCGGTATGGTTCATCCAGAAGGATATAGAAAAGCATTAAGACTTATGAAACAAGCTGAAAAATTTAATAGACCTATAATATGTTTTGTCGATACACCAGGTGCATATTGTGGAGTTGGGGCAGAAGAAAGAGGTCAAGGTCAGGCAATTGCACAGAATTTAATGGAAATGAGTAGACTAAAAACACCAATAATATCAATAATAACAGGAGAAGGCGGCAGTGGAGGGGCATTGGGTCTTAGTGTGTCTGATAAGGTGTATATGCTTAAAAATTCGATTTACTCTATTTTATCTCCAGAAGGATTTGCGACAATTTTATGGAAAGATTCATCAAGAACTAAAGAAGCAGCAGAAGTTATGAAAATAACAGCTTTAGACTTACTTAGTTTGGGAATAATAGATAATATAATAGATGAACCAATAGAAGGTGCACATACAAATCCTTCTTTAGTTTCAGACAACATAAAAAGACTCATAAATTCAGATTTAAATAATTTAATTGATATAAAAAAACAAGATTTATTACAAAATAGATATAATAAATTTAGACAAATGGGTAACTTTTTTGAAGTATAATATCAATTGAAATTATTTCTAAAATTTATTATAATACATTTAAGATTAAAATAAATATGGAGAGAAAATAAAATGGAAAAGAGATCGGAACGATTAAATTCACTTTTGGTGCAATTATTTAATGATATTTTACATATAGAAGAAAAGGTTTTAAAAAGTTCTGAGATAAAAGATTTATCTATAACAGAGATACACACAATCGATGCAATAGGAACTCAAGGAAACAGAACTATGGGAGAAATTGCCAACGATTTAAGAATAACAGTTGGAACGCTAACATCTGCAATTAATAGACTTATAAAAAAAGGTTATGCTGAAAGATCGAGAACGGAAGAAGATAGAAGAGTTGTGTTAGTAAGTCTAACTGAAAAGGGAAAACATGCTTATAAAATACATGCAGATTTTCACACAGAAATGGTACAAGCAACATTAAACTCTTATAACGATGAAGAACAAGAAGTTCTATGTGATGTAATAGAAAAAATAAATATATTTTTTGAGGATAAGTATGAAGGTCTCCAATAGGAGGCTTTTATTTTTTGAAATTAAGAAAAGTTAAGGAATTTAAAATGAAAAAAACATTTTTTCACGATATTATGTATATATGAGAAATAAAATGTAAATTGAGATACAATATAATATATGGGGGATTTTAGTATGAGCAAAAGACAATTGAAATCTATTGATATAGATTTTTTTAAGAAAAACAAGAATATAACTTTTTATCTTATAATGATAGTATTTTTAATTTGTCTATTAATAAGTAAATTAAATTTAAGTTATGGTTCTTCATCAAAATCATATATAAGTGATAATGTACTTATAAATGGAACAAAAATAGGAAGAGCAGAAGTAATATCAGATAAATTGTTAGAAAAAGGATCTTGTATATCAGCACAGGTAATAAAACCTACAGATGTAGTAATACATCAAACTGCATGTATAGATGTTGATGCAGAACAGATGTATGAATCACTAAAAAATGCAAATAGCGACCCATATGCGGGAACAAGTTATTCAAAATATAGAAATGCATCGTGGACAATTACTGTAGGATACGATAAAATAATACAAAATATTCCTTTAAATTGGCAAGCATACGCGCAAGGGACACAAGAAGGAAATTTAACTGGAATTTCTATTGAAATATGTATGTATACAAATGCAATGAAACAACAGCAAGCTTATTTAAATGCTATAGAACTATATAAAGTTTTAAAAAATTATCAAAATGACTTGGGTTTAAAAAAGCATCAAGATTATAATGGCAAGCAATGTCCTGAATGGCTACTTGAAGGTAAATATGGTATGGATTGGGACTGGTTTAAGGAAAAGTGTATGGAATAAAGTATAGTTTTATAGTGTATGGGCAAATTATGAAAATGGAGGCAATATTATGATAAATATAGTCAATTCCTATGATGAAAAAGCAAGGGAATTATATAAGAATTGTGATATCTATTATAATAGAAATATATTTATAGCTAAATCTATTCCTTCAGATAATGAATGTATAAAATCTAGATTACATAGTCATAATGAATACGAATTTTTTATTCCAAACAGCCCAATACCTTTTCTAGTAAATGAAGACAGTATATTCTTTGGAGAAATAGGATATATATATACAGCTAAAACCAATCAAAAACACGGTATAAAATATAATCTCTCTAACATAGACTATACAAGTATTCTAATAGATACAGATTATCTAAAAAACATAATGCAGGAACTTAAATGTAGTGATAATTTATTTAATCATCCTATATATTTATCTAGGGAATTAAAGTTTTACCTGCATATATTCCAAGATGAATTTAAAAAAGGAGATAAAAAAGACTTAGTTAAACTAGATATGATATCAAATCTTATCTGTAGAGAATTAATTAATGCAACTTATAATCAAGATATCAATCTATTTAAGGAAAAACAAAGTTATCAAAAAGGAATTTATTTAGTTGCAGATTTTATAAATCATAATTATAATAAAGAAATAAAAATAGAAGAAATGGCACAGTTAGCAGGGTTATCTAAAAATTACTTTGGCTCTGCTTTTAAAAAGGCGCTCGGAGAAACGCCACATTCTTACTTAATAAAGATAAGAATATCAAAGGCCAAAGTACTACTAGAAACAACAGACTATTCTTTAAGAGATATAGCTAAAGAAATTGGATTTAAAAAAGCAAGCTCATTTACATCTCAATTTAAAGCATCAACAGGTATAATACCTTCTAAATATAGAGAAAAAAGCAAAAAACACTATTAAATTCTATTCACTTGACAGAAGTTTAAATAAGCAAAATTAGTTAGGGAGGTAAGTATGGCATATGGACAGAAATTATTTTTTAGATATGTACGGTTTGGATGCACAAGATTTAATAGATTTAAATATAAATTGGGTTGATTTATATAACATACTACAAGATTATAAAAAATCTATTGATATTTGTGATGCTAGATTAACTTATGTTGCAAATGTGTTGAGGCAACATCCAAAGGTGCATTCTGTAAAAACGAGGGTTAAAGATCCAAAAAGGTTATTACAAAAATTAGTCAGAAAAACTCCTGACAGAAGAGAAAAATACGGTGATAATTTTAATTTTAGTATCCAAAACTATAAAGATGAAATTACCGATTTAATGGGAATACGTGTTATACATCTTTTTAAAGAAGACTGGGAAGAAATCCATAAATTTATAACAGAAAGATGGGAAGTAATAGAGATAGTAGCGAATATAAGAGAGGGTGACAATGTAGCCCCATTTGAAGAAAAATCTATTCCTGTAAGGTCTAGAATATCAGGATATAGGTCAGTTCACTATTTAATTAAATACGGTACAAAATACGATTCATCTATAATCGAAATACAAGTAAGAACTATTTTTGAAGAAGGATATGGAGAAATAGATCATCAACTCAGATATAGCCATGACTATGATATTCCCGACCTTTTAGCACAAAACTTAATGTTGCTCAACAGGATAGCCGGGAGTTCAGACGAGATGGCATCTCTTATAAATAAGTTGAATCAAAGTTTTAGTGAAATAGAAGCTAAATACAATAAAAAACTAAAGCATAAAAATGATATGCTCAGAGATTTGCGTAAAAAAATATATGAAAATGACTCTTTAAAACAAGAAGAAAGAGAAACAATAGTAAATGATATAGATAATGTAATTTTAGGGGACAGAGGAAAACACTTAAGGAGGAAATAAATGAGTAATAGAAAAATATTGTTCTTTGATATTGATGGAACATTAATTTCAGAGTCTAGTGGGGAGATACCAGAAAGTACAAAAACTGCTCTAAAGAGAGCTCAAGAAAATGGCCATATAACAATTATAAATACAGGGAGAACAAGAGCCTTAATTGAGCCAAGACTTCAAGATATGGGCTTTGATGGATATATTTGTGGATGTGGAACTTATATAGAAATCGGTGGAAAAGTTTTATATTATAAAACTATCGATAAAAATAAATACACTGATATTTTAAATATCTTAAAAGATAATGAAGCAGATGTCATTATTGAAGGAACAGAAAATATATATATGGATTTGGAAACAGAAAATCCAGAAAAACAAAATAAAATTAAATTATTTATGGATAGAGGATTTCCAATAAAATCTTTAAAAAGTGAAGATATGTCTTTTGATAAATTTTGCTTTACATTAGAAAATGAAGACAAGAGAGATAATATTGTAGAATACTTAGAAAATGAGGACTTCGACTATATAGATAGAGGAGCCAATTTCTTTGAAGTTGTTCCAAAAGGTCATTCAAAAGCAAGTGGAATGCAGTTTTTATTAGATTATTTTAATTTAGAAAAAGAAGATAGCTATGCTTTTGGAGATAGCTATAACGATACTGCTATGTTTGAATATTGTCCAAATGGAGTTTTGATGGCAAATGGAAAACAGGATTTATCAAAAATCGTGAGCTTTATAACAAAAGATGTAGATGAAGATGGAATAGAATATGCTCTACAACATTTTAATATAGTTTAGATGAAGATACCGCAAATACAAGGTTTGATTTTGCGGTATTTTTTAATTTAAATAAAAAATTAGATATAAAGGTTAGAAAATAAGATTAATATATAAATACTTATTTATATTAAGGATAAAAATATGTCATATGATACAATTTAAATTAAGAGGTTTTCTGCAAAGGAGGGGTTTTTGTGGATAATATTAGTACAGGGATAAAAGGTTTTGACGATATAATGGGAGGATTGTATCCTGGAGATAATGTTGTATGGCAAGTCGAGGATATAAATAACTATAAATATGTCGCAAATGCTTTTGCTAAAAAGGCAATAGATGACGGTAAAAAAGTAAACTATATAAAGTTTGGAAAGATGGAGCCGATAATAGACGATATAGATTCTATAAATTTATTTGAACTTGATTTAGATAAGGGGTTTGAAGAATTTACAATGTCGGTTAGAAATATAATAAAAACTCAAAGTGAAAATGCAGTATATGTATTTGACAGTCTTACATATATTCAAAGAGGATGGTATTCTGATTTGATGACAGTTAACTTTTTTAAAGTTACATGTCCATATCTATATAAAATAGGAGCAGTTGCATATTTTTCTATAAAAAGAAATTCATATACTTATGACACAATAGCTAAAATAAGAGAGACAACGCAAGTTTTAATGGATATATATAATGTAGAAGGAAATTTCTATATACATCCTTTAAAAGTAGAAGATAGATATACTCCAATTTTATTCTTTCCACATAAAGTGGAAGGAGACAAGGTTACAACAATAACATCAAGCGGTGAAGCATCAAAATTATTTTCTCATTTTGACTGGAGAAATAAAAGATTAGGTTATTGGAGAATAAACTTCAACAAAGCAAAAGCAGCTCTAACACAAGATAAATTAACTCAAGATAAAATGAAACAAAATTTAATAGATATATTAGTAGGAAAAGATGCAAAGATAAATAAAATGTGCAATCAATATTTTACTTTAGCCGATATGGTCCAAATTGCATCTAGGGAAATAGGTACGGGATTTATAGGTGGAAAGAGCATAGGAATGCTTATGGCAACTGCTATTATATCTAAATCAGAAGAAACAAAAGACGAATTTAAAGATATATTAGAGCCACATGATTCATTTTATATTGGAACAGATGTATTTTATTCTTATATAGTTGAAAATGGATTATGGGATTTGAGAATGAAACAAAAGACAGATGAAGGGTATTTTAAATACGCAAAAGAATTACAAGATGGAATGAAAAGTGGAAAGTTTTCAGAGATGATAAGAGAACAATTTATGCATTTATTAGAATATTACGGTCAATGTCCTATAATTGTAAGATCAAGTTCTCTATTAGAAGACAATTTTGGAAATGCATTTGCAGGAAAATACGATAGCGTATTTTGCATAAACCAAGGAAATCCAAGTGAGAGATTAAAAGCATTTGAAGATGCTATAAGAACTGTATATGCGAGCACTATGAATGATGATGCACTTAATTATAGAAAAAATCGAGGTTTAGATAAACGAGATGAACAGATGGCTATACTTGTTCAGAGGGTTTCTGGAGATTATTATGGAGAGTACTTCTTCCCTCATATAGCAGGTGTTGCAAATTCATCAAATTTATATGTTTGGAACAAGAAAATTGATATGGATGCAGGAATGTTAAGATTAGTATTCGGTCTTGGGACTAGAGCAGTAGATAGAGTAAACAACGACTATGTAAGAATAGTTGCCCTAGATGACCCTACAAGACTTCCTGCTATGACTATGAAAGACCCACGAAAATTTTCACAACATTATGTAGATGTCTTAAATTTAAATAAAAATAAATTAGAGACAATAAAGATAAATGATGCAGTAAAAAGCAATTTAAAAACACAAAGCAATTTATTTGGTTCAAAAGACAAAGAAACAGAAGAAAGACTTCAAAGAGTTGGAGTAGATACATCTAACATACCATTTATATTGAATTTTGAAAGATTATTGAGAAGTACAAAGTTTCCAGAAGCTATGAAAAAAATATTAAAAGTTGTATCTTCAAAATACAATTATCCAGTCGATATTGAATATACAGCCAACTTTGACAGACAAGGTAATTTTAAAATTAATATTGTTCAATGTAGACCGCTCCAAACAAGAGGACTTGGAAAGACTGTCGAATTACCTAAATTAGAAGATAAAAATTCTTGTTTATTTTCATCAAAAGGAAACTTTATGGGTGGAAATGTGAGACTTGCAATAGATTATATAGTATTTATATCATCTGAAGAATATATAAAATTGCCAGAAGTAGAGAAATATAATATTGCTAGACAAGTCGGTATAATAAACAAAAAGCTAAAAGGAAAAAATGCAATGCTTATGGGGCCAGGTAGATGGGGAAGTAGCAATCCAGCACTTGGCGTTCCTGTTAAATTCACAGAATTATGTAATATGTCTGTTATGTGTGAAATAGCGTACAGCAATAAAGATTTAATGCCAGAGTTGTCGTATGGAAGTCACTTTTTCCAAGACTTAGTTGAGACAGGTATATTTTATGTTGCGTTATTTGATAATAAGAGTGATGTAGTATTTAATGAAAGTAAACTTAAAAATAAAGAAAATATAGTAAAACAAATAGTACAAGATTCAAATATAAATCAAGAAGTGATAAAAGTATATGACACGAAAGGTCTTCAAATCTATTCAGATATAAAAGAGCAAATCGTGACTTGTTCATAAATATTAAACACAAAGGACCCCCTAAGTTACACAAAACTTAGGGGGTGAAACTTTATTATAAGGATATGGTATTTTATTTAATACTAGTTTATGCACATAAACTAAATATAAGTTAAATTAATCAATAGTATGACTTATCTATAATTATATACTAATAAATAATATAAATATGTTGTTGTGCCAACGATGTATAAATTAAATATCAATATGGAGCAATTTATACTAATATTTATATATTCATAGAAAGTATTTCAAATTTATTTTTATTGTATTTTATAAGACCTTCTTTTTGCATATTGCTGAGTTCGTGAGAAAGAGCACTTCTATTTACACATAAAAATTTTGCAAGCTCTTCGCGATTATAAGGTATGGTAAATCTATCACTATTGTGTTTTTGCTTTTCTAATAATAAATATGCAATAATTTTTTGTCTTAGTTTATAATGAGATATTATCTTTATCTTATGATATTTTCTCATATTTTCATTAGCAATAAACTTAAGTACATCTTCTAATATTAAAAATCGATATTCCTCTGATATAAACCCCTTTTGAAAAATTACATCTTGATTAAATATAAATACTTCAGAATCAGTCAATGCATAGATTGAAAATGGGCTAATTTTTTCATATGTACAAGTAATTTCGAGTCCAAAAGAATAAGATGGTTCAAGTTTATTTACTAAACTTTCATCTCCAGTAGAGTAGAAATTAGATACTGCTAATTTCCCACTTAGAATTATCCCGATATAATCTATGTATTCGCCTTCATCTATCAGTAAAGCACCTTTCTCAAAAAACTTTACACTACCTCTTAGTAAAGGTATTATTTCTCTTAAAGTCTCTTCACTTAAATTGTGAAAAGGTCTTGACTGAGCTAAAGCCTTTAAAATCTTATCCATAAAAAATCCCCCCAAATTTAAATAGATATTTATATGTATTAAATAAATTATAATTTAAATACATATAGAAAATCAATTGAAGTAAATAACAATAATAAGTTTAATTAAGTAGTATTTTGATATAATATGTAGATGAAAAAGAATTAGTTTAAGGAGAATAAAATGAAAAAATTTGATGAATTTAATTTAGATAAGGAGATTTTAAAATCATTAAATATCTTAAATTACAATACACCTACAGAAGTGCAAGATAAAGTAATACCTAAATTAATAGATAAAAATAATATTTTAGTTAAATCTAAAACAGGAACAGGAAAGAGTGCATCATTTGCAATACCTATATGTAATCAAATAAAATCACTAGAAAAAGATTTAAAAGCATTAGTAATTGTACCTACTAGAGAATTAGCTCTACAAGTAAAAGAAGAAATTGAAAATATAGGACGAATAAAAAGAATAAAATGCAGTGCAATTTTAGGAAAAGACTCATTTAATAATCAAGTATTAGAATTAAAACAAGGTGTTAATGTTATAGTAGCGACACCCGGGAGAATGATAGATCATATAACAAAGGGCAGTGTAGACTTAAGTAAATTAGAGTATTTTGTTATAGATGAAGTAGATAAAATGTTTACAAAAGGATTCAAAACAGATATCGATACAATTATGAAAAATATAGACAAAAATGTATGTAAAGCATTTTTCTCAGCAACAGTAGAAGATGACTTAAAAAATATATGTGATGAATATATGAAAGAATATGATTATATCGAAATAAAAGAATCTATAAATAAACTACAAAATAAAATACTTCAACAATATATACAAGTTGATATAAAAAACAGCTCAAAATATAAATATTTAGAATCGTTATTATATAAATTTAAGCCAGATACTGCGATTATATTTGCAAATACAAAAAAACAAGCCCAAAATCTATATGAAAAAATGAAAGAAAGTGGATTTTTAGTAGAACATATTAGTGGAGATATATCACAAGAGAGAAGATTTTACATAATAGATTCTTTCAAAAAACATGAATTTAATATATTAATAAGTAGTGATATTATATCTAGAGGTATTCATATAGATGATGTATCTTTAGTTGTAAATTACGATATTCCAGTAGATAAAGAAGTTTATGTCCATAGAATTGGAAGAACAGGAAGGGCTGGAAAAGACGGAGTAGCAGTTAGTTTAGTATCAGAGCAAGATTATAAATACTTCGAAGAAATTAAAGATTATATAAAACAAGAAATTGACTTAATAGAAGTTGAGCATGATGAAAAAGATAAAGCAGATTATAAAATAAAAGTAAACGAATTAAAAGAAGGTAGTAGTTTAAGTACTAATTCTGATGAAGATAAGTTTGGTGGAGAAATTACAAAAATTCATATAAACATAGGAAAGAAGAAAAAAATAAGAATTGGCGATATAGTAGGAGCTTTAAACAATATAGAAAATATAGAAAATAGCGACTTAGGCGTTATAAAAATATATGATAATTACTCAACAGTAGATATATTAAATAAAAAAGGCAAAGATTTCTTAAATAACAATAGTGAAATAATAGTTAAAAATAAAAAAGCTAAAATAAGAGAAGAAAAATAATAAAAAGGTGTTTTAAATAACACCTTTTTATGCTAAAAGAGAACCTTTAATATAAGCATATTTTAATGTTTTTTGTTTTGGAGTATCATAAAGAGCCATAATTTTTACTTGGCTTTGAGGAAAATCATCTTCAAAAATTGTAAATAATGAATTTAAGTTATTATACATTTTATAGATATCATTTTTGTTTATTTTCATTTTTATAGATGAAATCATATCTTCGGTAGATATTTTAGTAGAGGACTCAAGTTTGCTTTTTATTTTATAAATTGAATCTTCGTATTCGATATAATAAGTATTATCTATAAATAAATATGGGAAAATAGATTTTTCAAATTCATCAAATTTATTTTCTTTTATATTTGTTATCTTATATAAGATAGTTAGTTTATTTGGATCTAAATTAAATTTTTTAGTCAATGAATTTATTAGTATAGGGTTTATTTCTTGAAAATTTATATACATAAAAACCTCCAGAGTAATTAATATATTGAAATATATTTATTATTTTTTACAAGTAGAGGTAAGTTATTCATAAATTTATTTAAATTAAAAAGAGCTGGTATGGTTTCTCATATCAGCTCTTATAATTTAGGTATTTGGTATTTATTATTAAATAATTATTTATTAGTATTAGAGCATTTTTCTTCCCAGAAAGTAGCACCTTTTATTCCTAAATTTATAGGATCAAATGTTATCTCTGTAGTTGGAATTCCTGCTTTAAGTTGTCGTTCATAATCTTTGAAGCATTTCATAACTGGGTTAGATAGTATTAATATAGCTATTATATTTAACCAAGCCATCATACCAACTCCAATATCACCCATTGTCCAAGCTAATTCGGCAGATTTAACAGCACCAAATGCTATCATACCTAAGAAAACAAAGACCAATAAATATTGAGCGATTTTAGAACTTTTACCGCCAGTAATCTTCTTAATTATATAAGTTAAATTAACTTCTGCAATATAATAATAAGCCATTAATGTAGTGAATACAAAGAAGAATAGGGCTATAGTTACAAATGCACCACCGAATCCAGGAATTAAAGTATTTATACCAGCGATAGTATATTGAGGTCCTATTTGCTCTGTTGTAAATGATTGACCTGCATTATATACAACTTGTTTTGTAGTTTCATTAAAAGTTGTATAACAGTTTGTCATAAGAATCATAAAGCCAGTTGCTGAGCAAACAAATAATGTATCTACATATACTGAAAATGCTTGTACAAATCCTTGGACTGCTGGATGGTTGACTTCAGCTGCGGAAGATGCTTGTGGACCAGTACCTTGACCAGCTTCATTTGAATAAACTCCACGTTTAACTCCCCACGCTACAGTAGAACCTACTATAGCTCCAAAAGGCGCTTGTAAACCAAATGCCCCCTTAAATATTTGAGCTAAAACATGTGGTAGTTGATTGATATTAACTATTATAATTATCAATGCCATCAAAATATATAGACCTCCCATAAAAGGAACTATAAACTCAGCAGCAGAACCGATTCTTTTTATACCACCAAGGACAACTATTCCTGTTAAAACAACTAATATAACTGCAGTAACAGTTGTATTTATATTAAATGAGCTTTTGACTGCATCAGCTATAGAGTTTGATTGAACTCCTGGCAATAATACACCTATCGCTATTACTGTAACTATTGCAAATAATAGACCATATGCCTTTGCAAATGTTGTTTCACCAAAGCCTTTTTCTATGTAATATGCGGGACCTCCACGGTATTGCCCTTCGTGCTGTTCTTTATAAAGTTGTCCTAGTGTAGACTCTGCAAATGCTGAACCTGCACCTAAAAATGCAATTGCCCACATCCAAAATAGAGCACCGGGACCACCCCAAGCTATTGCAGTTGCAACACCGGCAATATTACCAGTACCTATACGACCTGCTAATGCAGTACAAAAACCTTGAAAAGAAGAAATCCCTTCATCAGATTTTTCTCCACTAAGAAGCAATTTTACCATAACCTTGATATTTCTAACCTGAGAGAATCTTGTTCTTAGAGAAAAATATATTCCTGATAGCAAACATAAATATACTAACCACTGACTCCAGACAACATTGTAAATAGATGTTACTAAGTCTTTCATAAAAACCCCTCCTAAATATAATTTTTGAAATTAGAAAAAAGAAAATAAGTAAACTTACCATTTAAAACTAAAAAATAAATACCTTCTAATATACCTAAATTTAAAAATATATAAGAAGAGAAAAAGAGATATACTATTTTAAATAAAATAGAAAACATGGTGTACAAACTTATATACTTTTGAAGAAAAATTCGTTTTGAAATGATAAATAAACTTGAAAAATAATATACCTATAAATAAATAGTAGCTAAAATTATATAATATGTCTAAATATAAAAGTTTTTTGATATAAAAAATAATTTATATTAAAGACGTAAAAAAGAAATAATTTTTGTTAAACATATTAAGTGTGATTAGGAAAGCGCTATGTATATAATTTTGAATTACATTTAATTAAAAATTATAAATTGTATTATTTTAAGTAAATGATATAATAATAATCTAGTAACTTAATATGGAGAATTAAAAATAAATACATAAAATGAATGTAAAATAGGAGGAACAAATGGAAGATTTAATAAAATCTATAGATAAAATAGTAGAAGGACAAGTTTTTAAAATAGTTATAAGTAATAAGAAAAATAAGGAAGAAAAGTATAATAAAATAAATATAAATCTAAAAGAAAATAAAACGAAACAATATTATCAAGTTGAAAAATACACTGATAAACAGGTTTTTCATGAAAATATAGAAATCGAAGACTTAAACGACTATCTTTTAGATTATATGGAAAATAGCTACAAACAATTGACTGCTTGGAGTGAAAATAATACTTTTGATTTAAAGATATCTAAAAAGGGTAAAGTATTCTTAGGCAAGAAAAACGCCAACAATTCTAACTTAGTAAATAAAGATCACAACAAAAAGAAAAATTATATATTAGAAGAAGGTATGATAATAGAACCTTTAATAGATTTAGGTGTCTTTACAAAAGAAGGTAAAGTTGTTAAATCTAAATATGATAAATATAAACAAATAAATAGATTTGTAGAAATTATAGATGATGAAATAAAGAAAAACGACTATAAAGAACTTACTATATTAGATTTTGGATGTGGTAAATCTTACTTAACATTTATACTTTACTATTATTTTGTTGAAATTAAAAAAATAAATGTTAAAATGATAGGTCTAGACTTAAAAGAAGATGTAATTAAAAAATGTAATGAAGTAGCTAAATGTTATAAATACGATAATTTACATTTTGAATTAGGTGATATAAACGGATACAAATATAACAATAAAGTGGACATGGTTATAACTTTACATGCATGTGATACAGCTACAGATTATGCACTTTACAATGCAATAAAATGGAATGCTAAAATGATATTCTCAGTACCATGTTGTCAACATGAATTAAATCATCAAATGAAACCAGAAAATTTAAATATACTTACTAGATATGGAATAGTTCAAGAAAGAGTAGCAGCATTAATGACAGATGCAGTTAGAGGAAATTTACTTGAGGCAGTAGGATATAAAACACAGCTTTTAGAGTTTATAGATATATCTCATTCGCCCAAAAATATCTTAATAAGAGCAAGTAAAGGAAATGTTTCAAAACAAAAAATAGAGAAATCTTTAGACGAAGTAAATAAATTGATGAATGAATTTAATTTTAATCCAACTTTATACAATTTATTAAAAAATGATGAACTTATATAGAACTGATAGTCAATTACTTAATATCTTATAAATTTGTAATAATTTAAGTGTTATAATAAATCAATATAGCGTAAAAACTAACTGAAATTAGATAAGTTTTAACGAAAAACTTATTGAAAGGGGGAACATAATGAAGTATTTAAAACTAATATTCAATAGAGTTTTTGTATTTGGTCTTATGATTTTAATACAGGTCGTATATATGTTGCTTATGTTAAATAAATTTAGCCACTATTCACAAGTGTGGAGCGTTATATGTATGATACTTAGTATATTAGTAGTTCTTTTTATAGTAAATAAAGAAGATAACCCAGCATACAAAATAGCATGGATTATTCCGATTTTATTGTTTCCTATCTTTGGAGGATTATTATATCTATTTTTAGGTAATAAAAAACCTACAAGAAAGATGAGAGGAAAATTAGAAAAAGAACACGATAGAAATCATTGTATAAGAGTTCAAGATAAAAATGTAATAAAAGAAATTGAAGAACAAGATTTAAGAGTAGCTGGTCAAGTAAGGTATTTATCAAATCATATGGGATTTCCTATATATGAAAATACCAGTGCAGTTTACTATAAAAGTGGAGAAGAAAACTTTAAAGATATAGTAAAAGAATTAAAAGCTGCAAAACACTACATCTTCATGGAATACTTTATAATCGATGAAGGCGAAATGTGGAATACAATATTAGATATTTTAGAAGAAAAGGCAAAGGAAGGCTTAGATGTAAGATTAATTTACGATGATATGGGATGTGTATCTAACCTACCTTATAAATACGATAAAATACTAGAAGCTAGAGGGATTAAATGTATGGCCTTTAATCCATTTATTCCGTTTATTTCTCTTGCTATGAATAACAGAGACCATAGAAAGATAATGGTTATTGATGGTCATACTGGATTTACAGGAGGAATAAATTTAGCAGATGAATATATAAACAAAAAAGAGAGATTTGGTTATTGGAAAGACACTGGAATAATGTTAAAAGGTGAAGGTGTTTGGAATTTAACTACAATGTTCTTATATATGTGGAATTCATTTAGACCTACTGATGACGATTATAATAAATTTAGACCACATGTTCATCTAAATCAATTAGTAAAACATGATGGATATATTCAGCCATATGGTGATTCACCATTAGATGAAGAAGTCGTAGGAGAAAATGTATATTTAAACCTTATAAATAATGCGAAAAAATACGTATATATATTTACTCCATACCTTATAATCGACAACGAGATGATGACGGCACTTTGCTTAGCATCTAAAAGAGGAATTGATGTTAAGATTGTGACACCTGGTATACCGGACAAAAAGACAGTATTTAAACTTACTAGATCTTATTATCATCAACTAATCGAAAATGGAGTAGAGATTTACGAATATACACCAGGATTTTTACATGCAAAAGTAGTAGTATCTGATGATGAAGTAGCGACTGTCGGTACTATAAACTTCGACTATAGAAGTTTATATCTTCATTTTGAATGTGGAGTATTTTTATATAAATCAAAATGTATTCAAGATATAAAAGAAGATGCATTAGAAACAATTGCAAAAAGTAGAAAAATAGAAAATACAAATGTATTTGCAAGTGGAAAAATAGATACTTTATTTAGAGCTGTTCTTAGAGTATTTGCACCATTATTATAAATATTATAAAAATTTTAATTACCATCACATTTATCTGTGGTGGTAATTTTTTTGTGATAATGCTATTATTTTCATATATCATAAATTTATTGTGGACAAATAGTAGGTGGATTTGTTGCATAAAAAACTCAAGGGGTGAAATATATGAATGAAAAATTAGTTCAAATATTAAAAGAAGCTAGACATGACCCAAAATTAAAGCAAAAATTAATTGATACTAAATCTGCTAAAGACCCAATGCAGGCATTTTGTGAAGTTGCGACAGAAGCTGGATATGAAATGACAGTTGGAGAGTTGTTTCAAATAGGAGAAGAGTATGCATCAAATTTATTAAAAAGTTGCAATGGGGGAGCTGTTTACCCAATTGACGATTGGGGAGATTGGTATGAAGATTTTTTTGCATCATTGAAATAAATTTAAGAATAAACCGCCTTGTTCAAGGTGGTTTATTTAGTTTATATATCTGATATAATAAATGTAAAATATAGGGGATGTAATTTAAAAATATTTAATATAAAGGGGTATATATTATGTATGGAAAAAATAAATACAGTATAGTACTAGCTAATCCAGCAAATAATATAACAGTTTTTGTCTTAGATAATATAAAGTCAAAAGACTATAAAAACGTTGCAAAAGATATATTAGAAAATACTGATTATAAAGCAGAACAAGTTGGATTTGTAAAACAACCTACAATAGGCGGAGATATAAAACTCGAGATGATGGGGGGAGAGTTTTGTGGAAATGCGTCTAGAAGTATAGGGATGATATTTGCAAGAAATAATAAAATAAAAAGGGGTAATGTTCTTGTTGAAATAAATAGCGACAAAATACTAAATGTATATGTTGATTTAGATAAAGAAACAGCAGAAATAGAGATGCCTATACCAAAGAATATAGAGAAAATATATGTAGACGAAATGGGCGAATTTCCTATAGTGATAATTGAAGGAATAAATCATATCATAGCAGAAAATATAGATGCGACAGAAGAAAATTTTTTAAAATTTAAAAATGCTGTCTATAATAATTATGATGTTGAGGCATTTGGGGTTATGTTTTTAGACAAATTAAAAAATTATATAACTCCAGTTGTATATGTAAAAGCTACAGAAACGACTTTTTTTGAAAGTAGTTGTGGAAGTGGGACATTGGCGACAGTAGCTTATTTAGAACAAAATTTACAAAATGGAAGTCGTAAATACAGTATAAATCAACCAGGTGGGATAATAGAATCTGAGATAAATAAAGAAAATGGAATTATAAAAAAGATAACAATAGGTGGAGTTGTAAAATTAAGTCAAGTAATAAATCTAGAACTATAGCCCAAATGACCATTAATGTATATAATAAAAATACTATGATATACTTAAAATAAATAGTAAATAAATTTAAGGAGGTTTACAATGGCTGGAATTTTAAATAGATTTAAAGATATAATGTCTTCAAATATTAATGCATTATTAGATAAGGTTGAAGACCCAAATAAAATGATAGATCAATACCTTAGAAATTTAGAAAGTGACTTAGGAAAAGTAAAAGCAGAAACAGCAGCAGTAATGGCTGAAGAAACTAGAGCAAAAAGAGAATTAAATGAATGTAATGAATCTATAGATAAAATGCAAAATTATGCACAAAAGGCTTTATTAGCAGGTAATGAAGCTGATGCAAGAACATTTTTAGAAAAGAAAGAAGAATTAAATACAAAATTGACTTCACTTCAACAAACTTATGATATAGCTAGAGAAAATGCGACAAAAATGAGAGAGATGCATGATAAACTAGTAAAAGATATAGCATCATTAAATGCAAAAAGAGATGAGTTAAAAGCCAAAATGGCAATAGCACAGACACAAGAAAAATTAAATAAATTGGGTTCAAGTGTAAATGGAGCTATGGGGAATATGTCTAAATTTGATGAGATGGAAGCTAAGATAAATAAAAAATTAGATACTGCAAATGCAATGGCAGAACTAAATTCATCTAAAAAAGAAGAAAATATAGACGATTTAATGGCTAAGTATGATGAGCCAACAAGTAGCTCAAATTCAGCAATAGATGACGAGCTTGCTAAATTAAAAACTAAATTAGGATTAGATAAATAATAAAAGTTAATTAACTATACTGGAAAGGGAATATGATGGATACTGCAAAAACATATTATTGCCAAAACTGTGGGGCAGTTATGGAATTTGATGCATCTTCGCAAAATTTGAAATGCCCAAGTTGTGGCAATGAAGTTAAAATAGAACATGATGACAGTAAAATTGTAGAGCATAAACTAACTCGACATGCGATGGATTCAATAAAAGCAGAGGAAAAACAATCTACTAGTATGCAGTGTGAAGGATGTGGAGCCCTTGTAGAAGTTGATGCAACGAGTACAGCTACGACATGTCCTTATTGCGGTGCTAATTATGTTTTGGCAAAAAAACAACTTGATGCACTAATTCCAGATGGAGTTGTACCGTTTAGAATTAATAAATTACAGACGGGAGAGATATACCACAAGTGGATAAAAAGTAGGTGGCTTGCTCCAAATACATTAAAAACTCTATATCAATCAGATAAAGTTCAAGGTATATATATACCATTTTGGACATTTGATGCAGATGTAAAAGCACATTATCACGCTATGGGTGGAAAAAACTATGAAGTTACATACAAAGACGATAATGGAGAAACACATACAGAAATTAGAACGAGATGGTATCCTACTTCGGGTTATGTGCATAATTTTTTTGACGATGTACTTGTAAGAGCATCCGATAAATTAAAACTGAGTTTAGTAAACTCACTTGTATATAATACTCAAAACATATCTTCATTTTCTCCAGATTATATGTCTGGATATTGTTCAGAAATATATACAATAGATTTAGAAGATGCACATATACAAGCAAAGAAAAAAATGCAAAATGAAATGCGACATTTGTGTGAGAGAGATGTACTTAGAAAATTTGATAGAGTAAGTAGTTTGAATATGAGTTCAAACTATGATAGAGAAACGTATAAACATATTTTAGTGCCGATATATTCATCTGCATATTACTATAAAGGAAAAGAATATCATATTTTAATAAATGGTCAATCTGGGGTAATATCAGGGGAATATCCAAAGAGTGTATTTAAAATAACTGCAATAGTTGTAGTAATAATTATTATATTAATATTAGCTTTATATTATGTAAATTCATAAAAAATAGGAGGAACGATATGGGTTTTTTCAGCAATCAACTGTCAAACGTAGTAGAGTGGGAACAGTTTAGAGATGATATGATTTTTTGGAAATGGGATAATAAAGAAATCAAAAAAGGAAGTAAATTAATTATTAGACCAGGCCAAGATGCAATATTTATGTTTAATGGGAAAATAGAAGGTATATTCAAAGACGAAGGAAGCTTTGATATTGAATCACAAATAGTACCTTTTTTATCTACATTAAAAGGATTTAAATTTGGATTTAATAGTGGGATGAGAGCAGAAGTATTATTTGTAAATACTAAAGAATTAACTGTTAAATGGGGAACAAAAAATGCAATAAATATACCAGCTCCAAATCTACCAGGTGGTATGCCTATTAAATCATTTGGTACGTTTTGCTGTAAAGTAGAAGATTATGGACTGCTTATAGATAAAATAGCAGGGATTAAAAAACAATTTACAATAGATGACGTAAAAGAGCGTATAATGTCTATGTTAGATCAAACTCTTATGAGATGGATAGTAAGAGAAGGAAAAGATATATTCAATCTTCAAGCTAATGCTTATGAAATATCAAAAGGAATACAAAGTGATTTAGATATGGAAATGCAAAAGATAGGAATTGGAATAACTAATTTTGCAATATCTAGCGTATCTTATCCAAAAGAAATACAAGAAATGGCTACAAAAGCAGCATCACAAAGTATGGTAAACGATATGGATAAATACACTAAGATTGCAATGGCAGATTCAATTGGTAAAAACTCAGGAGGGCATGGCTCAAATATAGCAGCAGATATGGCTGGTATGCAAGTTGGAATGATGATGGGACAACAAATGGCTAATCAAATGGCGCAAAATCAACAACAAAACAATCAACAATCATATAATCAGCCACAACAGCCATCTCAACCACAACAAAATGCAAATCCTCAAGGAGGCAATGTAGCTAAATTCTGTCCAAACTGTGGAACTCCAAATAGTGCTGGGTCTAATTTCTGTCCAAATTGTGGAACAAAGTTAATATTATAAATTATATAACTTTGGACCGTATAAATAAAATAAATTAAGGGGCTGTCGCACTTTTTCTTAATGTGACATCCCCTTCTTTATAAAAAAAATCATATTTATCTTTCAGTAACATTGATAGCGCCTATAGCAGCAGGCAAACCAAAGCCCATTGTTCCAAGCCCACCAGATGTTATTAATTGTTTATTTTTATTCATTTCTAAAAATTGTGTAGTCCACATTTGATGTTGACCAACATCTGTTACAAATATTCCATCAGTAAACACTTTGTTTAGATTTTCAAATATAGATTGAGGAGAGATAAATCCTTCTACAGAGCTTGGAGCAGTTACTGGATGTTTTTTGTCCCAAGTTTTTATCTCATCAACCCATTGTTTTGTATTAAGCTATATGTATTATTTTTGCATTTGGCGCAAATTCGGAAATCTTTCCTGTAACTCTATCGTTAAATCTTGTACCAATTGAAAATAATACATCACATTCATTGACAGCTCTATTAGCGGCATAACTACCATGCATACCTACATTACCTATGAAAAGTGGGTGAGAAGTAGGTATTGCACCCTTACCCATTATAGTTGTGATAACTGGTACATTTGTTATATCCACAAGCTTTTCTAATTCTTCATTAGCACGAGATATATTTACACCACCGCCAATTAAAAATAAAGGTTTTTTAGCGCCTTTTAGCATTTCTAATGCTTTTTTAATTTGACCAATATGAACACCAGTGCTCGGTTTGTAGCCTCTTATATCTACTGATTTTGGATATTCAGAAGGACCAAATTCACTTACGATATTACTAGGTAAATCAACTACAACAGGACCTGGTTTTCCTGTTCTTGCTATATAAAATGCCTCTTTTATAACTCTACCCAAATCTTCTCTTTTTCTAATTGTTGTAGAGTATTTACATATAGTTCTTGTAATTCCTACTATGTCAACTTCTTGGAATGCATCATTTCCTATTACTGAAGTTGCAACTTGTCCTGTAAAACATACTAGAGGTATTCCGTCATAATTTGCATCAGCTATGCCTGTAACTAGATTAGTTGCCCCTGGTCCGCTTGTAACTAAGCAAATGCCTACTTTTCCAGTTGAACGTGCATATCCCTCTGCAGCATGTATAAGACCTTGTTCGTGTCTCGGTAATATTAGCTCTATATCTTTTTCATGATATAATGCGTCAAAAATATCCTTATCATATCCTCCTGGATAAGCAAATATTTTATCAACGCCTTCTTCGATTAAAGAATTAATTATTAATTGTGATCCTGTAATTTCCATATTGCCCCCCTATGATTTAAATGTATTAAAAAATTATATTTAAAAAGCCCCAAGCTAATAAATTAGCTTAGGGCGAATTAGTTAATCCGTGTTACCACCTAAATTCAAAGAAATTTCTTTGCACTTACTCGATACAAAATATATCGTTTCATTTTAACGGTTGAAAACCGGTGAAGCCTACTTAAAAAGTTGTTCAGTTCACAGCTCAAAGGCTACTTCAATTTTAGACGCATGAAAGTTTACACCAGCCACTTTCTCTCTGTGTTTTATCTAAAATCTACTACTCATTATCACAGCTTTTTATATTGTTTTATGTATGTTATATAATATAGTACAATTATTTTACTATTTATTTATATAAAATGTCAATTAAGCTCTTGCCAAAAATTACAAGTATTCAAAAAACACAGAAAAATAACGTTTCATACATAATATTTATCCACTAATTGTTAAAATTTCTAAATATTATATAAATATATATTAATAAAGATATAAACAAAATATAAATATGTATTATAATAGAGGTTGAAATTATTTTTTTAGGTTTAAAATTTTAACAGGAGGAAATAAATGGAAATAGTTGTAATAGGATGTGGTAAGGTTGGTAAAACTTTAGTCGAACATCTAGCTATGGAAGGTCATAACGTCGTCGTTATAGATACGAATCAAAAAAATGTTGAGGAAATAGTAAACAGTTATGACGTTATGGGAATATGCGGAAATGGGGCTATTCATGATATCCAAATGGAAGCTGGTGTAAATAAGGCAGATCTATTTATATCGGTTACATCATCTGATGAAGTTAACTTAATTTCATGTTTAATTGCAAGAAAAATAGGAGCGAAGAATCTAATTGCAAGGGTTAGAAATCCTGATTATGCTTCACAAATATCATTTATGAGAGATGGATTAGGAATTAGTTTAATGATTAATCCAGAAAAAGCAGCAGCAGATGAAATTGCTCGTATATTAAGATTCCCATCTGCACTTAAAGTTGATACTTTTGCGAAAGGTCTTGTCGATTTGGCAGAAATAAAAGTAAGACCAGGTAGTAAATTAGTAGGAGTATCTTTAAGTGATTTAAATAGAAAATTTAAGACAAGCGTCTTAGTTTGTGCGCTTCAAAGACAACAAAATGTCTATATACCAGATGGTAGATTTTCTTTAGAAGAAGGAGATAAGATACACATAACAGCATCTCATAAAGATTTAGAAAAATTTATGATTTCAGCTGGTATTTATGAAAGAAAAATTAAATCTGCAATGATAATCGGTGGTAGTAGAATAGCATTTTACCTTGCTAAACAATTAGCCGAGATAGGTATAAAAGTAAAAATCATAGATAATGATGAAAAAATCTGTGAAAAATTAAGTGCACTTTTACCGAAAGCAGAAGTTGTATATGCAGATGGTACAGACCAAGATATTTTATTAGAAGAAGGAATTCAACATATGGATGCATGTGTATCTATGACTGGTATAGATGAAGAGAATGTAATAATATCTCTATATGCATCAAAATGTAACGTGCCAAAAGTAATTACTAAGGTAAATAGATTATCTATAATAAATATGTTGGAATCAATCGGTATAGAAAGTGTTATTTCTCCAAAAGATATAACAGCCAATCAAATTGTTAGATATGTTAGAGCAAAGGCTAATAAAGGCGATTGTGGAATAGAGACACTTTACAAAATCGTAGACAAAAAGGTCGAAGCTATAGAATTTATAGCAAAAGAAGGAGTTAGTTTCTTAGGTGTACCGCTTAAAAACTTAAAAACAAAAGATAATCTACTTGTTGCAGGTATAATGAGAGGAAATAAACTTATTGTGCCAAGTGGTGATGATTTTATTCAAGCCGGAGATAGCGTAATAATAGTAACAACAAAATCTTTCTTAACTAGCCTTGAAGACATATTGGCATAGGAGGTTGTAGTTTATGAATAGAAAGATGATTTGTAGGATTTTAGGAAATATACTTATATTTGAAGCAATTATATTATTATTGCCTTTTTTAGTATCTATTATTTATAAAGAAAATGATACAGCAATTTATTTTGTTATAACTAGTATGATCTCATTAGCAATTGGATATATTTTAGCCAATTTAAAAACTGATAATAAACATATATATGCTAAAGAAGGATTTATAATAGTAGCACTTAGTTGGATTATTGTTTCATTAATAGGTGCATTACCTTTTTATATAAGTGGTGAAATACCAAATTATGTTGATGCATTTTTTGAAACTGTTTCAGGATTTACAACAACAGGTTCGAGTATACTAAATAATATTGAAGGATTATCAAAAGGTATGCTATTTTGGAGATGTTTCACACACTGGATAGGTGGAATGGGAGTACTTGTATTTGTATTAGCATTTTTACCAAAGTCAGAAGGACAAAATATGTTCCTTATGAAAGCTGAGGTACCAGGTCCAGTAGTAGGTAAATTAGTTTCTAAAGTACAGATGACAGCCAGAATACTATACGGTATATATGCATTTTTAACATTATTAGAAGTTATATTCTTATTATTAGGACATATGCCTTTATTTGATAGTATAGTTCATGCATTTTCGACAGCAGGTACAGGTGGATATGCTATAAAAAATACGAGTATAGCGTATTACAATAGTTATTATATCGATATGGTAATAACAGTATTTATGCTGTTATTTGGTATAAACTTTAACTTATATTATTTATTAATATTGAAAAATATAAAACAAGCATTTAAAAGTGAAGAACTTAGATGGTATATATTAATAATAGTAGTATTTACAGGAATAATTACAATCAATACATTAGGTGTGTATGGAAGTGTAGCTCAATCATTTAGATACTCAATATTCCAAGTTGCATCTATAATAACTACTACTGGTTTTGCAACTACTGATTTTGGAATGTGGCCTATGTTATCACAAATTTTAATATTACTTCTAATGGTAGTTGGAGCTTGTGCAGGTTCTACAGGTGGAGGTATGAAGATATCTCGTATTATGATACTTATAAAATCTGCGAAGTCGAGCGTTAAAAAGATGGTCAGCCTAAGAAGTGTAAGTACAATAAATGTTGAAGGAAAACCAGTAGATAAGCAAGTACTTGACTTTGCTTACTCATACTTTGTTGTATATGCATTGATATTCTTTGCATCAGTATTATTATTATCATTTGAAAACTTAGATATAGTTACGACACTTACTGCACCACTTACTTGTCTAGGTAATGTTGGACCAGGATTTGGTGATTTGATAGGGCCTGTTGGAAACTTTGCATTACTATCTAATTTTTCTAAGATAGTATTGAGCTTTGACATGTTAGCGGGACGTTTAGAATTATTCCCAATGATATTACTTTGCTATAGTATAAAAGATTTTATAAGCAACTCAATTAAAGAAACTGTAAAAAGATAATATAAATTTTAAAATGCTATTCTCTAAATTATAGATGATAAAACAGAGAATAGCATTTTTATTATAAAAAATAATGAAAAATTTCTTATAAAATGTGCAAAAAAGTAAGAATTAATACAAAGTTTTACATAAAATGAAAAAAAATAAAAAAATAATACAATAAATAAATGATATATATGACAAAAAATATTATAATTAAAGTAGTATAAACTTTATGAAACATAATTATTGTTTCGTGTTATCTATGAGGGGAGTAATTAGTATGAAAAATGAAAATAATGTTGAACTTGTTTCACCTATAGGGGAAACTTGTAAAAGGGTTGATTTAAGAAAGGCTATGGTGCCTATTTGTGATGAGAAATTATCACCATTTGCATCATATGTAGGGGATACACATAAATTAAATAAACCTAAAAAAAATACAACAAAGGTGGAGGCAGACTTTTTACTAGAGAAAGGACATATTGGGGAAATTGAAAAGGCAATTTTATTTACAATAAATCGTCTAGTATTTGCAACATCATTACAGATTACTTATTATCTGAAAAAAAGTGGTTATCAAATAGAGTCAAAAACAGTGGCTAGAAAGCTGACAAGGCTAAAAGAAAAGAGCTTTGTAAGACAGATAGAGTTTGTGTCTGAAAATAGTATTAGTTCGTATAAAGCGTATTATTTAGGATATCATGGGACTGGTCTATTAAGAGCGTTAGACGTAAAAACGTATTCTCAAGGATATGTAAGTGAAATAAAGACATTTAAAATTAAATCTATCTTGGCATCTAATCAATTATTGACTCAAGTTATGAATGATGATTTAGAGTTTGAAGTATCTAAGGTTATAGTAAATGATAATATTAGAGGATGCATAGTTAGACCTCAGTCAATTTTAAAATTTAAGGATCATACTTTTTTAGTTGAAGTAGTTAGAAAGACTCCAGATTGGAAGGAGAAACTAAATCAAAAACTATCGAGATATGATGTAGTCTTAGAAAACTACCAAAATCTAAATGTAGAATTTAAAACAAAACCAACACTTATAATACAAGGTGAGTCTTATGAGCATATGTTTGAAATAATGAAACTATATGAAGAAAATAATTATGAACATATAGATATAATATTTACTTTTGATAGAATATTATTATATCAATTGGAAAATGCATTCTTTGTTATAAGTAAAGACACACATAAAAAAGGTATTTTATCGTTTTTATTTAGAGGGAGAAAGAAGTAGAAAAAAGTAGAAATAGGTAGAAATAAGTAAAAAAATGAATTTTTTTATCTAAAAATCGGGGAAATTGTTATAAATACAAAAATTCAAATATAGTTCATGTAAAATTTACATTAAATTCATATTGGAACTGTATTATTTAAGTATAGAAAGACTAGCTTAATAATTTACTTAAATACCCAGATAATGATAGATTCCCTCACACTCTTTTATCTATCATTATCAATTTGAGCCCTGTACCCTCGTTAATCAGGGCTTTTTTTTTTTACAGATTTTTAATTAAATAAATTTCTCATTTTTTTCAAATAACTTTAAAAAGGTAAAAAATTCTTATATAATATAAGTATTAATGAGAATTTTATATTTTTTTGTAGATTCATGTATATTTTTAGTATATATTAAAATAATTTGATTTGGAGAGGTGAGATTGTGGAAAGAACATTGATATGTGGAATTTTACTATTTGGAGTATTATTTTTATTAAATACAAAACTTGCTAAAATTTCAAGTAAAAAAATGCCTTTTAAGCTAGGTGTTTTCTTTTCTATTTTAACTCTGCTGTTCTTGGCAGTTGGGGGGATAAATGACCAATTTGGAACTATGTCATTTGTAACTTTTGTTCTTACAATAGGATGCTTTTTCTTAAGTTTTATTCAAGGTATGATAAAAATGTTTAATGGAAAAGGCGATGTAGTTTTAATGTTTTGTCTTTTAGTAATAATATTATGTGAATGCTATATTAAAGTGGATCCATATGGTTCCATTTTATATACAATATTTAAAAAGAACATAGATATACAACAGATAGAAATATACGCTATTATAGGATTTATAATATTTTTATCAACAAAAATATTCGCTGGTATTTTCTTTAAAAAGGACTTAGCTTTTTTAAATAAAAAGAAATTCCAAGTGAAAGATGGAAAAGGGAAATAACTTTATTAAAAGTTTTATACATAAACTAAAAAAGCACTAGTCTAAAAAAGACAGTGCTTTTTATATATTACAATATATTTTATTTAAGAGAAAATACAATAATTATACTTTTTACGTTAATTTAAGCGATATTAAGAATATCATACTTGAATATTATTGGTTTACAAGTATTATATATCTTGTTATTCCAGCCAAATTGAAGAAAAAAGTTAACTTCTAAATCCTTTTCTGTTTTTGATGAATCTATTGCAATTAATGCTTTTGTTATGGTTTTATTAGTATATCCTAGATTCTTTAATGCTTCTGTAATCTCGTTGTCCATATTTTGCATTATAGCCAAAGTATCATCATAATTCTCATCAAATAATGATTTTAAATTAGATATTAAGTGTATAGAACATTGGGTTTGTTCATATAAGAAGTTTATTGAATGAAGGTAGCCCTTATCTCTACTTATTATATAATACTCAATATTTTTTTTAGTATTAGATCCGATTAATAGTCCTAAACAACTTACCAATTGAAAATCAAGACAATTTTTGCCACCAGATTCTATATGTATATTTTTTATAGTGGCTTTTGTTTCTATAGTTTTTATTAAATTGTTATGAAAATTGTGGACAATAGTCTTATCTGTTGTAAAAAGTATTATTAAATCATTTTCATCTAAATAATTAGCTCCTTTTAGTGAACGTATATTTACGTTCTCTGTATCTACTAAAAAAATCTTTTGCATTTTTAATCTCCCTTATTAATTTTTAAAATAATGAGCTCATCTATTTAGAATTATTTACAAAAAAAATTTTTATATACCATATTTTAAAATCTATAGAAAAATTTATTTCTTAAATTTAGAATAATATTAAGAAATAATTTTTATTAAGATGAAGGGGGCAAAGGGTCAAAATTAAAAGTAATTTTGACTTTATAGAATTATGAATGAAAATAAAGATAAGGCGATAGATTTTGATAAAAAATTAAAAGAAAAATTAGGGAGAGACTTAAAACAAGAAATAGATAATGGTGAGTATGATAAACTAATAGACTATATTCTAAAGACTTATAATGAAGGGCTAAATGTGTTTTATGAGGAGGGTATTAAAGAATTTTTTGATAAATTTGCTAAAACAAATGATAAAAATTTAAGCTCTATAATAGGAATACTAGATTCACAAAGAGAAACAATAACAAATTTAAATAAAAAAATACAAAATCAAGAAAAGCGAATTGCTAAATTAGAAAAAGAAATAGAATTAATTAAAAAGAAATAAAATTAATTTTGAAAAAAATAGATAATAAATTGCAAATTATTTCAAAATGTGCTACATTACAGATATAAGTTAATAAAGATGAATTTAAAATATTCTTCAGGGCAGGGTGCAATTCCCGACCGGCGGTATAGCCCGCGAGCTACGATTGTAGTTGATTTGGTGAGATTCCAAAGCCGACAGTAAAGTCTGGATGAGAGAAGATAAAAAATGATAAAAACAAATTTAAGTTAGTTTTAGTATCATTTTAATTATTGAACGTATAGCCCTGATTATATCAGGGCTTTTTTGATTGTAAAAAAATGGTTATAAAATATGCTGATGTAAATTCATTATAGAGAAAGAAGGAATTCTTATGAAATTTGACTCAAAATCTCAAGAAGATAATTACTATATGAAAAAGGCTTTAGAGCTTGCGAAATTGGGAATTGGTGCAGTAAATCCAAATCCATTAGTAGGATGCATTATAGTTAAAAATAATAAAATAATTGGACAAGGATATCATATGGAATATGGTCAAGCACATGCGGAAGTAAATGCAATAAATAGTGCTAAGGAAGATATAAAAGATTCTACAGTGTATGTTACATTAGAACCTTGTTCACATTTTGGCAAAACACCTCCATGTGCAGATAATTTAATAAGGCATAAGGTTAAAAGAGTTGTAATTTGTAATACAGATCCCAATCCACTAGTAGCAGGAGGCGGAATAAAAAAATTACGAGAATCTGGAATTGAAGTTACAACAGGGATTTTAAAAGAAGAAGGTCTAAAGTTAAATGAGGTATTTTTTCACTACATAAAAAACAATAAACCATTAGTTATTTCAAAAACTGCTGTTAGTATGGATGGAAAAATAGCGACTAAACATATGGAATCTAAGTGGATTTCAAACGAAAAATCTAGACAAATGACGCATGAATTTAGAAATAAATATATGGCTATTATGGTAGGTATAAATACAGTTTTAAAAGATAACCCGAGTTTGACAACTAGGATAGAAAATCAAAAAACTAGAAATCCGATAAGAATAGTAATCGATACTAATTTAAAAATTCCTATGGACTTAAACTTAGTAAAAGATAAAAAAGCAAAAACAATAATTTTTACATGCAAAAACGACTTAAGCAAGATAGACTTACTCAAAGAAAACAATGTAGATGTATATATTTCACCAAAAGATGAATCAGGAGTAGATTTAAATTTTGTAATAAAAAAATTGGGTGAATTAAAAATAGATTCAGTATTAGTCGAAGGTGGAGCGACTTTAAATGACAGTTTATTTAGAAAAAATTTAGTTGATAAAGTTAAAATATTTATGGCTCCGAAGATAATAGGAGGAAAGGATGCACCTAGTTTTGTATCTGGAATGGGAATTGAGAGTTTGAGTGATGCAACAAACTTACATATTACAAATACAACAATGATAGATAATGATATTTTGATAGAGGCAGATGTAATTAAATAAATTTGATTACAGAGAGGAGGTATTATGTTTACTGGAATTGTCGAAGAAGTCGGAATAGTTAAAAATATTACGGCGAGTGGTAAAAGTGGGAAGATAAGAATTTGTGCAAATAAAGTTTTAGAAGATGTAAATCTAGGTGATTCTATAGCGGTTAATGGAGTATGCTTAACAGTTTGTGAAGTATTTCAAAATGAATTTGTAGCAGATGTGATGATGGAAACTGTAAGAGCGACAAATTTAAGCACATTAACAAGAAATTCAAAAGTAAATCTGGAAAGAGCTATGAGCTTATCATCGAGATTTGGAGGACATATAGTTACAGGTCACGTGGATACAACAGGAACAATAATAGATTTTAAAAAAGAAGAAAATGCAGTTTGGATTAGTATAAAATCTGATGAAAGCTTTTTAGATTATGTCGTTTATAAAGGCTCAATAACTATAGATGGCGTAAGTCTTACGGTAGCTTTTGTAGATAAAAAAATCCTAAAAGTATCAATAATACCTCACACAAAAGAAAGTACAACGCTTTTAGAAAAAAAGGTAGGAGACTTAGTAAATTTAGAAAGTGATATTATTGGTAAGTATGTAAAGAGATTTATGATAAATTTTAATGAAGGTGAAAAAGAAAAAAATAAAAGTAATATAGATTTAGATTTTCTAATGAAAAATGGATTTTAATAATATAGGGGTGATTTTATGAGAAGATTTAATACAGTATTAGAAGCGATAGAAGATTTAAAGCAAGGAAAAATGATAATTGTTGTAGATGATGAAGACAGAGAAAATGAAGGCGATTTACTTATGGCTGCTGATAAAGTTACACCAGAGGCGATAAACTTTATGACTAAATACGGTAGAGGGCTTATATGTATGCCTGCCTTAAAAGAAAAATTTGATCAAATAAATCTACCACTTATGGTCAGAAATAACACAGATTCTTTTAAAACAGCATTTACTATTTCTATAGATGGAACAAATACAACAACAGGAATCTCAGCATTTGATAGATGCGAGACAATAAGACAGTTTGTAAATAAAGATGCAAAAGAATCAGATTTTAATACACCTGGTCATATGTTTCCATTAGTAGCAAAAGACGGTGGTGTTCTTGTTAGAAATGGACATACAGAGGCTGCAGTAGACTTAGCAAAAATTGCAGGATTTTCACCAGTAGGCGTTATATGTGAAATTTTAAAAGAAGATGGAACAATGGCTAGAGTAGATGATTTAATGAAATTTAAAGACGAGCATGATTTAAAAATAATAACTATAGCTGATTTAATCAAATATAGAAAAATTACAGAGATAACAGCAGAGAGAGTTAGTAGCGCAAAATTACCGACAAGTTATGGAATATTTGAAATAATCGGATATAGAGATAAATACAACGGTGAAGAACATGTAGCCCTTAAATATGGAGATTTAGACAGTGAAGATGTATTAGTTAGAGTACATTCAGAGTGTTTAACTGGGGATGCTTTTCACTCAATAAAATGTGATTGTGGAAAACAACTAAACTCTGCTATGGAGGCAATTGCTAAAAATGGAAGCGGACTTGTAATCTACCTTAGACAAGAGGGACGAGGAATCGGTCTTATAAATAAAATTAGAGCTTATCATATGCAAGATAAGGGATACGATACAATAGAGGCAAATTTAGTTTTAGGATTTGAAAATGATTTGAGAGATTTTAATATGGCTGCTCAAATATTAAAAGATTTAGGAATACATAGTGTAAGACTTTTAAGTAATAACCCAGATAAACTAGGTCAACTAGAGGAATATGGAATAAAAATAAATGAAAGAGTCTCAACAGAAGAAGAAATAACAAAATACAATATAGATTATTTAAGAACAAAACGAGATAAAATGGGGCATATGCTAGATATAGGATAAGAATATATGCTTATTATTAATATAAATTCAATTTAAATATCTCAGAATATGAAATATAGATTTAGATTAAATAGAGTATGTAATTATAAAGTAAAAATAATTTTAAAATATATAAATCAGTAAAATTGGGAGGAAAATAATATGATATATGAAGGAAAATTAAATGGAAGTGGATTAAAAATAGGTATAGTAGCAGCTCGTTTCAATGAGTTTATAGTATCTAAATTAGTATCAGGAGCACAAGATTGCCTATATCGCCACAATGTAGCAAAAGAAGATATCGAATTAGCATGGGTTCCAGGTGCATTTGAAATACCACTTGTTGCACAAGCAATGGCGAGAACTAAAAAATACGATGCAGTCATATGCTTAGGTTGTGTTATAAGAGGGGCAACTTCTCACTATGATTATGTTTGTAATGAAGTATCAAAAGGAATAGCAAAGGTGTCTTTAGATGAAAATATGCCAGTAATGTTTGGTGTAGTTACAACAGAAAACATAGAACAAGCTATTGAAAGAGCAGGAACAAAAGCAGGAAACAAGGGATATGATTGTGCTATGGGAGCATTAGAAATGGTATCTCTATTAAAAGGAATAAAATAAACAAATTTTTATAATATATTATAAAATTTATAAATTAAAACTAGCCTAATGAGATTAATAAAATTTCTCGTTAGGTTATTTTTTTAAAAATAAGAATATTGTTCTTTTTATATATTAGTATTAAAATATAATTATAAAATGGGGGAAAAACCTTAATATGAGAGGCGAATAATATATGGATTCAAAAAAAATAAATTGTTTAAAGGGTGATGATGAAATAGATAATATAGAATTTATTGTTGCTACAGATTTGCACTATATCTCTCCAAAGGCAGACCCTGAAGGAGAATTAATAGAAATCTGTAAAACAAAAGGCGATTTAAAGCAAATGAGATATGCCTCTGAAATAATAGATGTACTTATAGACGAAGTTATCAAGTATAAGCCAAACGGGGGGCTAATTATATGTGGAGATTTAACATATAATGGTGAAATGGTAAGTCATATCGATCTTATGAAAAAAATACAAAAAATAATAGATAATAAAATAAACATATATGTTATACCTGGTAATCACGACATAAAAAATTATAATGCATATAAATATAAAGCATCACAAAAAGTACCGATAAAATCTGTTTTTCCAGAAATGTTTAAACAAATATATTTTAACTGTGGTTATGAAAACGCAAAAGATTTAGATGAAAATTCTCTTAGTTATGTAACTGAAATATCAGAAGATTTATGGCTTGTAATGCTTGATACTAATTTCTATCAAAATAACAATTGGAAAAACCCAGTTGCGATAAAAGGTATATTGAGTGATAGTACATATGAGTGGCTAGAGAAAAATTTAAAAGAAGCTAAAGAAAAGAATAAAAAAGTAATAACAGTTACACATCACAGCTTAGTAGACCATAATGATTTAATGAATAAAGGATATACATTAGAAAATAATCAGAGGCTTATAGAATTATATGCTAAATATGATGTTATCTTAAATTTAAGTGGACATCTTCATATACAACATATAAAACCAGGTTATAGCAAAACTACTAAGAAGAGAAAAATATACGATGTAGCTACAAGTTCATTAGTTGTATGTAGAAATCAATATGCCACTTTAAAATACAAGCCCAAAAAAGAAATATATTATAAAACAAGAGTAGTTGATGTTTCTAGATGGGCATTTAAAAAAGGTATCTTAGATAATAATCTGCTTCATTTCAATTATTATTCCTATAATTACGCATATACTCAAACGTATAAAAAAATATATTTTGAATTATTGAGAAGAAATTTAAGTGAATATGAAGCTAAAATGATGTCTAGCACATTGTCAAAACTAAATCCAGCCTTTTTCAGCGGTACAGTAGTTGAAATTTATAGAATAATTGAAGTAAGCGATAATTATAAAATCTGGTCTTTAGTCAGTGATATTTTTTATCATAAATATATAGATAGTATTATGAAAGAGAAAAAATATGACCATAATACACTTAGGCTATCTCTTAGAGAAGATGATGGGTCTTTTGGAGAAGTTATTTGGAATAAAGATAAAGGATGAGGATATGGATAATAGCTTAATACTTACGATTATTGATTTAATAGGAAAAAGTAAAACAAATACATTAATAGAAAAGGGATTTTTGAATGAATCACTAAATTTATCACAAGAAGATATACAAAAATGTATATCTAAATATAAAGAAATAGATGAAAACTTTGAAGTACCTAGCTTAGACAAAATAAAAACAACAATCGAAAATTCTATAAATACTTTATCTGAATCGTATAAGCTTGGTATAAAGTCGACTAATATTTTTAATGATGATTTTCCAACCAAATTAAAAAATATAAAAGATAGATCACTATTGATTTTTTATAAAGGAAATTTAGAATGTCTTTATGAAAAAAACTCAATAGCCATAATAGGCACGAGAAATCCAACAGAACAGGGAAAACAAGTAGCAGAAGATTTAGCAAAGTCTTATGCTAAAGAAGGTTTTGTAATTGTATCTGGGCTTGCAAGTGGATGTGATACTTTTGCACATATAGGCTGCTTAAAGTCAAAAGGCAAGACTATTGCTACATTGCCATGTGGACTAGATAAATGCTATCCAAATGAAAATAAAGATTTAGCAGATGAAATAATAAAAACAGGTGGATGTTTAATTAGTGAATACAAGATAAACACAAATCCTTCAAAAAATAAATTTATACAGAGAGATAGGCTACAAGCTGCACTTAGTTTAGGGATTGTAGTTGTAGAGTGTGCTGTAGAATGTGGAACTATGCATACTGTCAATTTTGCTAAAAAATACAACAAACAAATTGCTGTTTCAACTCACAAAGAGATAAAAAACGATATCGAAACAGTTAAGGGAAACTTATATCTTCTAGAAAATAAAGATGTAATTGACCTTAAAAATAAAAAAGACTATAAAAAATATAAAGATATATTATTAAAATAAAAGATAGATATAAAGAGAGACAGAAAAGTTTTCTAAATGCTTTTCTGTCTCTTTTAATAAGTAAGTTTAATAATATATCTAGTTATATTAATGTATTTTACTGCGCTAAAATTGATTTTATAAAGTTGCCTATATATATTCCTGGAAGGCTTAAAAAGAACCAAGTAATAGATGCTTTTAAGCAAATTTGTCCTAAAAAATTAAATTTCTCTAATGAATAGTCCCAAACATTTAAATGAAGAAAAATATTTACTATTATTCCAGTGATTAATTCAATTCCGGTAATTAATAAACAAGATATGATCATTTGTAATACTAAAGATATTTTAAATGGAAATTCATTTAGAGAAGATATTAAAACAAAGCAAAGTCCACCAACTAAAAACATTGATATATGAGAATAACCTCTATATGATATTTCAATCAAGACATATACAATTCCACCGATTAAAAATAAAACTAGATATTCACGCCAGATATTTAAATTTAACAAGTTTTCCACCACCTAATTCAAATTACTAAAAATACTTAAACTTATAGATATTAACAGTGTATATTTTTCGCATAAAGGTAAGTTTATATTCTTAGAAAAAATTTCAAAAGTAATAATTGGTATAAAGTTTTATATCAATTGAAAAATGGAAAACGATATCGAATATTCATAAGTTACATTAAAGATTGTTAAAATGATGACTATGGATAACGTCGATAAATATAATTAAAAATAAAGTTACTGTATAAAATCAAATCAAAATTAGAAAATATATAAGAAAAATTACAATAAGCATATATTTAAAGTAAAAAATAGATTTAAATTAATTAGAAAATAAAATACCAATATACAATATATGGTAATAAATGGCTTGACATCTAATAATCCAAGATAATATAATTAACCTAATGAACTAATATATGGAAAAATGTTAAAAAAATATCATTATAAATATATTTTTAATAAAATTGGGGTATATTTTAAAAATATATTTTACAAATCAATAATAAGCTTTATGAAAATGTTTTTATGGGTGAAATGTATACAACATACATCAAAAATTTAATAAGAAATGGAGTGAAACGAAATGTCGACTTGTAAATGCAAGAATAATCAAACTGATGATCTAAAAGAGTTAAATAAAATCTTAGAGGCATATGGTAAAAAAGAGGGGTATTTAATAACAATTTTACAAAAGGCTCAAGATGCATATGGTTACATATCAATAGATGTGATGAATAGAATCTCAGAATTTACAGGAATTAAGGTGGCTAAGATATATGGAGTTGCAACATTTTATGCTCAATTTAGATTACAACCTATAGGAAAATATTTAATTATGCTTTGTCAAGGAACTGCATGTCATGTAAATGGTTCTGAAATGATATCTCAAGTAATAAGCGAACAATTAAATATAAAAGATGGAGAAACAACAGAAGATGGTTTATTTACTTTAAATCAAGTTTCATGTTTAGGATGTTGTTCACTTGCTCCTGTTATGATGATTAAAACTGAAGATAATGATGAAACATATGGAAATTTAACAAAAGATTCAGTTATAGAAATATTAAATCAAATCAAAGAAAAAGAAGAAAAATCTGAAGGGGAAATAATAGCTTAATAATCAAAAGGAGAAGTATCGATGAGGATAGTAGTAGGTCAAGGGAGCTGCGGGATAGCAACAGGTGCAAAAAAAGTAGCTAACAGGTTTGAAGAAATATTAGGGGAAAAGAATATAGATATAAATGTAGATATTACAGGATGTATAGGGACATGCTTTTTAGAGCCGATAGTAGATATTTATGAAGATGCAAAAGATGAACCAACAAGATATGTAAAAGTTAAGCCAGAAGATGTAGTTGAAATTATTGAAAGTCATATTGAAGGTGGAAAAGCTGTAGAGTCTAAGGAGATTTCTGAGGAAAATAAAAAGCTAATGGAAAAACAAAAGAGAATAGTACTTAGAAATTGTGGATGTATAAATCCTGAAGAAATCGATGAATACATAGCAAGAGATGGATATAAAGCGACTAAAAAAGTTTTGACTAGTATGACAGATGAAGAAGTTATAGATGTGATTAAGATATCTGGGCTTCGTGGACGTGGAGGGGCAGGTTTCCCAACATGGTTTAAGTGGAATGCAGCAAGACAAAACAAAGCAGAACAAAAATACATTGTATGTAATGCTGATGAGGGAGACCCAGGAGCATTCATGGATAGGGCAGTTCTTGAGGGAGACCCACATTCACTTCTTGAAGGGATGACAATCGGTGGATATGCAATGGGTGCAAATGAAGGTGTAATTTATGTTCGTGCTGAATATCCTCTAGCAATAAAGAGATTAAAAATAGCCATAGCACAAGCAAAAGAAAGAGGGTATTTAGGAAAAAATATATTTGGAAGTGGATTTGACTTTGATATTAGAATTAAAGAAGGTGCAGGAGCATTTGTATGTGGTGAAGAAACTGCACTTATAGCATCATTAGAAGGCGAAAGAGGAATGCCAAGACTTAAACCGCCATTTCCAGCACAAAAAGGGTATTGGCAAAAACCTACTAATATAAATAATGTTGAAACTTATGCTAATGTGGCATGGATAATACTAAATGGAGGGGAAACTTTTGGCTCACTGGGAACAAAAACGAGCAACGGGACAAAAGTATTTGCACTAGCAGGTAAAATCAAAAAAGGCGGTCTTATTGAAGTACCAATGGGATTATCATTAAGAGAAGTAATATATGATATCGGTGGTGGTATCAAAGAAGACAAAGAATTTAAAGCTGTTCAAATGGGTGGACCATCAGGAGGATGTATTCCAGCTAGCTTAATAGATACGCCGGTAGATTATGAAAATATAAATAAAACAGGAGCTATAGTAGGTTCTGGTGGAATGATAGTTATGGATGAAACGACTTGCATGGTCGATATGGCTAGATATTTCTTAGATTTCACAAGAAAAGAATCTTGTGGTAAATGTAACTATTGCAGAATAGGCACAAAGAGAATGCTTGAAATATTAGAAAGAATAACAAATGGTCAAGGCAAAGATGGGGATATAGAATTATTAGAAGAATTAGCATATAAGGTTAAAGATGGTGCTATGTGTGGTTTAGGACAGACAGCTCCAAATCCAGTTATAACAACATTAAAATACTTCAGACATGAATATGAAGATCATATATACAACAAGAGATGTACTGCTAAAGCATGTAAATCATTAATAAGCTATGACATAGTTGAAGATAGTTGTAGAGGATGTGGGGCATGTAAGAGAAAATGTCCAGTATCAGCTATTATCGGGAACAAAAAAGAAGCTCATATAATAGATAAAAATATCTGTATTAAATGTGGTAAATGTATGGAAACATGTAAATTTGATGCAATTGAAATAAATTAGAAAGGTTAGAAAGATGAATAAAATAAGATTAAATATAGATGACAGAGAAGTTTTAGGTCTTCCAGGACAGACTATTTTGGAAGTTGCAAAAGAAAATAACATATTTATTCCTACACTTTGTTATGATGAGAGAGCTGAGATATATGGTTCATGTGGAATTTGTGTAGTTGAAGTAGAAGGTAGCCCAAAATTATTTAAAGCATGTGCAACTGAAATAGCACAAAATATGATAATAAAAACTGATACAGAGAGAGTCAGAGAATCTAGAAAAACAAATTTAGAATTATTACTATCAAATCACAATGGAGATTGTAAGGCTCCTTGTTCTCTAGGATGTCCAGCAAATACTGATTGCCAAGGATATGTAGGGCTAATTGCTAATGGACTTCACAAGGCAGCTTTAAAATTAGTAAAAGATAAGATACCTCTACCAGCATCAATAGGAAGAGTCTGTCCACACCCTTGTGAATCAGACTGTAGAAGGGGATTAGTTGAAGAATCAATATCAATAAAAGAATTAAAGAGATTTGTTGGAGATAGAGATTTAAACTCAGATGATCCATATATACCAGAAATATCAAAACCAACAGGTAAGAGCGTTGCAATAATAGGTGGCGGACCTGCAGGTTTATCAGCGAGTTATTTCCTTGCACAAAAAGGGCATGATGTTACTATAATAGATGCAATGCCTAAATTAGGGGGAATGCTTCGTTATGGAATACCTGAATACAGATTGCCAAAAGAAATACTACAAAAGGAAATAGATTTAATAGCTAAAATGGGTGTTAAGATGCAAACTAACACAAAAGTTGGTGTAGATTTATCATTTGAAGCTATAAAAAATAAATATGATGCAGTACTTATAACAATTGGTGCATGGTCATCAATAGGACTAAACTGCAAAGGTTCTGACATACCTGGTGTTATGGGTGGTATAGACTTCCTTGAAAAAATCGCGAAAAGCAAAACTATAAATTTAGGTGAAAGTGTTGCTGTAGTCGGCGGTGGTAATGTTGCAATGGATGCATGTAGAACTGCTGTCAGAATGGGTGCAAAAAAAGTCTACAACATATATAGAAGAACAATAAAAGAAATGCCAGCAGATGAGATGGAAATAAGAGAAGCACAAGAAGAAGGGGTTAGATTTGAAAATTTAACTAATCCAATCGGCATAATTCCTGGTGAAGATGGCAGAGTAAGTAAAATAGAACTTCAAGTTATGAAACTTGGCGAACCTGACGAGAGAGGCAGAAGAAGACCAGTTCCTGTTGAAGGTCAAACAAAAGTTTTAGATGTAGATACAGTTATAATAGCAATAGGTCAACAAGTAGATTCTAAGTTATTTGATGGAATTGAGAAAACAAGAAAAAATTCATTAGTATATGACCCATCTACTTATATGACTGCAACTAAAGGTGTATTTGCATGTGGGGATTGTGGTAATGATAAAGTTTCTATAGCAGTAGAATCAATAGCAGATGCAAAAAAAGCGGCAGAGTCTATAGATGCATATTTATATGGTAAAGAATTAAAATATAAAAAGCCTTATGTCCATGAAAGACATGATTTAACAGAATTATCTTTTGAAGATAGAGAAAGAAAATATAGACCTAAAATTAAAGAATATGGTCCAAAAGAAAGAAAAGAGCACTTCCTTGAGATAACTGAGGGGCTTACTGAGAAACAAGCTAAAGATGAAGCTAGAAGATGTTTAGAATGTGGATGTCAAAAGTTCCACGAATGTAAATTAATAGATTATGCTAATATTTATGATGTTGAGCCAGAAAGATTAGAAGGTGAAAAAGTAGTTTTACCAATAGAAGACAGCCATCCATACATATTAAGAGATATGAATAAATGTATCTTATGTGGATTATGTGTAAGAACATGTGATGAAGTTATGGGTGTTGGTGCATTAGGTCTTGTTTCAAGAGGTTTTGATACAGAGGTTAAGCCAGCTTTAGAACAAGGTCTAGAAGAAACATCTTGTATATCTTGTGGTCAATGTGTGTCAGTTTGTCCAACAGGTGCACTACAAGAAAAAACTAACTTAAAGAAAAATGTACCTCTTCAAAAAGAAACTACTGTCACTACATGTTCATATTGCTCAGTTGGATGCAAAATAGAATTAAAGACATATGGAAATCTTCTTATAAAATCAGAACCAAATAAAGAAGGTCATGTAAATGAAGGATTGATATGCGGTAGAGGGAAGTGGGCATTTGACAGTGCAATAGATGACGACAGACTTAAAAAACCATATATTAAAATAAACGGAAAATTAGAAGAATGTAAATATAGAGATGCACTTACTATAATAGCTAAAAAAGTAGAAGTTATAAGAAGTAAATTTGGCAAAGATGCAGTAGCTATATCTATATCTGATAGATATACCAATGAAGAAGCTTATGCGATTAAAAAATTAGCAGATCAATTAAATGTAAAAACACTGTGCTTTAATCATAGAAAAAGCGGACTTGAAAAAGTATTGGGAGTTAATGCATCTCCAAACAGCATGGATGAATTACTGGCAACAGATGTTATATTAGCTATAGGATTTAAACCAGAAAACAATCCTATACTTGGTATAAAATTAAAGAAAGCTGCTAAAAATGGAGCAAAATTACTATTTATAAATCCAAGTGAATATAAAATATCAAACTATGGATTTGATGCAAAAACTGTATATACAAGTAACGAAATATCAAAAATAAAAGAAATAGCAAAAGCTTTAATAGATATGGGTAAAACTTCTGATATAGAAGGCTTTGATGCATTTAAATCATCACTTGAAAATATAGAAGTATCGGATGAAATAAGAGAAATTGCACAGATATATGCAGATGCCAAAAAAGCTATGATAGTATTCCAACAAAATATGGTTAGTACAGATATAGCTAGTTTAATAGGGGAAATAGCTATTCTTTCAGGTCATATAGGCTCTCCAAGAGATGGTATATTACAAGTTAAACCTAAGTGTAACTCTCAAGGATTAATAGATCTTGGAGTAACAGATGGCAGAGAAGCATTAAATAGTGTAAAAGGTCTATTATGTTTTGGAGAAGACCCAGATGTCGATTTATCATCACTAGAATTCTTGATGGTATCTGATACTCATATGACAAAAACTGCACTAAGTGCAGATGTTGTCCTTCCTGCGACAAGTTTTGCTAGTACATTTGGTACATTTACTAATACAGAAAGAAGACTACAGAGAGTAAGCCCAGCTATGAGAGAAAATGTAGAAGTTCCTAACTGGAAGATACCAACAATACTTTCAAAAATATATGAAAAAGATTTTGGATTTAAATGTATAGATGATATAAGATTAGAATTAAATGATGTCAATGAATTGTATAGAGAGGGAAATGTCGGACAATTACTAGGTGGTATATTAAAACCAAATAAACCAAAATTTGTATACATACCAGATGGATTGATGGTAACACCTTTAAAATCAACAGATAATTTAATGAATAAAATCAATGAAGAAATATTTAAAGGCTTGATATAGCAAACAAATATTGACTTTATGGAAATTATGTACAATAATAAATATGTGAGTTGATTTTTTAGGAGAATTTGAAAGCCTAGGAAAATCTTCCTTGAAACATATCAAATTTATTATTAGTTTGATGTGGTGTAAAAAAGCCCTAAAATGCAATATCTTTATATAAAATAACATTACTTAGATTTTTTATCTAAGTAATGTTATTTTTTTTCAGAAAAATACTTGACCTTGACGTTACGTAAATTTATATAATCTAACTATAATCAATAAATCAAAATTTTAAGGAGGAAAATATATGGAGTATTCTATAAAGGATTTAAGTGAAATAGCAGGTATAACTACTAGAACTTTGAGATACTATGATGAAATAGATATTTTAAAACCAGCGAAAATATCAGATTCAGGATATAGAATTTATAGTGATAATGAAGTTGATTTACTTCAACAAATACTTTTTTATAAAGAATTGGGATTAGACCTAAAAACTATAAAAGATATTTTATCATCACCATCATTTGATATATTAGAAGCCTTATATAATCATAAAGAAAATCTGCTTAAAAAAAGACAGATGATCGATTTATTGATAAATAATGTAGAAAAGACAATTAAAAGTAAAGAGAGGGGTTATAAAATGGAAAATAAAGATAAGTTTGAAGGATTTAAAAAAGAATTAATTGATAAAAATGAAGAAATATACGGAAGTGAAATAAGAAAAAAATATGGAGAAAATACAATAGATAAATCTAATGCAAAAATAATGGGTATGACTCAAGAAGACTATAATAACTTTAAACAACTAGAAAAAGAAATAATAGATACATTGAATTTAGCTATGGATGAAGGAGATTCTAAAGGAAAATTGGCTATGAAGGCATGTGAACTTCACAAAAAATGGCTTAGTTATACATGGAACTTTTACTCTAAAGAAGCACATAGAAATTTAGGTGAAATATATACTCAAGATGAAAGATTTAAAAAGTATTATGACGATAATAGAAAAGGAATGGCAGAGTTTTTAAGAGATGCCTTAATTGAATTTACAAATAAATAAACTTTACAAATAAATATTATTAATCAAAAAATAGCACCCTACAATTTAGGGTGTTTTTTTAATTCTAAGGAAATTATACATTATTGGGTTTGTAGATAATGTATAATTTCCAACCTATTAACTAAAGCAACGGACGAAGTCGTTGACGCCATGAATGTAGTGAATTTTTACATTTTTTACAATTTATGGTCTAATGTATACAATGTATATGTTATAATATAAACTAGATTAAGTTTCAGCATTGTGTAAGGGGGCACATAATTTAATATGGAGATATCAGTATTATTAATTTCAATTTTAGTTTTAACAATTATAAATATATTTTTTGTACAGTGTAGATATTCTCTATCTAAAATAAATAATAATGATCTACAAGAAATTGAGAGTAAAAGTAATTTAGCATTAAACAGATGTAAAAAAATTAAAGCAAAAGAAAAAGAATTTTTATCAGTATGCCAATTTTCAATAATAGTTTGTATTATGAGCATAGGATTAATTCTATATAAAATATGTCAATTTATACTTATAGAATACAAAATTACAAATTATACTTTAGAAGACATTGTATTTATATTAATTTTATTAGGAGCAAGTGTGTTAGAAGCTATAATAGGCTTTTATATTCCAAGAGGGTTATCAATAAAAAATCCTAAAAAGATACTTCTTAGAAATTCGATATTTTTAACAATTATTTATGCATTTATAAGACCATTTTCAGTAATTATAGATTTTATATCATACAAAATATGCAGAATTTTTCAGGGAGACGATTTTGATATTTTACAAGAAAATTCATCTAAGCAAGATAGTTTTTCAGTAATTACAAAAGATAACGAAAATTATAAATATGGTATATATAAAAAAGGATTTGTGGATAATATATTTAGTTTTGAGGAAAAACAAATAAGAGAAGTTTTAGTTCCGAGAACAGATATGATATGCATAAATTTAGATGATGATGAGGACTATATATTTAATTTAATAAGAGAAGAAGGATACACTAGATATCCTGTTTGTGGAAAAGATAAAGATGATTTATTAGGTTTTATACATATTAGAGATTTGTATAATCAAAAATTAATTGAAAATAAAATTGATTTAACTAAAATATTGAGAAAAATAACTTATGTATCTGAAAGTGAGCTGACAAGTAGAGTACTAGAAAAGCTTAGAAAAGATAGAGTTCAAATGGCTGTTGTAGTAGATGAATATGGTGGAACATCTGGCATTATAACGGTAGAAGATATACTAGAAGAAATTGTCGGTGAAATACAAGATGAATTTGATGAAAATGAAGAACTAGATATTGATAAATTAGATGATGGATCTTATATTGTACAGGGAACAGCTACTATTACTGAGATTAATAAAGAATTAGGAATAGAAATCGAAAAAAATGGATTTGACAGTATTGGCGGTTGGATGTTTTTTATGCTAGGAATGGATATCAAAGTCGACCAAAGTGTAAATTTTTCGGGATATAAATTTAAAGTATTAGAGTTAGATAAATTTAGAGTTGTTAGTGTAAAAATAGATAAAATTGATAAAACTAATAAAAATGATACAGAAAATAGTGAACGAAATTAAAATAAAATAAAATTTTTAATAAAATTATAAAAAACTATAATTAAATTATTCAGGGGTATCGTTTTCTTGAGGGTGTATAAAATAAAATAACCCTATATAAAATATAAGATAGGATATGTACAATAAAAAAATTAAAAGAATAGACTGAAAATACTCAATATTACAAAATTAAAAAATACCATTGCACAAAAAATAAAATATTATATAATGATATTGAAAATGTTTTCTGAACAGGAAAACCTTTATATAAAAAATATTTTATATGGAAACTTAAAATAAAAATTAATTTAAGAGGGTATTATTTGAAAATTATATAAGAATGATTTATAAGGGCTTATATAATAAATATTTAAAGATAACAGTAAGTGGGGAAAAGCTTATTATGTTATTATAGTCAAATATTTTAGAGAAAGACGGTGCAAGAAATGTTAAAAGTAAATCTTGAAGATGTAAAAAAAGCAGAAAAAGTATTAGAATATATAGTTAAGGAAACACCATTACAAGAAAGCAAAGAACTTAGTGTTAAGCTTAATGCAAACGTTTATTATAAATGTGAAAATCTACAAAAAACAGGTTCATTCAAAATAAGAGGGGCTTGCAATAAAATAGCAAATTTAACAGATGAAGAAAAAGCTAAAGGCGTAATAGCTTCTAGTGCAGGAAATCACGCTCAAGGTGTTGCATTAGGTGCAAAAATGACTGGAATAAAATCTACTATAGTTATGCCAGAAACAGCTCCACTTGCAAAAGTAACAGCAACTAAATCATATGGTGCAGAAGTTGTATTAAATGGATTAGTTTATGATGATGCATATGCAAAAGCTGTTGAAATACAAAAAGAAACAGGAGCTACTTTCCTTCATCCATTCGATGATGAATATGTAATAGCAGGACAAGGAACAATAGGTCTTGAAATATTTAAACAATTAGATGGAAATGTTGATACAATATTATGTCCAATTGGTGGAGGTGGAATAATATCTGGTGTAGCTGTAGCTGCAAAAGGATTAAACCCAAATGTAAAAATAATAGGTGTTCAAACAGATAATATACCATCAATGAAAGTATCAAAAGAAAATGGAAAAGTAACTACTGCATTTAATGGAGCTACTATAGCTGATGGTATAGCAGTAAAAACTCCAGGAAGTTTAACTTTCGATATAATAAATGAACTAGTAGATGAAATAATAACAGTATCAGAAGAAGAAATAGCACAAGGAATATTATTCTTAATGGAACATCAAAAAGTTGTTGCAGAAGGAGCAGGGGCAGTAACTACAGCAGCTTTATTATCAGGAAAATATCAACCAAAACAAGATGAAAACGTAGTATGCGTAATATCTGGGGGAAATGTAGACGTAAATACTTTATATAGAGTAATAGGAGTAGGACTTGCATCACAAGGTAGACGTTATTCATTTAGCGCTACTATGACTGATAAACCAGGAGGATTCTTAGAATTAATAAGTATAATAAGCAAATCTAATGCTAATATACTTAGTGCTAACCAAACAAGATTATCTTCAGGTGGAGTAATCGGTAAGCAAGTTGCAGAATTTATACTTGAAACATTTGACCATGAACATATAGCAAAATTAAAAGCTGAGATGAATGCAGCTGGATTTGAAATACAAGATTTATAAAAAGCATTAACTATAAATAAAAAGCAGTCATAAAATATTTTATGACTGCTTTTTATTGTGAAAAAATCATTTTTGTAAGTAGAAAAAAATATATATATTTAAGAACATTTAAAATAAAGATTTGTTTATTTATTAAGATTTATTTATTCATAAAAAATACATTTTAATTAGACAATAATTCTATATATTTCATATAGTAATATATCTTTAAAAAAGGAGGCTATATTATGTGTGGTATTGTAGGATGGTCTAACCTCAAAAATAATATAAGAGATTACTCCGATATAATGGATGAAATGATTGATACACTAAAGTTAAGAGGTCCAGATTCGGCTGGATTAAAGACTTATAACCATGCACTTATGGGTCATAGAAGACTTATAATAGTAGACCCAACAGGTGGGATGCAACCAATGACAAAAATAATTAATAATAAAGAATATACTATTTGTTATAATGGAGAACTTTATAATACAGAAGAAGTTAGAGCGGATTTAATTTCTAAAGGATACAAATTTGATTCATATAGTGATACGGAAGTTTTATTGACATCTTATATAGAATATGGGCAAAAATGTGCAGATTATCTTAATGGAATTTTTGCATTTGGAATATGTGATGAATACAATCAAGAATTATTTTTATGTAGAGATCAATTAGGAATAAAGCCACTTTTTTATTCCTATATAGATGGAAATTTGATATTTGCTTCAGAAATAAAGGCGTTATTAAAACACCCATATATTGATTCTATAGTAGATAGGGATGGACTGATTGAGCTTATATCTTTGGGACCGGCGCGTACATTAAATGGAGCAATATTTAAAGATATAAAAGAAATTCCACCAGCACATTATTTACTATTTAATAAAAGAGGTATTAACTTAAATGAATATTGGAAATTAGAGACTATGGAGCATGAAGATGATATAGATACAACCAAGAAAAAAGTAAGAGAGATGCTAGTTGAAATCATTGAAAATCAATTAGTAAGCGATGTTCCTGTCTGCACTTTTTTATCAGGTGGACTTGACTCAAGCGTGATTTCATCAGTTGCCTTTGATAAATTTAAAAAAGATGGATTAGGGGTATTAAACACATTTTCTATTGATTATAAAGATAATGAAAAATATTTCAAAAAGAATTTATATGAGCCAAATTCTGACCCTGAATATGTAAAAAGAATGGTAGAATTTTTGGGTAGTAATCATCACAATATAGTATTAAATAATATCGACTTAGCACATGCTTTAGATGATGCAACTAAAGCAGCTGATTTGCCAGGAATGGCTGATGTAGATTCATCACTGTATTTATTTGCAAAAGAAGTAAGAAAATATGCGACTGTAGCTTTATCAGGAGAATGTGCAGATGAAGTTTTTGGAGGGTATCCTTGGTTTACAAGAGAATACGACTCTATAGAGATATTTCCTTGGGCAAATTCAATAGAATATAGAAAAAACATTTTAAAACCAAGTCTAAAAGACCTACCTATTGAAGAATATGTAAAACAAACTTGTAGAGACAGCATAAATAAAATAGATAAATTACCAAAAGAAAGTCATGATGATAGAATTATTAGAGAACTTACTTATCTCAATATAAAATATCAAATGTTAACTTTAATAAATAGAAAAGACAGAATGACAATGTCTAATTCATTAGAAGGAAGAGTACCATATGCAGATAAAAGATTAGTACAATATGCTTTTAATTTTCCAAAAGATATAAAATTACTACATGGAAGAGAAAAGGGATTGCTTCGTGAAGCTGTACGAGGTATAGTTCCAGATGAGATTATAGATAGAAAGAAAAGTCCATATCCAAAGACACATAATCCAGAATATACAAGAGAAGTAAGTAATATGCTTAAAAAAATATTAGAAGACAGATCGTCTCCAATACATCAAATTATTGATTATGATTTTGTATCAAATATAGTTGATACTGGGGGCAAATCTTTCAAAGAACCTTGGTACGGTCAATTAATGACAGGTCCTCAAGTTATAGCATATTTAATCCAATTAAATAACTGGATGAAGTTTTATAATGTAAAATTAGATATATAAAATACAAAATGAAGTAGGATATATTAAAAATATTTTTATATATCCTACTTTTATAATTTCTAACTTATTATTTAAAGCAACGGCAGAAGTCGACTGCTCATGAACGCAGTAAATTTTATATATTAAATTAATTATAATTCATAGAGCTCATAAAATGGTCTAATTTGAATTTTGGATATATTGGTTTAGCTTTTAATACTTTGCTTTCAACTTTGAAATATTCATATTGTTCAGAGCCTTCCACACAGTATTTATTTATTGATAAATCAAACATATCTTCTTTAGTTCCAAAATTCATGTAATCTAAATATTTTTCTTTTATATCAGGATTTTTAACAACTAAATCTCTAAATTTTCTTTCTACTATTTGTAACTCGCTTATCAAGTCTTTAGTTTGTTCTTCTATTGAAGTATTAATATAATCAGTATCTCTAGAGCTGTTAGTTAAATCACTCATAATTTTATATTGAATAGTTTTTATTTTTCTATTTAATACTCTAGATAAAAAGAATAAAGCCCCTAATTCTTTTTCAATTTCATGTTCCCCATTCATTAAAAGTCTTACTGATTTTAAATCTTCTTTATTGAATATTGTTAATTGAGTACCTTTGTCAAAAACGAGTTTTAATGGAAATTTTAAATCATCTTTTGTTATTTCGCCTTTTAAGATTCCATCTTCAACTACCATTATTCTAGAACCTTGGTAAATAGCAAAATTTTGTCCATAATTATAATATAAAGTTTTTGTAGGAACTTTTTCTCCAAATTCAAATGATCTAACATTTCGAGTCGTTCTTACAACATCTCCATGTTCAATAATAGGATAATAAAAACATTCAAATTTAAATTTATCCATAGTTATCCCCCCTGTAAAATAAAAATAATTAAATATGTACATAATTAATTATAGCTATAAAAATAGAATTTTGCATAAAAATTTAGAATTAAAAATAAAAAACAAAAAAATACAAAATCTTTTAAAAGCATTTAAAATATAGAAAAAATAATGGTTTAAAAATAATAATCTTTTATAAAGTAAGTATAATAATATTGACAAAACAAAAAAGGTTGATATAATAAATAGTTGAATAAGGAAACTATTTATAAAAGAAAAAATTGAAAGAGTAAATTTAAGTTAAGGGAGATGAAAAAATTGTGTGATAATATAGAAATAAATAAAGAGCTTTTCGATGTTATAATGCGATTAAAAAGACAATCACATGGAAATATTAAATTAAAAGATTTATATGCAGGGGAGTTTATGGCATTAAGAATTATCTACAAATTAAAAATGGATGAAGATAAAGATTCCCTAGGAGTTAAAACATCTGATATAAGTAATTGCATGTTTATGAAAAAACCTGCAACTTCAAAAATGCTAAATAACTTAGAAGATAAAGGATACATAATTAGACTATCTGATAAAAAAGATAGAAGAATTACTTATATTGATTTAACACAAAAAGGTATTGATTTACTTGAAAAACACCATAAAGAAATGGTTGATTACACAAATTTAGTAATAAGTAAATTAGGTAAAGAAGATACAGAAACACTTGTATACTTACTTAATAAATTAAGCGACATAATGGAAGATCTAAATAAAAATTAATATTATTAAATAAAATTCTAAAGGCATAGAATTGAAATTTTATTGATATATATTAAACTAAATTATAATTTTTAATAAATTATAAAATTAAAATCATTTTAAGAAAGGATTGGCTATGACAAAATTATTTAAGTATTTGAAACAGTCTTGGGTAGCTATTTTAACAATATTAATATTATTAGCATTACAGGCTACTACAGAATTATCATTACCAACATATACTTCAAATATAGTAAACGTTGGTATACAACAATCAGGTATAGAAAATGCCACTATAAAAGCTATCAGAGAAAGTGAGATGGATAAGTTAACAACTTTCATGAGTGATAGCGATAAAAACAAAGTCCTAGATAACTACAAATTAATTAATAAGGACAGTTTAAGTGAAGATGAATTTAACAAATATAAAGATGATTATCCAGCTATAAAAGATGAATCTTTATATATATTAAATACAAAAAATAAAGAAACTATAGAAAAACTTAGTGATATATTAGCAAAACCAATGTTACTAGTTTACAATATAGAAAACAGTTCAGAAGGAAATAAACTTTCAGACTCTATGACGTCTAAGTTAGCGCCAAGTGCTAACCAAACAAACATGGATCCAAGCCAAATGGCGAAGTTTATGGATAAAGATGGGGAATTTGATATATTTGCATATATAAATGCAATGCCTAACGATGCAAAAGAAGATATATTATCTCAAATAGATAAACAATTTGTTAATCTACCAGAGACAATGTTAGACCAAGGAGCAATAACATTTGTTAAAGCTGAATATAAAGCAATGGGTGTTGATTTAGACAGTCTTCAAATGAATTATATATTTATGACTGGGCTAAAAATGATAGGTTTAACAGTAATAAGTGTAATATGCTCTGTAACAGTTGGATTTATGGCGGCTAGAGTAGCAGCTACATTAGGTAAAAACTTACGTGCTATGACATTCAAAAAAGTTATGAATTTCTCTAAAAAAGAAATTAGTGAGTTTTCAACTGCATCACTTATAACTCGTAGTACAAATGATATACAACAAATACAACAGATGATGGTTATGATGCTTAGAATGGTATTCTTCGCACCATTTATGGCTATCGGAGGGATTATAAAAGCACTAAGTACAAATCTTTCAATGAGTTGGATTATAGCTCTTGGAGTAGTATGTGTATTTGGTATAGTTTTAGTAATGTTTACTGTTGTAATGCCTAGATTCAAAAAACTACAAAATCTTGTAGATAGATTAAACTTAGTAACAAGAGAAATACTTACAGGACTTGGAGTTATTCGTGCATTCAGCAACGAAAAATTTGAAGAAGATAGATTTGACGTAGCAAATAAAGATTTAACAAAAGTAAATATGTTTGTAAATAGAATGATGTCATGTATGATGCCAGCTATGATGCTTATAATGAACTTAATTTCTATATTAATAGTTTGGGTTGGTGCCAAAAATATAGATTTAGGAAATATGCAAGTTGGGGATATGATGGCGTTTATCCAATATACTATGCAAATAGTAATGTCATTCTTAATGATATCAATGATATCAGTTATGATGCCTAGAGCAGCAGTATCTGCAAATCGTATAGATGAGGTATTAACAACTGATATATCAATAAAAGAAGTTGAAAATGTTGAAAAATTTGATGATGATAAAAAAGGTTTAGTAGAGTTTAAAAATGTATCATTTAAATACCCTGATGCTGATGAAAAAATACTTCACGATATTTCATTTATAGCAAAACCAGGCCAAACAACAGCCTTTATAGGAAGTACAGGTAGTGGTAAATCAACTCTAATAAACTTAATACCTAGATTCTACGATGTAACTGAAGGTGAAATAAAAGTAGATGGAATAAACATAAAAAATGCTTCAATACACGATTTAAGAGAAAAAATAGGTTATGTACCTCAAAAAGGTGTATTATTCAGTGGAACAATAGAATCTAACATAAAATACGGAAATAAAAATGCAGGTGAAGATTTAGTAGAAACTGCATCAAGAGTAGCTCAAGCTACAGAATTTATAGACTCTAAACCAGATAGATATGAAACTCCAATATCACAAGGTGGTTCAAATGTATCAGGTGGTCAAAAACAAAGATTATCTATTGCAAGAGCAATTGCTAAAGAACCAGAAATATATATATTTGACGATAGTTTCTCTGCACTTGACTTCAAGACTGATGCAAAACTACGTAAAGCATTAAAAGAAGAAACAGGAGATGCGACTGTTTTAATAGTAGCTCAAAGAATAAGTACTATACTTCATGCTGAGCAAATAGTAGTTCTAGATGAAGGTAAAGTTGTTGGAATAGGAAATCATAAACAACTTCTAAAGAATTGTGAAGTATATAAAGAAATTGCTTTATCACAACTTTCAAAGGAGGAGCTAGAAAATGAGTAATGATAATAGAAGAGGACCTGGACGTGGACCTATGGGACATGGCCGTGGAATGATGCCTGGCGAAAAAGCAAAAGACTTTAAAGGTACTATGAAAAAATTAATGTCTTATTTGGGTAAATATACTTATGCTATTATAGCAGTATTTATATTTGCTATAGGTAGTGTTGCATTCTCAGTAATAGGGCCTAAAGTTTTGGGAAAAGCGACAACAGAGATATTTAATGGATTAATAGGTAAAATCTCTGGTGGAGATGGAATAAACTTTGACAGAATAAAAATAATCTTATTAACTTTAGTAGGTTTATATTTAGTAAGTGCGATACTTTCTTTTATACAAGGCTTTATAATGAGTGGTATATCTCAAAAATTAGCGTATAACTTGAGAGATGAGCTTTCTAAAAAAATAAATAGATTGCCAATGAGTTATTTTGATAAAACTACAAATGGTGAAGTATTATCTAGATTTACAAATGATATAGACACTTTAGCACAAAGTTTAAATCAAAGTTTAACTCAAATAATAACAGCAGTAACTACTTTAGTTGGTGTATTTATAATGATGCTTACAATAAGTGGTGTTATGACGGTTGCAGCACTTGTAATAATACCAATTGGGATGTTTGTAATATCAATGATAATAAAAAGATCTCAAAAATTCTTCGCACAACAACAAGCATTTTTAGGAAATGTAAATGGTCAAGTAGAAGAATTATATGGTGGTCACTTAGTTGTTCAAGCATTTAACGGTCAAGGTGATGCTATAGAAAAATTTGATGTAACTAACGAAAAATTATATCAATCAGCTTGGAAATCACAATTCTTATCAGGTTTAATGCAACCTTTAATGAGTTTTGTTGGTAACTTAGGATATGTATTAATATCAATATTAGGAGGATTTTTAGTAATTAAAAATTATATCGAAGTTGGGGATATACAATCATTTATCCAATATGTAAGACAATTTAATCAACCATTAAATCAAATTGCACAGATATCAAATCAATTACAATCAACAGCAGCATCTGCAGAGAGAATATTTGAATTCTTAGCAGAAGAAGAGGAACCAATTACAGAAAATGATTCTGTTAAGGTTAGTAGACATGATGGAGAAGTAGTATTTGACCATGTTAGATTTGGATATGATGAAAATAAAGTAATAATAAAAGACTTTAATGCTAAGGTTAAACCAGGTCAAAAAATAGCTATAGTAGGTCCAACAGGAGCTGGTAAGACTACTATAATTAAATTACTTATGAGGTTCTATGATGTGAATAGTGGTGCAATATATGTAGATGGTAAAAATATAAAAGACTACAATAGACAAGAACTTAGAACTCATTTCGGTATGGTTTTACAAGATACATGGTTATTTAGTGGTTCTATAAAAGACAATATAAAATACGGAAAATTAGATGCTACAGATGAGCAAGTAAAACAAGCTGCTAAAGCAGCTCACGTAGATCACTTCATAAAAACTCTACCATCAGGATATGATATGGTATTAAATGAAGAAGCAAGTAATGTTTCACAAGGTCAGAAACAATTACTTACAATAGCTCGTGCAATACTTGCGGACCCAGAAATACTAATATTAGACGAAGCTACAAGTTCAGTTGATACAAGAACAGAAGTATTAATTCAAAAAGCGATGGATAATCTAATGGAAAACAGAACAAGTTTCATAATAGCACATAGATTATCTACAATAAGAAATGCAGACTTAATATTAGTTATGAAAGATGGAGATATAATAGAACAAGGAACACATGAAGAGTTATTAGCTCAAGATGGATTCTATACTAACTTATATAACTCTCAATTTGACAATGACGAGGACCAAGAACAAGCTGTATAATATTAAAAAGGGGATATTGCCTAATAGGTGAATATCCTCTTTTTTAATTCTAAGGAAATTATATTTATCATATTAAGGAGAGAAAATGAGAATATTGATAGATGGAGATGGATGTCCAGTAATAGATGAATGTATAAAAATATCAAATAAATTTAAATTAGAATCTATAATATTTTGCGATACATCGCATTATTTTGATAATAAAAACGTAAAGGTAGTTGTGATATCAAAAGGTGTTGATGCTGTTGATTTTGCTATTTTGAAAAACTTACAAAATGGAGATATAGTAATTACACAAGATTATGGTCTTGCATCATTAGTACTAAGCAGAAATTCATATGCAATAAACCAAAATGGCATGGTTTATACAGACGAAAATATAGAAGAACTATTATTTTCAAGATATATATCTAAAAAAATGAGAAATAGTGGAGCTAGATTAAAAGGACCTAAGAAAAGAGATAAATATCAAAATACAGTTTTTGAGCAAAATCTTGAAAAATTAATTTTAGAGAAGATAACAAAATAAAAACTTTAAATTATATTTATTAATCAAATATGCTTGTAAAAATAATACACTTACTGCTATCATTAAGGTATTATTAATTGTTGTTAAATTATAATATTAAATGGGAGAAATTTGTATGACGAAAAATTTTAAAGATATCGATAGTATAATATTTGACTTAGACGGAACACTATGGGATTCAAGAAAAGAAGTTGCAGATTCTTGGAGTGAAATAATAAAACAATATGATTATAAAAGGCAAGATGTAAGTTTTCAAGAAATAAATGATTTAATGGGAAAAACTATAGATGAAATAGAAGATATATTATTCCCAGATATACCTAAAGAAAAAAGAACAGAAATACTAGCTGAAGCTTGTAAACATGAAAATGAATATCTAGCTAAATACGGAGCAAGATTATTTGATAATTTAGAAGATACTCTTGAAAATCTTTCTAAAAAATATAGATTATTTATAGTAAGTAACTGTCAAACAGGTTATATTGAGGCATTTTTAAATTATTATAATTTAGATAAGTACTTTGAAGATTATGAACATCCTAAAAAGCCTGAAACTGTAAAATCTGACAATATCAAATTAATAGCAAAAAGAAATAATTTAAAAAATCCAGTTTATGTAGGCGATACTCAAGGAGATGCAAATGCAACAAAAGAAGCTGGACTAGAATTTATATATGCTAGTTATGGTTTTGGAAATGTAGAAGAATATAAATACAAAATTGAAAAAATAGAAGATTTACTTGATTTAGTATAAACATAAATTTAAAATAAAAACTCCTATTAATAAATTTTTATTGATAGGAGTTTTACTTATATAAGATATTATTTATCTAATTCAACTAATCTTCTTGGTATTTGATATTTTATATCGCTTTCAATTTTTTCAAGTGTTTTAGAGTTTTTTGGATCGACAAACATACATGTATATCCATCATTACCTATTCTACCAGTTCTACCGATTCTGTGGATATAATCTTCACTAGTCTCTGGAATATCATAGTTGTATATATGTGTAATTCCTGTTATATCTAGACCTCTAGAAGCAACATCTGTAGCTATTAGATATTGTAAGTCAGCTTTTCTAAATGATTTTATAATTCTCTCACGTTTTGCTTGTGGGATATCACTATGTAGTTTTTCACAATTATATCCTTTTACTGCAAGAGCCTCATCTAGTGCATCAACTCTTCTTTTTGTTCTACAGAATATTATAGCCATAAATGGATTATCTTCATCTAAAACTTTACATAAGGCTTCTTGTTTATGTCTATCTGTAGTTTCAACAACTTCTTGTTTTATAGTATCTAAAGTTATTTCTTTAGATTTGATAGTTACCTCAACTGGGTCTTTCATATATCTATAAGCTAGTTTCTTAACTTGTGAATCAAGTGTTGCAGAGAAACAAAGTGTTTGACGTTTTTTATTAGTTTCTTTTATGATTGCCTCGATTTCGTTTTTGAACCCCATAAGTATCATTTGGTCAGCTTCATCAAGCACAAGAGTATTTAATTTGCTTAAATCGATTGATTTTCTGTCTAAATGGTCTAAAAGACGTCCAGGAGTAGCTATAACTAATTGTATATTTCTTTTTAGCTTGTTAAGTTGTGATTTTATATCTTTACCACCATAAGCAGCTAATATATTTATATTTTTATCTTTATTTAATTTTTCTGCTTCATTATATATTTGTATAGCAAGCTCTCTAGTAGGGGCTAAGATAAGTGCTTGTATATTTTCATTTTTAGCAGATATAGAATCAAAAACAGGTATTAAGAAAGCAAGAGTTTTTCCTGTACCAGTTTGAGATTGAGCAAGTATATCTTTATTATTTTTTATAAGAAGTATACTTTCTTCTTGGATAGGTGTTGGTGTCTTTATCCCATTTTTCTTAAGTGTATCTATTAATTCATCGCTTATTTTTAAATCTTTAAAATTCATAATCATACCTCTTTCAAATAAATCTACCTTAACAATATAACATAATAACTTATTAAATTATATATATTATAACCATATAACGCTAAAAATTAGGATAGTATTTCTAAACTAATAAAAAATTAATATAAACACAAATTTATAAATACTAAATTTGAAAAGTAGCTAATCTAAACTTTTTGATTAGAGGATGTGCTTCAATACATTGAAAATACTAGGTTTTATTTTAATGCATAAATAAACATAATAAAAAACAAAAAAATCATTGAAAAAAATTAAAAAAAATTGTATAATTTTAAGTTTGCAAAAGTGAGGTATACATATCGGATTTTATTATATATAATATAAATATAGATAATTAGAAAAACGAAATATATAGTTAAAATCACACTAGACTACAAAGTGATATTTAATAAAATTAATAATTTTTCTAATTAAAACTATTACAATAAATAATAATCAATTTCCTCGTTGGAAGGAGAAAGGTGGTAACAAAATGAGTAGTCGGCAGATGATAGAAAAGATAGGATTTATATTGTTTGGGACAATAATACTATCTTTTGGATTTTACAATTTTTATTTTTTAAATCATATTACAGAAGGTGGAGCATTAGGATTTTTATTACTTCTAAAAAATCTATTTGGAATACATCCATCAATGGCGAGTATAATAATTGATTTTAGTTTATTATTAATTGGATATAAGATTTTTGGAAAAGAATTTTTCTTATATTCATTATTCGCATCTTTTGCATTTTCAGTAACATATGGAATATTTGAAAATATAGGCCCAATATTACCTTCAATAAACAACAGCTTAATTAATGCAATATTAGGTGGTATATTTGTGGGAGTTGGATGCGGAATAATAGTCAATACAGGGTGTTCATCAGGAGGAGATGATGCATTAGCATTAGTAATCGCAAAGACAACATCTTTAAGTGTGACTAAAGTTTATATTTTAATGGATGGAGTAATACTTTTATTATCTCTAAGTTATCTATCAGCAGACGCTATTTTCTATTCAATGATTGCATCTACTCTTAGTGGAAAGATAATCGATCTATTTTTGGCACATACAAAAGGCACATTACGACTTATTACAGCATAGTTCGTCTTAAAAATTTAATATAAAAATAAAACACCTATGCTATTAGTTATAGGTGTTTTTGTGTTTGTTTATGATTTTATATTTAAATAACATAGATTAAATTAGGTTTAGGGTTTTAAATGCTTTATATAATCCATCTTTTTCAACATCATCTGTAACTATATCGGCCATCTCTTTTATTTTTTGACCGCCACTTCCCATAGCAACACCTATATTACAATGTTCTAACATAGGTATGTCCACATTAGCATCTCCAAATGCTATAGTATCTTTTATATCAGCACCAAGGTAGTCAAGTAGACTTGATATGGCACTAGCTTTATTAATATTTTTTACACCTAAATCTCCAAAAAGTGCAATTTCACCTTTTCCACCCCAAGTACCAGGATTTAAATCTGGAAATTCATCTATAGAATCTAAATGATCTTGGTAGCTATTAAGTATAAAACTAACTTTATTTACATCATCTCTATACAATTCACCGTCAAATAGCATATCTGGAAATGCCTCTCTAACAGTAAGTGAATTAGAAAGATTGCCTTTTCTATTGCTATATTCCTGAATTACTGGTTGGCCTACAGTTTCAAAGTTTTCACTAGCATAAAGACCGCTATTACTTTCTAAGTAGAACTCTAATTTTTTATTATGTAGCCAATCTACTATATGTTTACATTGTTCATATGTTATTGTATTATGCATAACTACATTATTATTGTCTTCTACATAACTTCCATTGCCGCCAATCATACCATCAAGACCTATATCCCATAATTCTTGATATACTTCAGATTTACTACGACCAGTACATATATATACTTTATGCCCATTATTTCTCGCTATTTTAATAGCCTCAACTGCTGATTGTGGAATATTATTGTCATAATCGACTAAAGTACCATCAACATCTATAAACAAAATTTTACTCATTTTAACTTGATTCCTTTCATCTTAATATTAAATTCAACATTAGCAAAATATTGAATATTAAATTCTATCTTCATGAGATTACTCTTATTTAAATATATATTATCTTTTAGATAGATTCAGTCGATATATGTTATAATTATATAACAATATTCCAAAATTAGGGAAAAGAGGTGGATTACGTGTCAATTCAAATTCCTATAAATAGTGATTTATCAGAAAATGTAGAGTATAACAATCCTAATTTTCCTGCATATATAAAGCCAGGTATACTGTCATTATATATGGACTATAAAGCTGTTAGCCATTGGCATGATGATTTAGAGTTTATTGTTATACTTGAAGGGAAAATGTCATATGAGATAAATGGAGAGAGAATTGAAATATCACAGGGAGAAGGACTTTTTATAAACAGTAGACAACTTCATAATGGTTTTTCAGATGAAAAACAAGAATGTAAGTTTATCTGTATAGTATTGCATCCGAGTATCTTATGTGCAAATGAATGGTTTGAAAATAAATATATAAAATCACTTTTATATAAGAATGAACTAGAATATATCATATTAAAAGAAGAAGTAAGTTGGCAAAAAAGAATATTAGATCTACTAATAGATATGTATCAATCTGTAGATGATGAATTGATTTACTTTAAAGTCCAACAATCATTTTTTGAAATATGTGAAATAATATTTAGAAATAAAGATATATGTGTAAATAGTCATAATTTCAATTCATTAAAACTAAATACATTAAAAGATATGATAGGGTTTATCCAGAAAAACTATAATAAAAAAATTGCATTAATTGATATAGCTAGTTCGGGAAATTGTTGTAAAAGTAAATGTTCAGCAATTTTTAAAGAGCTTTTAAAACAATCTCCAAATCAATATTTAATAGACTATAGACTTGATAGAAGTAGAAATCTATTATTAAGTACCGACAAAACGATTTTAGAAATAGCTATAGAAGTTGGATTTAATAGTTCGAGTTATTACTGTGAGGCATTTAGGAAAAAATACAGTACAAGTCCAACTCAATACAGGAAGAAACTAATTGAAACACAAAATATTAATTTACAATAAATATTTAAGTCCCATAAAAAAACAAAATGACTACAAAGTAGACATAAAACACAAATAATATAAGAAAATGCTTGAAATTTCAATGAAAATAACGAATGAATTTACCCCTAAACAACAAGGATTTTTTGATGATTTAAAGAAATTATAGTTTAGAAACTAATGAAAAGGGGATGTTATTTATGGGTTTATTTAAAACAAAATCAGATGAAAATTGGAAAATAAATTATATTAAAGAATTTAATGAGATGAGAGCAGAATATGAAAAGAAAATATTAGCTAAGCAAAATGAAATAGACGAATTAAAAAAACAAATAGATGAATTAAAATCTGTTAAAAGTAATTTAAAACCTAAAGAAAAACAAATAAGAGATAGCGATATAGCATCTATAAAAGAGCTTAGAACAGAAGGTCTTAGCTATAGAGAGATTTCACAAAAAACATGTTGGAGCAAAGCTACAGTTTGTAGAGTATTAAATGGTTTTTACGATTAGATTTTCTTGTATACTCACGATTATAATATGCTATAATTAATAGATAGTATTATGAAGCGTGGGTGATAAAATTTGGATAAAAAAAGTATTAGTATAAGGGAAAGAGAATATATATTAGATTGTTTTTTAATATTAATTGTTTTACAAATTGCTAGAATAATTATAAAAAACGTATTATTGAGTGTACTTAGTTTTACAGCTATAAATTTAAATATAGCAAATATAATATCGATTATGATAGTGGGCATAAGTGTTTTTCTCTTTTTAAGAGGAAGTAGTTTATTTAATCCAGCGGGATATAGATTGACACAAATGGCCAATAAATATGAAAATAAAAAGATAAGAATAATATTATTTAGTATTATGTTAGTAGGTTTGGCTTTGACAATTTTACTAAAAACAGATTATGTATTTACTGAAATACTTATGATGTGTTTGGCAACAATAGCTATACCAGTATATGAAGAATTATTATTTAGACAGTATTTATGGAATTACGTAAATGGATTTGTAGAAAATCAAAAGACAACATGGATCGTTATATCAATAATATCTGTGTTATTTATATTAGGATATTGGGATATCATAAGTCAAAATCTACAAGTTATAAGTAGTGATAAATTTGCAATAGACGTAGTAACATCTAAAATGGGGTTAGGTATATTAATCGCAGTGGCAACAGGTTTTATGAAATATAAATATAAAGATATATACTTATGTATATTTGTACATATTATAATAAGTTGTATTTTTCTTTAAAAATATATAATTTATGTAAGGCTCTTAGAATAATCTCTAAGAGTCTTTTAATATAAAAAATATTAAAAAAATTAGTGTTTTTAATAACTTAAAAAATTTATATAAATTATAATT
>NZ_JBCLNH010000017.1:0-78127 GCF_039062665.1 Clostridium sp. 2218st1_F5_2218SCRN_220325 | reverse complement strand
AAACAATGGTGGGTATAGCTCAGTTGGTTAGAGCGCCAGATTGTGGCTCTGGAGGCCGTGAGTTCGAATCTCATTATCCACCCCAAAACATCATGACTCATTAGCTCAGTCGGTAGAGCACTTGACTTTTAATCAAGGTGTCCGGAGTTCGAATCTCCGATGGGTCACCAATTTAATGGCGACATGACCAAGTGGCTAAGGTAGAGGACTGCAACTCCTTCATCCCCAGTTCGAATCTGGGTGTCGCCTCCAGATAAGCGCCTATAGCTCAACTGGATAGAGTGTCTGACTACGAATCAGAAGGTTGGGGGTTCGAGTCCCTCTGGGCGCACCATACAACCATATGCGGGATTATAGCTCAGCTGGGAGAGCACCTGCCTTACAAGCAGGGGGTCACAGGTTCGAGCCCTGTTAATCCCACCAGTAAAACCTTTAGTGAATATTCACTAAAGGTTTTTTTATATTTATTTATAATTTATACAATTTTAAAGAAAAGACATTTTTTGTAATATAATATATAATTATATTAATAAGGTTATATTATTAATATATAATTATATAATAATTAAAAAATAAGAAAGGAGAATCGGATAGGTTATAAAATAAGACTATCTGATATAAAAGAGTTTTGTATATAATATTTGACGAACAAATAATTGACAGCGAAGAAATAAAAAATTTAATCGAAGAAAAAAGTAATTTTAAAGTTGAAAAAGATATGTGTAAAGCAACTAAAAGAGAAGATGTTTTAGCATATTTATTAACTTTAGATGTAGATTTAATTAAAAAAGAAATAGAAGAAGAATATGATTTAAGCGGCATGGAAATGGATGATTTATTCGAAGAATATATGCAAATTGCAGAAGAAAAAGCTATGGAATTAGAAGATTTAATGCCAATGTACTCAATCATGGAGGCTAGATCTTATAAATGGGATATGAGTGAAAATAAAATAAAAACAGTAATGGCTGTAACTCATACAGATTTAGGAACACTTAAACTTTCTGATGTCGTAAAAAGATTATTATCTGAAACAGATTAATAATATAAATATGCAATAATAAATAAATTTTGAGCTATCATGCTTTCATCGTAATACAGGGGAGATTATAAAAATTAATTTATATAGTACATTTAAACGCAAAATAATATATTTATTCATACAAATAAAAATATTTATTTATATGTAATAAAAAATATTCTAAAATTACTTAATAAAAATATGTTATTTTTTGTAAACACATAAATATTCTTATACATTATAAGAAATTTTATTATTAATTAAGGAAGTTGAGAAAAGCGGTTACAAATTAAATTAAATTGATTTATAATCTTAAATATTACGATGAAAATAAGCAGGAGGGGATAATATGCAAAAGCAGTTTAAAAAAGTATTAGTTGCAAACAGAGGAGAAATTGCAATAAGAATTTTTAGAGCATGTGCAGAGTTAGGCATAAAAAGTGTAGGGATATATAGCAAGGAAGATAAGTATAGTTTATTTAGAACAAAAGCTGATGAATCTTATCTGATAGATGAAGATAAGGGACCTATTGATGTATATCTAGATATAGATGGAATTATAGAATTGGCCAAACAAAAAAATGTTGATGCTATCCATCCTGGATATGGATTTTTAGCTGAGAATTCAGAGTTTGTTCGCAAATGCGAAGAAAATGGAATAACTTTTATAGGGCCATCAGCAGATATAATGGATAAGATGGGGGATAAAATAAACTCTAAAAAGGTTGCCCATGGAGTAGGGGTTCCTACTATACCTGGAGTTGATAAGGTTATAGAGAGTGTTGAAGAGGCAAAAGAAGTCGCAAATTACGTTGGATATCCTGTTATGGTTAAAGCGTCTAATGGCGGTGGCGGTAGAGGTATGAGAGTAGTTTATAATGAAAAAGACTTAGCTCTTGAATATGAAACTGCCTGTAGTGAATCAAAAAAAGCCTTTGGGAAAGCAGTTATATTTATAGAAAAATATATTGTAGAGCCAAAACATATAGAAGTACAGATATTAGGGGATAAACAAGGAAACATAGTCCATTTATACGAAAGAGATTGTTCTGTACAAAGAAGACATCAAAAAATAATTGAATATGCACCTGCATTTTCTTTATCTACAGAGTTAAGAGAAAAAATATGTAGTGATGCAGTAAAAATAGCTAAGAGTGTTGGCTATGTAAATGCAGGAACTTTAGAGTTCTTAGTAGATTCAGACGGAAACCATTACTTCATAGAAATGAACCCAAGGGTTCAAGTTGAACATACTGTAACAGAAGAAGTAACTGGGATAGATATAGTACAAAGCCAAATATTAATAGCAGAAGGATACACTTTAGATAGTGAAGAAATAGATATAAAATCTCAAGAAAGCGTAAAAGTAAGTGGATTTTCAATTCAATGCAGAATTACAACAGAAGACCCTAAAAATAACTTTATGCCAGACACAGGAAAGATACAAGTTTATAGAACTGGTTCAGGAGCAGGTATAAGACTTGATGGTGGTAATGGATGTGCAGGGTTCGATATAAGTCCATATTACGACAGTTTATTAGTTAAAACTGTATCTTGGGATAGAACATTCAAAAAAGCAATCAATAAAATGTTAAGATCTATAAGAGAGTTTAGAATCAGAGGAGTAAAAACAAATGTCGGATTCTTAACTAACGTACTAGAAAGTCCTGTATTCCAAGAAGGGAAATGTAGTACAAAATTTATAGATGAACACCCAGAATTATTTAATATAAAAGAAAGCAAAAATAGAGCAACAAAATTGCTTCAATTCATAGGTAACGTTATAGTAAATGAAAATAAATGTGCGCAAAAGCCAGTATTTACTAAACCACACAAACCAATAATAAGAACAGACATCCCATATGTTGAAGGAAGTAGACAACAACTAGAAAGACTAGGAAAACAAGCATATATAGAAAAAATAAAAAATGAAAAGAAATTATTATTAACAGATACAACTATGAGAGATGCACATCAATCTTTAGTTGCAACAAGATTAAGAACTTACGACTTCTTACAAGCAGCACCAGCCACAGAGGCCTACATGAAAGATTTATTCTCACTAGAAATGTGGGGGGGAGCTACTTTTGACGTTGCGTATAGATTTCTAAACGAATCACCATGGAGAAGACTACAAAAACTAAGAGAAGAAATACCAGATATATTATTCCAAATGCTATTTAGAGCATCTAACGGTGTTGGATATACTAACTATCCAGACAATGTTATAACTGAGTTTATAAAAGAATCAGCAAAACAAGGAATAGATGTAATAAGAATATTTGACTCACTAAACTGGGTTGAAAATATGAAATTATCAATTGATGCAGGTCTAGAAACAGGCAAAATAGTAGAAGCGACAATGTGTTATACAGGAGACATATTAGACCCATCTAAGTCTAAATACAACCTTGAATATTATATAAATTTGGCACAAGAGTTAGAGTCATTAGGAACAGATATCATATGTATAAAAGATATGGCAGGTTTATTAAAACCACATGCAGCGTATAGCTTAATAAAAGCATTAAAGGAAAATGTAAATACACCAATACATCTACATACTCATGATACTAGTGGTAATGGAGTTGCAACTTGTTTAATGGCATCTAAAGCTGGTGTAGACATAGTAGATACAGCTTTACAATCAATGGCAGGGCTTACAAGTCAACCATCGTTAAATGCTATAGTAGAGGCTTTAAGATTTGATGAAAGAGATACAAAAATAGATTTATATGGATATGAGCAAATAGGCGATTATTATTATGATTTAAGAGAAGTTTATAAAAAATTTGAAAGTGGATTAACAACTTCTTTCGCACAAATATATCAATATGAAATGCCTGGAGGACAATATTCTAACCTTAAAGCACAAGCAGATAGTTTAGGATTACAAGATGAATTTGACTCAGTAAAAGAAAATTATCAAAAAGCTAATAAGATATTAGGGGATATAATAAAAGTTACACCATCTTCTAAAGTTGTTGGGGACTTATCAATATTTATGACTAAAAATAAATTGAACGAAGAAAACATAATAGAAGAAGGTAAAAAATTATCATTCCCAGATTCAGTTGTTGATTATTGTAAAGGAATGATAGGTCAACCTGTTGGAGGAATACCAAAAGATTTACAAGAAGTTGTTTTAAAAGGGGAAGCTCCAATAACAGAAAGACCAGGTAAATTAATGCCGTTAGCTGATTTTGAAGCTGATAAAGAATATTTAAATGAAAAATTCTCTATGGAATCTAATATAAGAAATATTTTAAGTTATGAATTATATCCAAAAGTTTATGAAGATTATTTAAGACACCTTCAAGAATATAACGACATATCTAAATTAGAAAGTCATGTATTCTTCTATGGACTAGATAAAGACGAAGAATGTGATGTTGAAATAGAAGAAGGTAAATTATTAGCGATAAGATTAATTGGGGTTGGTCCAGTAAAAGAAAATGGATATAGAACAGTAGTATTTAGAATGAATGGATCATTAAGAGAAGTCGAAATAAAAGATAAAAACTTCTCAGGATTAATAAAACAAGTTCAACTTGCTGATATGAATGACCCATTACAAATAGGTGCAGCAATACCAGGCAAAGTAGTTAAAACTCTTGTCAAGAAAGGTGATATAGTAGAAGAAAATCAACCATTAATAGTTATAGAAGCTATGAAGATGGAAACTAATATAGTTGCTAAAGTAGCCGGGAAAATATCTTCTATAGAAGTTAGAGAAGGAGATATGGTTACAGATAAACAATTATTAATGACTATGGAATCACTAGGAGAAGAAGCTGTAACTGAAGCATAATTATTAAAAATTATTTAAAAACAATATATTAAAATTAATTTGAAGTCACCTTTTTATTATATATGTAGTGTGAATACCTACATTAAATATATAAAGGTGACTTTTTTATGATTTAAAATTTTCACCCCTACGCGGGTGACTTTACTAAGAAAAAACACATACAAAAAACTATAAATTACATAATAAAACTAATCCAAAATAAGAAATAAAAGAAGGGAATACGTCATTAAAATCCAACTTGAAAAAACGATTTCCATATTGGAATAACAATAAAAAAATTATAGATATAAAGAGGGAAATTATACTTATATGTAGAAATATATTTAACTATAAAGTAAATAATTCTTTTTAAAATGGCATATAATGTAATAAAAGGGATTATATATTACAAAATATATAAATAAAAATATTAAGGAAATCAACGACTTAAATTTTTATAACAAACAAAGGTAGGTGCTCTTATGAAAGTATATGATAGTAACGATTTAAGAAATATTGCAATTTTAGGACATAGTGGTTGTGGTAAAACTAATTTAATCGAAGCGATAGCATACACTGCTAATCTTACAAATAAGATACCACAATTAAGCGATAAAACTAATATGACTTATAGTATGGGACTAGTACCAGTAGAATACAATGGTATCAAATATAATTTATTAGATACTCCTGGATACTTCGACTTCTGTGGAGAAGTAATTTCTTCTCTAAGAGCTTGTGCAGCTGCAGTTATAGTAATAGATGCAACAAATCCGATACAAGTAGGAACAGAAAAGTCACTAGAATTTACCGAAAATATGCCGAAAATAATGTTTATTAACAAAATTGATAACGAAAAAGCTAGATACAAAGATGCAATAGACATGTTAAGACAAAAATACGATAAAAAAATAGTACCAATGATAATACCTGAATACAAAGACAAACAATTTGTCAAATTACATAATATACTAGATAACTTACAAGAAGCATTTGATGGAGATTTTGAACAACAAGCATTAGCAATAAAAGAAGGTCTTATGGAACTTGTTGCAGAAGCTGACGATGCTTATTTAGATAAATATTTTAGCGGAGAAAGATTTACTGAAGAAGAATTACAAAAAGGAATCACTATAGGTATAAAAAGAGGGGATATCATCCCAGTTATCTGTGGTTCAACTATAAATAATATAGGAACAAAAGAAATATTAGAGACATTAGAATCTTACATTTATCCAGGTCACACAGATAGCGATTCACCATTTAGAGGACAAGTATTCAAGACAATGGTTGACCCATTCACAGGAAAATTGTCTTACATAAAAATAATAGAAGGAACTCTAAAAAAAGACATGGACATCATAGATATAACTCAAGATAAAAAAGAAAAAATATCTAATATATATACAACAGTAAATGGAAATTTAGAAGAACTTCAAGAGGCAAAAGCAGGTGACATAGTAGTAGTAACTAAAATTTCATCATTAAAAACAGGAGATACTATAGCAGAAAAAGCAGATGCTATACCATTACCTCCAATCGAATTGCCAAAACCACAAATTTATTATGCAATTGTTCCTAAAAATAAAGGTGACGAAGAAAAAATTGCTTCTTGTTTAAATAAAGTTTCAGAAGAAGACCCAACTATACACTGGTACAGAAATCCAGAAACAAAACAAACTCTTGTTGGTGGCCAAGGTGAACTACACATAAAAACAATTAAAAAACAAATGAAAGAAAAATATGGAGTTGATTTTGATATAGAAGATATTAAAGTTGCCTATAGAGAAACAATAAAAGGAACTTCAGATGTACAAGGTAAACATAAAAAACAATCTGGAGGACGTGGACAATATGGTGATGTTAAGATAAGATTTTCAAGATCAGCACAAGATTTTGAGTTCTCAGAAGAAATATTCGGTGGTTCTGTTCCAAAATCATATATACCAGCAGTAGAAAAGGGATTAAAAGATTCTATGCAAAAAGGTATATTAGCAGGTTATCCAGTTACAAATATTAAAGCTGTATTATATGATGGTTCTTACCATGATGTAGACTCTTCTGAAATGGCATTCAAAACTGCCGCTTCAATAGCATTCAAAAAAGGTATGCAAGAAGCAAAACCAATTTTATTAGAACCTATAATGAAATTAAAAATAACAGTTCCAGAGGAATATATGGGAGATGTTATGGGGGATATAAATAAAAGAAGAGGTAGAATATTAGGTATGGAACCTAATGACAAAGGCAAACAAGTTATATTTGCCGAAGCACCTCAAAGTGAAACATTTAAATATGCTATAGACTTAAGAGCTATGACTCAAGGTAGAGGTCAATTTGAAATGGAAATAGAAAAATATGAAGAAGTTCCAGCTCAAATAGCTAAAAAAATAATTGAGGAAGCTCAAGATAATTAATATTTAAAATCATCTAAAGGGGACTTGTACAGCGTTAATTTGTATAGGTTCCTTTTTGTTGTGAATGAATATAAAAAAGTATATAATTATAAATAATAGTCAAAAAGCATATTAATAGCTTTATAAATAGTAAAATAATAATAGCAAATAAATTAATCTGCATTGAATTAACATAAAAGAGGTAATAATAATATTATGTGTTATAAAGAAGTCTAAATATTTAGACATTCAATATAAAATAATTGAAAAATATTAGCATGGCTATTTTATTTATGAGGAGGGATAATATGTTGTGTCAAAAATGTAATAAAAAAGTAGCTACAGTTTTTATAAGTACAGTTGTTAATGGTAAGAATAGTCAAATGTACTTATGTACAGATTGTGCAAAAGAATTTCATGATAGCATGAGTCGTGACATGCAAATTCCTTTTCCTATAAATGATATTTTATCGAATATGGAGTTTAATGAAGATACAATAAACAATTTGATAAAAGATTTAAAGGAAATAGAAGATAAAAATGTAGTCGAAGGGGTAAATGGTATTGATAATACAGAATCTTCACAAAAAAATGAAGAAAAAGTAGATATTACATGTAGTGTTTGCAATACTTCTTTTGAGGAATACAAAAAAACAGGAAAATTAGGATGCAGTAAATGTTATTCAACTTTTGAAAAACAATTAAAACCTATATTAGAAGGCATTTATGGCTATTCAGAACATATAGGTAAATTTCCTAAAAATAAATGCAAAGATACAGAAGTTATTAGAACAGTTGAACAATTAAAAGAACAATTAAATATAGCCATCCAAGAAGAAGAATATGAGCAAGCTGCTAAACTTAGAGATGAAATACTACAGTTAGAAGCCAACGATATTTAGGAGGAATTTATATGGAACAAAGTGCAGTAATGAAGTCAAAAATAGAGATAGCAAGAAATTTAAAGGGTTACTCATTTCCGCATAAGTTATCTAGTAAAGAAGCTGATATTATAATAGATAAAGTAAAAAACACTTTATCCAACTCAAAATATGAGTTTATTTTACATAGAAAAAATGATTTAAGTGAAATAGAAATAAATGCACTTATAGAAATGGAATTAATAGATGATAACTTCTTAGAAAGTCAAAATGCAGCATTACTTATTAATACAGATAAAACAATATGCATATTAATAAATGGACTAGACCATATAAAAATCCAAGTAGTTGGTAATAATGACATTAAGGGCTTATATGAAATAGGAAATGAAATAGATGATATATTAGAATCAAATTTAGAATATGCCTTTGATAAAGATTTAGGATATTTAACAACATGCCCTGTTAATGTAGGGACAGGGCTTAAGATAACTAATACTATACATATACCATCTATAGAAAAATTAAAACAAGTAGATGATTATTACAAAATAGCACATAAAATAGGTGTTAACTTTAAAGGGGTATATGGAAAAACAAAATCCATATTAGGAAGTTTATACACTATATCTAATAGCATAATGCTTGGAAGGTCTGAATCTAATATAATCCAAAGCGTAGAAAGTATGTCAAATGATTTAAGTAAAAGGGAATATGAATCAAGAGAAGTATTAAAAAATCTTGAAAAAATAAACTTAGAGGATGAAATTTTTAGATCTTTAGCAATTTTATCTAGTGCTAGAGTAATTACAAACTCAGAGTTAATGCAATGTTTGTCTAATGTTAAATTAGGGATAGAAATGGGTTATATAGAAGATGTAAGCCTAGAAAAAATAACAAAACTAATGACAGGAAGACAACCTTACTTAAAAATTATAAGTGCATATGATGAAGAGAATAAAATAGAAAGAGCAACTTATATTAGAAGGGAATTTAGTTTAGCTAATAGAAATAATAAATAATATTATTTCTGTCTATACAGATTAATTATCAGTATAGCATCGATAGGAGGGATTGGTATGTACTTCAATAGATTTACTCAGGGGGCCAAAACTGCTATAAATCTTGGCAAAAGTTATGCTAAAGGCTTGGGGCATAGAGTAGTAGGAACTGAACACTTAGTAGTAGGACTTTTAAGAGAAAAAGATGGAATTGCAGCAAGAGTTCTTAAAAGTTTAGGAATAGATATTAATACATTTGAGAATAAATTAGTTGAAATAGAAGGTAGAAATAATCCAGTTGAAGAAGATATACCTTTAAGCCCACGCTCAAAGCAAATTTTAGAAAAAGCCGCTGTTTTTGCCAATAAACTAAAAACTAATTACATAGGTACAGAGCATATATTATTAGCTATTGCCCAAGAAGGTGAAGGACTAGGTATAAAATTACTTAGCAGTTTAGGTGCAGATCAAAGAGACATAGTAGAATCAATTATGAAAATGATGGGAGTTGAAAATTATTCAATGGAACCAGCTAAAAAGAGTGATACAAATAAAGAAGAATCTTCAAAATCAAAATTATTAGATAAATATGGTGTTAACCTTACATCAGAGGCTAACAAAGGAAAAATAGACCCAGTTATATGCAGGGAAAAAGAAATTCAAAGAGTAATCCAAATTTTAAGCAGAAGAACAAAAAATAATCCAGTATTAATTGGAGACCCCGGAGTTGGGAAAACTTCTGTAGCTGAAGGATTAGCTATAAATATTTCTAGAGGAAGAGTGCCAGATACATTAAAAGACAAAGCACTATATACTCTAGATATGGGGAGTTTGTTAGCAGGAGCTAAGTATAGAGGTGAATTTGAAGAAAGAATCAAACAAGTAATCGATGAAGTAAGAGAAAAAGAAAACATAATACTTTTTATAGATGAATTACATACAATTGTTGGAGCTGGATCAACAGGAGAAGGTTCAATAGATGCATCAAATATTTTAAAACCTGTATTAGCAAGGGGAGAAATGCAAATAATAGGAGCAACAACTATTGATGAATACAGAAAACATATAGAAAAAGATGCAGCACTAGAACGTAGATTCCAACCTGTTTTAGTAGAAGAACCTAGCAAAGAAAATACCGTAAAAATCTTAAAAATTCTTAGAGATAGATACGAAGCACATCACAAAGTAAAAATAACAGACGAAGCTATAGATGCAGCAGTAGATTTATCTGTAAGATATATAACCGATAGATTTTTACCAGATAAAGCAATTGACTTAATTGATGAAGCGGGTTCAAAAGTAAGATTGAAAGAAAATACTCCACCAGAAAACATAAAAGAATTAGAAGAAAAAATAGAAAGTATAAATAATGAGAAGGAAGAGGCAGTTAGATGCCAAAACTTCGAAAAGGCAGCTAAAGTTAGGGATGAACAAAGAAAGTTAAAAGAAGAATTAACGCAAGTTAGGGAAAAATGGAATAACTCTACAAAAGACAAAGATACAGTTAATGCTGAAGTAATAGCAGATATAGTTTCTATGTGGACTGGAATACCAGTAAATAAAATCGTAGAGGAAGAAGCCGAAAAATTATTAAATATGGAAAATATCTTACACAAAAGAGTTGTAGGACAGGATGAGGCAATAAAATCTATTGCAACTGCTATAAGAAGATCTAGAGCAGGAATAAAAGACCCAAGTAAGCCAATAGGTTCTTTCCTATTTTTAGGACCAACAGGGGTAGGTAAAACAGAACTAAGTAAAGCTTTAGCAGAGGCACAATTTGGAGATGAAAATCAAATTGTAAGAATTGATATGTCTGAATACATGGAAAAACACGCAGTATCTAGATTAATAGGTTCTCCTCCAGGTTATGTAGGATATGATGAGGGTGGTCAACTTACAGAACAAGTTAGAAAAAAACCATATTCAGTAATATTATTTGATGAAATAGAAAAAGCTCATCCAGATGTATTTAATATTTTATTACAAATATTAGATGATGGTAGACTTACAGATTCTAAGGGGAGAACTGTAGACTTTAAAAATTGCATCATTATACTTACTTCAAATGTTGGAGCTACTACAATTAAAAAACAAAAACGATTAGGATTTGGAGTTGTAAATGAAAAAGATGCACAAAAAGATGAATATGAAAAAATGAAAGAAACTATTATGGTTGAACTTAAAAAACAATTTAGACCTGAATTCTTAAATAGAATAGATGATATAATAGTATTCCATTCATTAACTAAAGAAGACATATCTAGCATAGTTGTCTTAATGTGCAAAGAATTAATAAATAGATTAAAAGATTTAGATATTAATTTAGAAATGGAACAAGATGCAATAGATTTGATTTCAAAAGAAGGTATTGACTTAGAATATGGTGCTAGACCATTAAAAAGAGCAATACAAAATAATTTAGAAAATGAGTTATCAGAATTAATTTTACAAAGAACTATTAAACCAGGCGACGATGTAGTTGCTAGTGCAAAAGATGGCAAGATGGTGTTTAATGTTAAATAAAATTATTAAAAAGTTGTATAATTATTTAATGGGGGAGTTGAAACTCCCCTATTTTAAATAATAGATTTAAGAATAGAAAAATGTATATATATAATAAATTTAGTATATTTAAAAGATTAAGTACTAAAAATGCAAAATTTTCTTGTTTTTTAAGGATTATGTAAGAAATATTTGATATTATTAAAATAAGATATATGTTATTCTAATAATAGAATTAGATGTTAAGGGTGATAAAATTAATGGCGAAAATTAGAACGAAATACGTATGTCAGTCATGTGGTTATGAGACGAGTAAATGGATGGGTAAATGCCCAGAATGTATGAAATGGAATTCATTTGTAGAAGAAATAGAAGAAAAAAAAACTAAAAAGGAAGTTTTTATAATAGATAAATCAAGCTCACAGCCAGTGAGCATAAATTCAATAGTTGCTGTAAAAGAAGAAAGATTTACAACAGATATAGAAGAATTAGATAGAGTTTTAGGTGGAGGAATTGTAAAAGGGTCATTGGTTTTAGTCGGTGGTGATCCTGGGATAGGAAAGTCTACACTTTTAATGCAAGTATCTAGCAAAGTTGCAAATACTAATAAAAAGGTATTATATATATCTGGCGAGGAATCAGAATCTCAAATAAAAATGAGAGCAAGTAGATTAGGTGTTAATTCACAAAATTTATATATTTTTGCTGAAAATAATCTGAGTATAATAGAAGCTCATTTAGAAAAAATAAATCCAGATTTAATTATAGTTGATTCAATTCAAACTGTATATTCTCCAGAGATATCTTCAGCTCCAGGTACTGTTAGTCAAATCAAAGAGGGAACTTCAAAATTCATGAAAATATCTAAAAAAATGGGTATATCAACATTTATCGTTGGTCATGTTACAAAAGAGGGTGCTCTTGCAGGACCTAAATTATTAGAACATATGGTAGATACAGTATTATATTTTGAGGGAGAAAGATACAACTCTTATAGATTAGTTAGAGCAGTAAAAAATAGATTTGGTTCTACTAATGAATTAGGAGTATTTGAAATGAAGGATATAGGTTTAGTTGAATTAAAAAATCCTTCACAAGTTTTGATTTCGGAAAAACCAAAAGATGTTTCTGGTTCCGTAATCATATCAACAGTTGAGGGGACTAGACCAATGTTATTAGAATTACAGGCTTTAGTAGCGCCTACTAACTTCGGTATGGCAAGAAGAACATCTACGGGGGTAGATTTTAACAGAGTAGCCTTATTATTAGCAGTTTTAGAAAAGAGAATTGGTTTACAAATTCAAAACCAAGATGTATATATAAATGTCGTTGGGGGAATCAAAATAAACGAGCCATCAATAGATTTAGGGATAGTTATTGCTGTTGCTTCAAGTTTTAGAAATATACCTATAGCATCAGACATAGTTGTTACAGGAGAGGTTGGTTTAACTGGAGAAATAAGAGCTGTAAGTTATATCGAAAAAAGAATAGCAGAATGTAAAAAACTAGGATTCAAAAAAATAGTGATACCTAGAAATAATTATGAAGTAGTAAAAGATGTAAAAGGCATAGAGATAATACCAGTTGACAATCTTAGACAAGCGATAAATATAGTGCTAAGGGGGTAATAATTATTATGGATAATATAATTAATAACGAAGGTTTATTGCATGCTTTAAAAATGATATCTCCAGGGACCCCACTAAGAAAAGGTCTAGAAAATGTATTAAGAGCAAAAACAGGTGGGCTTATAGTTCTAGATTCAAATGAAGAGGTTATGAAAATTGTTGATGGTGGATTTAGGATAAATGCCGAATATTCACCAGCATATTTATACGAACTCGCAAAAATGGATGGGGCTATAGTACTTAGTGAAGACTCTAAGAGAATATTATTAGCAAATACACAATTAATACCAAACTACAATATACCTACAACAGAAACTGGGACTAGACATAGAACAGCAGAAAGAGTTGCAAAACAAACAGGAGCAATTGTAATTTCAATTTCACAAAGAAGAAATGTCATCACAGTTTATAGGGGAGATCAAAAATACGTTGTTGAAGAAATTGCAGAAGTGTTTTCTAAAGCAAACCAAGCTTTACAAACTTTACAAAAATATAAAGATGTATTAGATACATCTATTTATAACTTAAATTCACTTGAATTTAGTGATTTAGCCACAATTTATGATGTAATAGTTGTGGTTCAAAGTATGGAGAGAGTATTGAGAGTTGCACAAATAATAGAAGGGTACTTAGTTAACCTAGGTGAAGAAGGATATCTAGTAAGAATGCAGCTAGAAGAATTATTAGGTGGAACTGAAAAAAACCGACTTCTATTATTAAAAGACTACAAAAGAGAAAATATAGATTTAAACGAATGTAGTAGAAAAATTAGAAATTTATCAGAAGAAGATTTATTAAACAAGGTCAAAATTGCTAAAGTTTTAGGATATAGTGGAATTTCTGAAGATATGGACTTACAAGTTCAAACTAAAGGATATAGAATTCTAAACAAAGTACACAGACTACCAGTATCAATCATAGAAAACTTAGTAAATTATTTTGGAAACTTCCAAGAGATTTTACAAGCATCTATAGAAGAATTAGATGAAGTTGAAGGAATAGGCGAAATAAGAGCCACGTATATTAGAAATGGACTTATAAAATTAAAAGTAGTATTAGGAAATGGTCATATATAGTTAACATGATCAAGGTATTATAAAATTAAAATCAAAGGAGCAGAAAATTTAAGGGGGTGACACTTTGATAAGCAAAATAATTAGAATAATAATAGGATTATTAGGAGCTGCATTTGGAACCGCAGTGTATATAACTTTAGTTGAACTTTTACCAGGATTATTTACAAATGTGAATAATTATAAATATATAATAGCTATAGGAGCTGCATTAGCATTTGGTATTATTTTTTATATTATATCACCATGGATATTATCGAAAGTGAGAGAGGGTGTAAAACTTCTAGACAAGGAGATATCTAAATACCCACAATCTGATATATTATTGGGAACAATCGGTCTTATAGTTGGATTAGTAATAGCTTATTTAATAGTTAGTGGAATAGGTACATTTGTGAATATACCTATAATTACTGCAATAGTAGGTATATTAGTATATTTATTTATGGGATATATAGGTATCAGAATTGCTTTAAAAAGTAGAGATGATTTATTTAATATTAATAAATTAAGCAGGCTTACAACATCTTTAAATAAAGAAAAACAATCTAAAAAAGAGACAATAGTAAAGAAAATACCACCTAAGGTTTTAGATACAAGCGTAATAATTGACGGTAGAATAGCTGACATATGTAAAACTGGGTTTATTGAAGGAAAATTAGTTATACCAAGATTCGTATTAAACGAACTACAACATATAGCTGATTCATCTGATGATTTAAAAAGAGTTAGAGGAAGAAGAGGTCTTGATATACTAAATTCAATTCAAAAAGAACTTGATATAGAAGTTGAAATAAGCGATAAAGATTTTGAAGATATACCAGAAGTAGACAGCAAACTTCTAAAATTAGCAGAAACTATAGGAGGAAAGGTCGTTACAAATGATTTTAACCTTAATAAAGTCGCTCAATTCCAAGGAGTAGAAGTCCTAAACATTAACGAATTGGCTAATGCAGTAAAACCAGTTGCTATACCTGGAGAGCATATGATGGCACAAGTCGTTAAAGAAGGTAAGGAACAAAATCAAGGAATAGCTTATTTAGATGATGGAACAATGATAGTAGTAGATGGAGGAAGAAAATATATAGGTGAAACTATAAATGTATTAGTTACATCTGTACTTCAAACTCCAGCAGGAAGAATGATTTTTGGAAAGCCTAAGAACTAAATTTAATATAATGTTTCGAAAGTAAAAACGTGGCTAATTAGAATAAAAGAGAGACATAAGGTCTCTCTTTTTTATTACTATAAAATTCCAAAAAAAATATTGCATAAATATACAAATGAATTAAAATTAAATAAAGAGCAGATTAAGGGGGATAAATATGAAATATAAAACTAAAGTAACGGCAATTGGGGCAATGGTGCAAGAACTTGCAGAAGACGGAAATCTAATAATACTTTTTAATGATGATATAAATGATTCGGATTTAAAAGATATATCTGTTTCACATGAAGTTGGGGTATTAAATGAAGATATATTTGTTGGGGACAAATTAACTATAGGGGATAAGATTTTTGATGTAACATCTGTTGGAAATATAGCAACTAAAACATTAAAAGATTTAGGACATTGCACATTAAAATTTGATGGAGATATTAAATCTAACTTACCAGGTGAGATACATGTAAGAGGGTTAGTACCAGAAATAAAAGTTGGAGATATAATATCTTTTGAATAAGAAAAAGTATATGTATTATAAATAAAATTAATAAAATTATGCATTAAAGGAAACCTTGGTAGTAATATAGAATAACTATTCAGGTTTCCTTTTAATATTTAGGATTAGTTTTAATGTTTATTGTAAATTTAATAATTATATGGAAAACGATACCATTAAGCTAAAACCTATTGATTTATAATTAAAATAAAGGCACAATAATAAAAAGGGGAATTTTTATTATTTAAGATAAGAATTTTATTAATGGGGGTAAATAAATGAATAAATATAAATCTATTATTATAAAGAGAGGTCCAAAAGGTTGGGGTGGTCCGTTAACAATTGTTCCAACCCAAGTGAAAAATAAAATATTAGTTGTTACAACAGATGGATTTCCACCGTTGGCTAAATATATAGCTAACTTAACAGGGTGTGAATTAATAGATGGATTTAAGATAATGGTACCGGAAGAAGAAGTTGTACTAGCTATAATAGATTGCGGAGGTATTGCTAGATGTGGGATTTATCCCAAAAATGGTATACCAACTATGAATTTAAATTCAACAGGAAAAAGTGGACCATTATCTAATTTTATAACAGAAGAATTATATGTATCTGATGTAAAAGAAAATACTATTTTTCTTTATAATATAGAATAAAATGTTTATCATTTTTATTATAAATGTAAAAAATTCATTTAAAATTGATGATATTAGTATTTAATAAAAAAGAAAATACAAATTTATTTATTTAATATAAAGAAATAGATTATATTCATTTATAAGAAATTTAGCATAGAGGTTTTAACTAAAATGAAAAATGAATAAAATAGAATAAAAGTATAATAAGTTTATATATAAATTTGATATACTTTTTATTTATTACAAAAGTTACTATATAAATGACCTAAAGTTATTTAAAGTTTAACAATATTGACAAATAATATAGCCGATATTACAATGGACTTTAAAAAGAACCTATATAAAAATTAAAGTTTAATAACTTAAAAATATAATGAGTATTAGATATAAGAATGGATAAATTAAGGTATATAAAAAATATGTAATTTTTATACTTTATATAAATTAGTAACTAATATACCTAAAATAAAAAGATGATAATATTTAAGAATTAATTATAATAAAAGCAAAATCGGTTAAAAATCACAAAATAAATAAGTTATAGGAGGAACGTATGTCAATTTCAAAGGAAATAATGCTTGAGATGTATAAAAGAATGGATCAAGCTAGAAAATTTGAAGAAAAAGTATGCTACTTTTTCTCAAAAGGTATGATACATGGAACTACACATCTATCTATAGGACAAGAAGCATCAAGTGTTGCAGCAGTTATGGCACTTGATGATGGAGATTTAGTTTCAATGACACATAGAGGTCATGCTTTGTCTATTGGGATGGGAATAGACCTAAACAAAATGATGGCAGAATTAATGGGAAAAGTTACAGGATATTGTAAAGGTAAAGGTGGCTCAATGCATATAGCTGACCTTGAATCTGGAAATTTAGGTTCAAACGGTATTGTTGGTGGAGGTCTTACATTAGCTCCAGGAGCAGCTCTTACTCAAAAATACAAAAAGACTGGTAAAATTGTTTTATGTTCTTTCGGAGATGGAGCATCAAACGAAGGAGCGTTCCATGAAGGGGTAAACCTTTCTTCTGTTTGGAAATTACCAGTCATTTTTTATTGTGAAAATAATCTATACGGAATGTCTACAGCGCAATCTAAAGTTATGAATGTAGAACATGTAGCAGATAGAGCATCTAGTTATGGAATTGAAAGTTTTATAGTTGATGGATATGATGCAGAGGCTGTTTATGAAACAGTTCAAAAAGCTGCAGAAATATGCAGAAAAGGGGAAGGTCCAGTATTAGTAGAAGCTAAAACTTATAGATGGGCAGGACACTCTAAGTCTGATAAAAATGTCTATAGAACTGAAGAAGAAATAGATTCATGGAAACAAAAAGATGGACTTATAAAATTAAGAAATAGAATACTAGAATTAGAATATGCGACTGAAGAAGAGTTACAAGCGTTAGAAAAACAAGTAGAACAAAATATTGAAGATGCAGTTGAATTTGCTAAAAATAGCCCAGAACCATCACTAGATACATTAGAACAGGATGTATATGCTGACTAATTAAGATTATGGACGGAAGGATTTGCGAGGAGGTTTAATAAACATGCAAATGAGAGAAATAACATATAAAGAAGCCGTAAGAGAAGCTATGGTTGAAGAAATGAGAAGAGATGAAGATATAATCTTTTTAGGAGAAGATATCGGAATTTATGGAGGCGGATTCGGTGTTTCTGTTGGAATGATAGAAGAATTTGGTCCGGAGAGAATTCTTGAAACACCTATATCGGAAGCAGCTATAGCAGGATGTGCAGCAGGTGCGGCAGCAACTGGTTTAAGAACTATAATGGAAATTATGTTTAGTGATTTTATAACAATAGCTATGGATGTAATCGTAAATCAAGCAGCAAAAATGAGATATATGTTCGGAGGAAAAGCACAAGTTCCTATGGTAGTTAGATGTCCAGGTGGATCAGGGACAGGAGCAGCAGCACAACATTCACAAAGTTTAGAAGCATGGATGTGTCATATACCTGGGGTTAAAGTTGTTGCACCATCAACTCCAGCAGATGCAAAAGGATTATTAAAAGCCGCAATAAGAGATAATAATCCAGTAATTTTCTATGAAAATAAACTACTTTATAAAACTACAGGATTAGTTCCAACTGAAGATTATGTAATAGAACTAGGAAAAGCAAATATAACTAGAGATGGTTCAGATATCACAGTAGTAACTTACGGTAGGATGTTAGAAAGATGTGAAATGGCGGCAGAAAAATTAAAAGATGAAAATATAAATGTTGAAATAATAGATTTAAGAACATTATATCCAATGGATAAAGATACAATAATAAAAAGTGTCTGTAAAACAGGAAGAGCATTAATAGTTCATGAAGCATCAAAAACAGGTGGTTTAGGAGGAGAAATATCAGCTTCAATAGTTGAAAGTGAAGCATTCAATCATCTAAAAGCACCAGTTAAAAGATTAGGTGGAAAAGATGTACCAATTCCATATAATCCAACATTAGAGGCAGCAGTTGTGCCAAATACTGATGAAATTATAGATACAATAAGAGATTTAGTTAATAGATAAATATAATAAAAATAAAGGGACTATCGCAAAATAAAATTGACGGTAGTCCCTTTTTAATTTCCAACCATATTTTATTTAATAAGAAAAAACAAAGAAAAAACAAAAATTAATAAATATTCAAAAACAATAAAAATTTATTGTTTTTCAATAAATATTTATTGACATATTTTGAAAATAGATATATTATTAAATTTGGAACATACAAAGTGATTTTTAACAAAGAATTTGCAAAAAATATTCCTACTTTAATATGACAACAATGATGAATAATTTATCTCAATTTTAATAAATTAGGAATATAATTAATTTGAAAAATTTTTTTATTTTAACTATAATGAATAAGGAATAAATATATACAAAAAATAATTAAGACCTGTAAGTGAAGAGGTCCTTTTATAACGCGTGGAAAATGAAAATTCAAGAGGTGAAATTATGAATAGTGTTGTTATTGTTGCTGCAGGAAGCGGAAGACGAATGAATCTAGACATAAATAAGCAATATATAAAATTAGACGAAAAAGAAATGATAGCTCATACGATAGATGTTTTCTATAGCAATGAAAATATAGACGAGATAATTGTCTGTATAAGAGAAGAAGAGGCATATTTTTTTGAGCATGAAATATTAGATAAATATGATTTTAGAAATATAAAAATAGCATATGGTGGTAAAGAACGACAAGATTCTATTTATAATGGATTAAAGCAACTAGATTCAAATAGTAATATTGTTTTAATACATGATGGAGCTAGACCATTCGTAAGTCATGCAATAATAAATGAAACTATAGAAGTTGCTAAGCAAAAAAAGGCAGCTGTAGTAGGTGTACCAGTTAGAGACACAATAAAAGTAGTTGAAAATGGGGTTGTTAAAAGTACACCAGCTAGAGAAACTCTATGGTCAGCACAAACACCACAGACTTTCGATAAAAATCTAATACTTAGAGCATATGAAAATGCATATGAAAAGAATTTTTATGGAACAGATGATTCAATGTTAGTAGAATTTTTAGGTCAAGAAGTTACTATGGTTTTAGGTTCTTATGAAAATATAAAAATAACAAATCCAGAAGATATCAATGTAGCAGAACAAATATTAGATTTAAGAAAAAAATCAAAAATGGGAAAAAGAATCAAAAAAATAGTATAATAATTTGAAATATAATTTAAATAATATATAGAAGTTTATACGGCTTATTTTTAGATAGGTGCAACGTATAATGATAGAAGGGTCTTTAATTGAGGGAATAATTCACACAATATAGAAGGGGACAAGTAAATTTATCATAATACGTTGCTTTTTAATTTAAATATTTAAACTTATAAACTAAATAAAAATACATATAAAAAGTTTTAGAATTTATTAATTTTAAATAATAATTCTAAAATTATAGGAGGGTAATATGAGAGTTGGAATAGGATATGACGTTCACAAATTAGTTGAAAATAGAAAATTGATATTAGGTGGTGTAGAGATAGAGCATGATAAAGGTCTTTTAGGACATTCTGATGCTGATGTATTAGTACATGCAATGATGGATTCTATCTTAGGGGCACTAGCTTTAGGTGATATTGGTAAGCACTTTCCAGATACAGATCCAAAATATAAGGGAGCAGATAGTATAAAGTTATTAGAATTTGTAAATAATCTAATAGAAAGTAAAGGTTATAAAGTAAACAATATAGACAGTATAATTGTTGCACAAGCACCTAAAATGGCTCCACATATCTTAAAGATGAGAGAAAATGTATCAAAGGCTATGAATATAGATATTGACTGTGTAAGCATAAAGGCAACAACAGAAGAAGGCCTTGGTTTCACGGGGAACAAACAAGGAATATCATGCCAGTCAATCTGTTCTTTAATTAAAGTTGACAATAAATAATAAATAATATATTATAAAATAGATTATGAAAATCATTAAAATATAACAAAAGCAATGATTAAGAAATAGTAGAAAATTTGAGTCTTTACAGAGAGGGAGCGTTGGTGAGAGTTCCTATGATGATGTTTTTGAACCAGTCTTTTAGCATAAAAACGGTAAAAAGTTTTTACGGTAGGGACCGTTATATCCCCATGAGAGAGCTTCTTATTGTAAGCTAATTAGAGTGGTACCGCGGAAATATAACCTTTCGTCTCTTTTTATAGAGATGAAGGGTTTTTTTAATACAGAAAAAACTTAAGGAGGAATAATCAGAGATGAGAATGTCAAAAATGTTAATGCCAACATTAAAAGAAATACCATCTGATGCAGAGATAACAAGTCATCAGTTAATGCTTAGAGCTGGTATGATAAGAAAAATGGCATCAGGAATTTACAACCAATTACCAATGGGTATAAGAGTCTTCAGAAAAGTAGAAGATATAATAAGAGAAGAAATGAATGCTAAAGGGGCACAAGAAATATCATGTGCACTATTAGTTCCTGCTGAATTATGGCAAGAATCAGGAAGATGGGATGTTATGGGTCCTGAAATGTTCAGATTAAAAGACAGAAATGGTAGAGATTACTGTCTTGGACCAACACATGAAGAAACTTTCACACACATAGTAAGAAATGAAATAACTTCATACAAACAACTTCCTCTTAACTTATACCAAATCGAAACTAAATTCAGAGATGAAAGAAGACCAAGATTTGGTGTTATGAGAACTAGAAACTTCACAATGAAAGATGCTTACAGCTTTGATGCTGACCAAGAAGGATTAGATAAATCATACAACGATATGTTTGATGCATACACTAGAATATTTGCTAGATGTGAATTAGACAACAGTCCAGTTCAAGCAGACTCTGGTGCTATGGGTGGTTCTGCATCTGCAGAATTCATGGTTAAATCAGAAGTTGGTGAAGATGAAATAGTATTCTGTAGTGGATGCGATTATGCAGCAAATATAGAAAAAGCTACTTCAGTTAACCACGAAGCATCAACTGAAGAAATGAAAGAAATGAGTGAAATAGAAACTCCAAATGTTCACACAATAGAAGAATTACAAGACTTCTTCAAAATGGAAGCTGGACAATTTGCAAAAACATTAATATATTATGCAGACGGAAAAACAGTAGCAGTAGTTGTTAGAGGAGACAGAGATGTTAACGAAACTAAAGTTGCTAATGCTATAGGTGGAGCTGTTGAGTTTGAACTTGCAAGTGAAGACACAATAAAAACAGTTACTGGTGCAGAAGTTGGATTTGCTGGACCAATAGGAATAAAAACTGACTACTTATTCATAGACCAAGAAGTAGTTGATCAAAGAAATGTTATAATCGGTGCTAACAAAACTGGTTACCATATACAAAATGCTAACTTCGGTAGAGATTTCGAAGGGCAAGTTGGCGACTTCAGAAATGTTCAAGAAGGAGATAAATGTCCAAAATGTGGTGAATCTCTTGAAATAATGAGAGGTGTTGAAGTTGGACACATATTCAAATTAGGAACTAAATATTCTGAAGCTATGGGAGCTACTTTCTTAGACCAAAACGGTAAATCTCAACCAATGATAATGGGATGCTACGGAATAGGTGTTGAAAGAACTGTTGCAGCTGTAATAGAACAACATCATGACGAAAACGGAATAATATGGCCATTAGCATTAGCTCCATACCATGTAGTTGTTGTTCCAGTTAACGTTAAGAAAGAAGAACACTTAGAAAACGCTGAAAAAATATACAATGAATTACAAGCAGCTGGTGTAGAAGTATTATTAGACGACAGAAATGAAAGAGCTGGATTCAAATTTAAAGACTCTGATTTATTAGGTATACCAATGAGAATTACTGTTGGTAAAGATATAGTAGACGGAAAAGTTGAGTTCAAATTAAGAAAAGAAGCTGACAAAGAAATAATATCTGTTGATGAAGTATTAGACAGAGTAAAAGCTGAATTTGTTAAAAATAACGTAAAATTAGGATAAATTAATCTAAAAAATAAAGCTCAATTACTTTATAATATAGGGATTGAGCTTTATAATAGATAAAGTAGAAATTATAAATAATATTACTAAAAATGATAGTAGATCATAAAACTATTATCACTTAAAAATAGGAGGTAAAACATGAGTGAAGTAAGAGTAAGATTTGCTCCAAGTCCAACTGGATTTGTTCATATAGGTAGTTTAAGAACTGCTTTATACAACTACTTATTTGCTAAAAAAATGGGCGGAAAATATATATTAAGAGTAGAAGATACTGATAGAACTAGATTAGTTGATGGTGCTATAGAAAACATGCTAAATGCTATGAAATGGGCTGGCGTTAACCATGACGAAGGTGTTATGTTAGACGAAAACGGAAACGTAGTTCAAAAAGGTGAATATGGACCATACATACAATCAGAAAGATTAGATATATACCAACAATATATAAAAGAATTATTAGATAGCGGAAAAGCATACTACTGCTTCTGTACAAAAGAAAGATTAGACGAAGTAAGAGAAAAACAAAAAGAAGCTGGTGAAACTCCAAGATACGATGGTCACTGTAGAGATTTAACTCAAGAAGAAATAGACGCTAAAATAGCTGCTGGTGAACCATATGTAATAAGATTAAAATTACCAGAAAATCACGTAATAAGATTTACAGATTTAGTTAGAGGAGAAACTGAATTCAACACTAACGACTTAGATGATCAAGTATTAATAAAAACTGATGGATTCCCAACTTACCACTTTGCAGTTGTAGTTGATGACCATCTAATGAAAATAACTCACGTAATAAGAGGGGAAGAATGGGTTTCTTCAACTCCAAAACACGTTTACTTATACGAAGCATTCGGATGGGAAGCTCCAAAATTCGTTCACTTACCAAACATACTTAATAAAGAAAAGAAAAAATTAAGTAAGAGACATGGTGACGTTGCAGTAGAAGACTTCAAGAAAAAAGGATACTTACCAGAAGGATTAGTTAACTATGTTGCATTAGTTGGTTGGTCTCCAGAAGAAAACAAAGAAATATTCTCTATGGAAGAATTAGAACAAGCATTCTCTATAGAAAGAGTTTCAAAAAGTGGTGGAGTATTTGACACAGAAAAATTAAACTGGGTCAACCAACACTACATGAAAGATGGAGATGATGATGTTTTAACTAAATTAGCTATACCATTCATCGTTGAAGCTGGATATGTAACTGCTAAAGAATCTGAAGAAAAATACAACTTCTTAAAATCAATAGTATCTTTATTAAAAGAAAAATTACACTTTGTAAAAGAAATAACTGACCATATATCAATATTCTTTGGAGATAAAGTAGAAATTGAAACTGAAGAAGGTGCAGAATTCTTAAAAATGGAACACATACCTACTTTAGTTAATGCTTTAGAAGAAAAAATATCAGAAGTAGATGTTTTAACTGAAGAAACAGTACAAGCTATATTAAAATCTATCCAAAAAGAATACAAAATAAAAGGTAAAAACCTATACATGGGTACTAGAATACCTCTTACAGGGCAAATGCACGGTGGAGATTTAGCTAAAACTATGGTTATATTAGGTAAAGATATTTGCTTAAAAAGATTAGCATATGCTAAAGAAAATTTAATATAATTTATTTGTAAAAATAAATATTAATATAAAAAATCCAAATCAGATATTATATCGTAGATTTGGATTTTTTTATGTTTAAACTCGAAAACATAGTTAAATTAAATGATTTTATTTGTATAACTATATAATTTATTATTATATTCATGAGATTTTAAAATTTGTAAGTTCTACAAAAAAATATAACTATGAAAAAACAATTTAATTTGTTATCATATATTGTATGCATTAAATTATATAAAATTAGACAACAAAAAGGGAGAATATAGTTATGAAGAAATATGACATAGCAAAAGCTATAAAAGAGTATTTTATAGTGACAGTTGGTGTAATATTAGTTGCTTTTGGGCTTCAATATTTTTACTCACCTAACGATATAGCAGGAGGCGGGTTAAGTGGTTTATCATTAGTTATAAATCATTATGTACCAGCACTATCAATAGGAACTCTGGTATTTTTAGGTAATTTAATATTATTTGCAATAGCGTTTTTATTAATTGGTAGCGACTTTGGTGCAAAAACTATATACGCAAGTTTTGCATTATCATTTGTAATGGACTTTATGGAAAAAGTAATGCATAGTTATGCATTAACAACTAATTTAGCTTTAGCAGTTTTATGTGGGACTTTAATAATAGGAACAGGTCTTGCAATAGCATTTTCAATAAATGCATCTACGGGTGGAACTGATATATTAGCTAAAATATTAAATAAATATACAAACTTTAATATAGGTATAGCTTTATTAATGGTAGATTTATTTGTTGTTGTAGCTGGTGCATTTACTTTCGGACTAAACAAAGGATTCTATTCATTAATAGCTGTAATAGTAAATGGATTATTAGTAGATAGAGTAATAGATATGATAGCTAAACATAAAGAGAAAAAAGCTTTAGAAGAGTCAAATAAAGAGGAAACAGTAGCTTAATAATATATAATGTACACAGAATAGATTAAAAAAAAGAGAGTTTATTATAAAACTAAAAGAAAGGGAGTATTGCAAAATGGTTTTTATACTATTTTGCAACACTCCCTTTTTTATTAAAACTTTTATGCTAAAGCTTCGTATTCCTCTTTAGCAGCTAATTTTATTTCAGCTATTTTTTCTTGTACTTCTTTCATTTTTTCATCATCTAATTCATAGAATTTCATAGCTATTAGTGAAGCAATCCATCCTAACATTGGCATTCCTATGTATAATCCAACTGTCACCCAGAATACACCAGGAGTATAAGCATCTCCAACTTGAGGCATTGCAGAAGTATATCCTATATATGCAACAGCAAGACCAACTATAGTTGTACCAAAGGATGATATCATTTTATCAACGAATGAGAATAAAGTTCCCATCATACCAGGTACATATCTTCCTGTTAAATAAGTTTCATAATCTGCACAGTCAGCTATCATAGGTATAACTATACCACCAGATATTGAACCGAATCCTTTACCTAAGCACACTAAAGTTATCCATAAAACAGTCATCATTCCGAAGTTATCTAGAGAGATTTGAGTTGGATCTCCGAATACTAGTAAAGCAAATGCACCTATATAAGTTAAGATACATAACCATGTAAATCTAACTAATGCTTTTTTAGAACCAAATTTAGAAGCATATTTTGTTCCGATTAATATCATTATAAATGATGGAATCATTGTTATCATAGACATTTTACCATATAGTCCATAGTTACCCATTACTATACCATATAACATTACCATAACAGTTGAGTTATTACCTGCTTGTATTGCTAATTTATCAGTAGCTGCAGATACAACAAGCATTTGTAATGGACGATTTCCTTTTAAAACACTTACATAATCTCTAAATTTAACTTTAGGAGCTTTTTTACCAGTACCAAAGAACTCTATTCTATCTTTAGACCATATACCTGTAATTGCTAATGCAGTTAATACACCTGATATTAATATAAATGTTAGTGAGAATTCTTGCATTGCTTGGAATGTAAATCCACCATATTTAGGAGCTATATATCCAGATGCGTATTGAGCACCAGCTGCAAATATAAATAAGTTATAAATACTGTCGAATCTAGTGAATAAAGGTCTTTGAGATGGATCATTTGTTAAACAAGCTTGTCCAGCCTTAGTACAAGCTGTTTGGAACGTATATCCGATTATATATAGAGCGTAAAATACTATAAACCCAATCATTTTTAGATTTTCTGGGAATAAGTGTAGAGTATTATACATTGTCAATATACTTACTGCCATTATAGAATAACCTATAAGTATCATAGGTCTAAATTTACCAAATTTACCGTTTGTCTTATCAATTATAAATCCTATTATTGGGTCTGTGATAGCATCAAACATACGCATTGATGTTAGAAGTGATGATACTAATACTACTGATAATCCTACAACACCTGTTGCATAATAAGAAACATACCCCATTAAAAGCATTATTACATTTGTTGCTGTATTGTTGAATGCAAAGCACCCTATTTGCCATGTCTTGGCACGGTTATAGTTGATTTGTTTTGCTGTTTCCATTTTGTCCCCCTATTATTAAAGAATTGATAGTTTGTACTTTGTATGGATTGATTAATACTTAAATTAGTAAGATTTTAGAATTGGAATGATATAAAATTAACGATTGTGTATGAATAAAATATCCACTTCAATAACTTAAAAACGTTTTCTTGATATCGTTTAAAAAAAGTATTATATAATTAAGCTAAATTTTATTTTACACAATATAGAATGTGGATAAAAATTTAACATAAAAATATAAAAAAATATAACAATATATCTTTAATTCTAAAATTAACTTTTATTTAATTTATAAATTTAATTTCCATATCTTGTAATTAATAATAACATGTTTGTGACTTGCATGCAAGCGTTTTCTTAAAAATAAATTTTAGTTTAAAATATCAAATTAGAATATAAAAAAACTCCAGGCATTTTGCCTGGAGTTTATCTAATTGAATCAATAACTACAATTTGATTATGCAGCTAAATCATCACGATTATCTTTATTGTTTGATTTTTGTACAGCGTTGTATACAGGTAAACCTATTAATGTTATAACAACACCACCAAGTGATATCATTGTATTTGTTAAACCAGATAATAATAATTGGCTCACAACAACGAATAATCCACCAGCTATAGCCACCATTGGTATGAATGGATATAGAGGCACTTTATAAGGTCTCTCTAAGTTAGGTTGATCTTTTCTTAATTTGAACACACCTATGAATGTTAATACGTAGAATGACCATACAGCAAACATTGATAAGTCTGTTAATAAGTTGAATTGTCCTGTTAAAGCATATAATACAGATACTACACCCATTGTTAAAGTAGCGTTAGCAGGAACACCATTTTTGTTTATTTTTCCGAAGAAATCACTACATGGTAAAGATTTTTGTGCACCTAAAGTGAATAATATTCTTGGTCCAGTTAATAAGTATCCGTTTAAAGCACCGAATACAGATATTAATATACCAACAGTTATGAATTTACCACCGAATGGTCCAAATATAGCTTCTGCAACTGCTGATGCAGGAGAAGAATATTGAGCTAATTCGTTAGCAGGTAATACCCATAAGTAAGCAACGTTTATTAATAAATAAACAGCCATAACTAAAGATAAACCACCTACGATTGCTTTAGGTAAGTCTTTTCCTGGGTTTTTCATTTCACCAGCTATAGCACCAACGTTTATCCAACCATCATAAGCGAATAATATAGCAACTAATAAAGAACCGATAACACCACCAGTTGAAACACCTTCTCCAACCATTGGAGTTAATATAGCGTTATCCCCGCTTCCTTTAATAAATCCGAAAACTATTATTAAAGCAAGAGGTATTAATTTACCTATTGTTGCAAATGTTTGTATAAACCCACCAGTTTTAGAACCTAAAGAGTTTAAAACAGATATAAATAATATAACACCTATAGTTATAGGTAATACTAATGCATTATTTCCTATTAATCCTGCACTTTGTTGTCCAAACATAACAGCTAAAGCAGCTATAGTTGCAGGGAAGAATAAAACCGCTTGCATCCATCCTGTTAAGAATCCTAATTTTTTACTGTATATTTCTTCGATGTAAACCATCATACCACCAGTTTTTGGTATAGCCGCAGATATTTCAGCAGCAGTAAGACCAGCAGCTATTGTCATAACACCTGCTATAACCCAAGCTATCATACCTAATCCAGGTGCTCCACCAGTTAAAGTGTATACAGCTTGTGGTTTGAAGAATACACCACCACCGATTACCATACCAACAACAGTTGATAAAGCAGCAGCGAATCCTAAGTTCTTTTGTAACTTATTGTTTTCCATTTGTATAAATCCTTTCTTGTGTAAATATAAAATTTTAAATTTAAAAAGTCATCATTAATATAATATTACTTTTTTATAAAAAAAACACCACACAAAAAAAGGAAATTTTTGATGGAATTAGAATTAAATAAAAATAATCATTTTGCATAATAATGAAAAAGATAGGAATGAACCTATATACAGCCATGCTTTGGACGTTATAGGGGAAAACGTAAGCAAATGTATAAATAAATAAATTTTTATATTTGCAAAACCTTTCCAGTGTTTTGGCATAGTATCACACAATAAATGGCAAACAAAACACATCCCAATTATAAATAATAATGGACGTAGTATATTATTTAAAGGTGTTAATTCAAACATTATACATAGTTTTGAGGATATAAACACATAAATCAAAAATACAGGATTAAAAACTGAATGTGTAATAAAATTTCTATGACCCTTTGAACCACCAAATAAAAATGGAAATTGTTTCTCAAGAATATCTGCATTTCTATACATATAATCTAATAATTTTCTTAAAGATGGAATCCAACTTATAAATAATAAGAAGAAATCTATTAAATTTATTATAGCTGCAAATATATAATTTATAATAATTTCAATACTTTTAACTTTAAGTGTATTTGAATTTGGATTGCCATTAAACATATTTAATGAAGATGGCAAAAAAGATAATGTAAGTATATTTTTCTTTATTGGTTTAATGAAAAATATACTAGCTAATAAAAATATAGCGATAATATAAAAATTAATACTACCACCTCCTAAAATGAATTTATAAATTTTATTCTATAAATATATGACTTATTTTGTCAATATAAGCAGATAAATTGCGAATATATAAGAAAAAGATAATTAAAAATTTTTAGCAAAAAATCTAAATTAGACGACTAATTTAAAATAATGAACAATTTAAAAAAAATAAAATTAAAACTTCAGTTATACAAAAACTAAAGTTTAAAAAATTTGGTTTATAATATTGAAAAAAATTCGCCATAGTGCTAGAATTTTAGTAATTTTAATAAATGGAATATAGTGGAAAAATAATTCAAAAGAGGGATTATTTTAAGAGTGGTTTCATAAATATTTACTATTGAGTTGAGGAAGATAAGATTTGTAAAGTTTGATGAGAGGATTCTTTGAGATATATTTTAAAATTTATTAAAATTCGGCGGATAAACAAAAGGGGGAATTTTTTATGAAAAAAAGAATATCGTTATTATTAGTAATGGTAATGTCATTAGCAATGATGTTAACAGGATGTAGTTCATCAAATAATGCATCATCTAATGCTTCGAGTGGTTCATCTAGTTCAAACAGTGATGATGAATTTAGAGTAGGTATGGAATGTGGTTATGCTCCATTTAACTGGACTCAATCTGATGACTCAAATGGAGGGGTAAAAATCCAAGGAAATGATGAATATGCAGGTGGATATGATGTTCAAATAGCTCAAAAAATAGCTGATGGATTAGGAAAAAAATTAGTTATAGTTAAAACTGAATGGGATGGATTAGTTCCAGCAGTACAATCAGGAAAGATAGACGCAATAATTGCTGGTATGTCTCCAACTGCTGAACGTAAAAAAACTATAGATTTTACAGATGTATATTATACTTCTGACTTAGTTATGGTTGTAAAAAAAGGTGGAAAATATGAAAATGCAACAAAATTAAGTGATTTTAAAGGTGCTACTATAACAGGACAATTAAACACTTTCCACTATACGGTAATTGATCAAATTGAAGGTGCTAAAAAAGATACTGCTATGGATAATTTCCCAGCAATGAGGGTAGCATTAGAATCAGGAAAAATAGATGGATATGTATCTGAACGTCCAGAAGGTGTAAGCGCTACAGCAGCAAATGATAACTTTGCTATGGTTGAATTTGATAAAGGTCAAGGTTTTAAAACTTCTGCTGAAGATACAGCTATAGCTGTAGGTTTAGCAAAAGATAGTCCTTTAAAAGACAAAATAAATAAAATACTAGCAGGAATATCAGAAGATGAACGTAAAGATTTAATGGATCAAGCAATAAAAAATCAACCAGCATCAAAATAACTAGTAAAAATTTTAGTAAAGACCGGTTGTAGAAATGCAGTCGGTCTTTAGATGTGATTAAGGGGGAAAAATATGAGTTCGGAGTGGATTATACAAATTGCATCTCAAAACTGGAAAAGTTTTTTAACTGGTGCAGAAATGACATTATATATATCTTTAATAGGTACTGTGATAGGTTCTATAATTGGTATGTTGATAGGTGTTGTAAGAACTATACCAAAGGGAGACAAAGGGGCTAAAAAGGTATTTTTAACAATAATAAATGCAATATTAAATGCATATGTTGAATTTTTCAGAGGAACGCCAATGATAGTTCAAGCTATGGTTATTTATTATGGTTCTGATTTAGCTTTTGGAATTGATATGGATAGAACTTTCGCAGCAATATTTATAGTTTCTATAAATACAGGGGCATATATGGCAGAGATAGTTCGTGGAGGAATTATATCTATAGATAAGGGGCAATTTGAGGCTGCACAGGCTATTGGTATGAATCACATCCAAACAATGATAAATGTAGTATTACCTCAAGTTATAAGAAATATATTACCAGCTACAGGTAATGAATTTGTAATCAACATAAAAGATACATCAGTACTTAATGTTATAGGTGTAACAGAACTTTACTTTACAACAAAATCAATTGCAGGAAATAACTTCAGATATTTTGAATCATTCTTCATAACATGTATAGTTTATTTCATAATGACATTTACTATCACGAGAATATTACGTTTTGTAGAAAAGAAATTAGATGGACCTGAAAATTACAATATGACAGGAAATCAGATGCAAGTTCAAAAACCTGAAGATGCATTAAACAAAGCATAATAAATAGTGGAGGAAATAATATGGAAAATGTAATTGAAGTTAAACATTTAAATAAATCTTTTGGAACGCATGAAGTTTTAAAAGATATAGATTTTTCTGTTGAAAAAGGTGAAGTTGTTTGTATAATAGGTTCTTCTGGTTCAGGAAAATCAACACTTCTTCGTTGTATCAATTTATTAGAAATACCAAGTGGTGGAGAGATAATATATAACGGAGAAAATATATTAGACGAAAAACACGACATCTATAAATACCGTACAAAGTTAGGAATGGTATTCCAACAATTTAATTTATTTAATAATCATAATGTTTTAGGAAATTGCACTGTTGGACAAATTAAAGTATTAAAACGCTCAAAACAAGAAGCAGAAGAAGTAGCTATGAAATATTTAAAGATAGTTGGTATGGAGCAATTTATAAATGCTAAACCAAAGCAATTGTCAGGTGGACAAAAGCAACGTGTTGCCATTGCAAGAGCTTTATCTATGGAACCTGATGTTATACTATTTGATGAGCCGACTTCTGCGCTTGACCCAGAAATGGTAGGAGAAGTTTTAAAAGTAATGAAAGAATTAGCTGATTCGGGTCTTACAATGTTAGTTGTTACTCATGAAATGGGATTTGCAAAAGAGGTATCTGATAGAGTCGTATTTATGGATAAAGGAGTAATAGCTGAAGAAGGAAGTCCAGAACAAATATTTAATAATCCTGTGCAAGAGAGAACTCGTGAATTCTTAAAACGTACTTTAAACAAATAGTAATTTTAAATTTAGACTTATGCAATTATTCTATTAAGACTCGACTAGAAAAATGATTAGTAGTATTAAAGAAATAAATTAGATAAAATTTAATAGACTTGAAAAATAAAGATAAAATAGTATTAAGAAGGGCGTAAAATGTAGCGCCCTTTTTGCTATTTTTATATAAAAGTTAAATAAAAATAAATAACTATTTAAATGAATGTAAATTATAGTGAAAGAAATTGTGCATTTTTCTAAAAAAAATACACAGATAATTTTAATAATACAATAAAAATACTCCAATATATGGTATTATTAAAGTGGCGTTACTTTTAAACTCAATAAATTTTTATCCATAAGGGGGGAATAAAAAATGGAGTCAGTTTTAATTATGGGAGGAAGCGATTTTATTGGCAAATCACTTGCTAAATATTTTATAAAACATAGACATAAGGTTGATGTTTTGACAACTGGAAGTATTGATTATGAAGGTGTAAATAAACATTTATTGTGTGATAGAAAGAATTTAGATGAATTAGAAAATGCCTTAAATGGAAATGAATACACATATATTTATGATATGACAGCATTTTTTAAATCAGAAATAGAGGACTTATTTAAATTTGTAAATCGAAAAAACTTAAAAAAATATGTTGTACTGTCTTCTTCCGCAGTATATAAAAAATCAGAAAAATATATATCAGAAGATGATGAAAAAGGGATTAATCCTGCCTGGGGGCAGTATGGAATTGAAAAAGTACAAGCAGAAAGTTATATTATAAATAGTGATATACCTTACATAATAATAAGACCAACTCACATTTATGGACCAGAAAATAATTTATATAGGGAGACTTATTTTTTTGATAGAATAAGAGAAGGGAAGGCTATTCCAGTACCTAGTGATAAAAATGAACCTGTAGTAAATCAATTTATATATATAGATGATTTCGTAAGGATTTTATATAGTTTGATAAAAAATGATAAAGTTAGAGAAGTATATAATGTTGCAACTCCTCAACGTATCACGTGGAAGAAACTAATAGAAACATGTGGCGAAGTAGTCGGAAAAGAACCTATAATAAAATATGTAGATTCGGATAAAATAAAGATAAAAGAAAGAAGTTATTTTCCATTTAAAAATACTAGTTGCGTGCTAGAAATTGAAAAATTGATAGACCATGGTCTCTATATACCTAATATAATGCTAGAAAAGGGGCTCAGAAAAACATACGAATGGTATATCAAAAATAAACCTAAGATGGATGATAAAGAAATGCATGAAGTAGATCAGGTTTTAAAGATAGTGTAAATTAGTATTGAAATACCAGTTTTATTTACAAAAAATGGTAATTAATATATAATTTAAATATATTTGGATATTATAACGTCTAAAGAAAGTCTTTAGGCGTTTTTCTATATTAAAAACTATAAAAAAGGAGAGATTCAAATGGAAAAAGTAGAAAGTTTTAAATTAGATCATAATAAGGTAAAAGCACCTTTTGTGAGAAAATGCTGTGTATTAGAAGGTAAAATGGGGGATAAGGTAAGTAAATTTGATTTAAGATTTTTACAACCAAATAAAGAAGCTTTCGGAACAGCTGCTATGCATGGATTAGAACATTTATTAGCAACATATTTAAGAGAAGAATTAGATGATGTTATAGATTTATCTCCAATGGGATGCAGAACAGGTTTCTATTTAGTAATGTGGGGAGATGTCGATGCAAAAACAATAAAAGAAGGGCTAGAAAGAGCATTAGAAAAAGTTTTAAAAGCTGACAAGATGATAGCTGCGACTTCTGTTGAATGTGGAAACTATAGAGATTTATCATTATTTGGTGCAAAAGAATATGCTAAATATGTGTTAGAACAAGGATTCTCACTAAATATATATGGTGAATAATTAGAATATTTAAAATAAATAATACAAAGTTTGGAAAAAATATATCAATATGTATATGGAGAAATAAAAAATGATAGGAAGTCAAGAAAATATAATATCTAATGTATCATTAGACAAATTAGAGGTACTTAGATATTTAGGTCACAATGGTCAAGAAATTGATTCAGATTTAAATCTTAGAATAAATGAATGTATTAAAGAAACAAAAAAAGAGATTGATACAAAATATATTTATGAAATATATGATATAAAAAATGATTTAGATTTAAATACAATTGAATTTAAAAATACAAACTTAATATTAAAAAGTAAAGATGTAAGTGAATTGCTTAAGGATTGTGATAAATGTGTATTGATGTGTGCAACTCTTGGATTTAATATCGAAAAAAATATACGAAGATATAGCTATAATGACCTTACAAAAGGAATTATAGTAGATGCATGTGCTACGACTTCAATTGAAGAGATTTGTGATTTAATACAGGATAATATACTTCAACAAATGTCTAAGGAGGGGAAATCTCTTACTATGAGATATAGCCCTGGATATGGGGATTTAGATATAAGTGTTAATAAAGACATATTACAAGTATTAGATGCACATAAAAGAATTGGTGTAACAGTTACTAATACTGGAATAATGATTCCTAGAAAATCAGTAGTAGCATTAATTGGCATAACAAATAAAAAAATAGCAAAAGTTAAGCGAACATGTGAAAATTGTTCTAATAGATTTAACTGTGAATATAGAAGAAAGGCTGATGGTTGTGGAAGTAAGACAATATATACAAGATAATATATTAATATTTGACGGAGCAATGGGTACAATGCTTCAAAAAAAAGGCCTACAAGTAGGTGAAAATACTGAAGTATTTGGGTACGAAAATCCTGATATATTAGTTGATATACATAAAGAATATTATGAAGCAGGATCAAATGTTGCAACTACTAATACTTTTGGATGCAATGAGTTAAAGCTGCCACAAGGGTATGATTTAGAAAAAGTAATTGATTCAGCAGTAAAAGCTGCAAAAAAAGCGGCATCTTTAGTTAATAATGACAATGAAAAATATGTAGCTTTAGATATCGGTCCAATTGGTGAAATGTTAGAGCCTATGGGAACACTTAGTTTTGATAGAGCGTATGAAATATTTAAAAGACAAATGATTCAAGGGGAAAAATCAGGTGCAGATATAATTGTAATAGAAACTATGATGGATTTATATGAAATAAAGGCGGCTTTATTAGCAGCAAAAGAAAATACAAATCTACCTGTTTTCTGTACTATGACTTTTGATGAAAATGGAAGAAGTTTTACAGGATGTTTACCAGAAAGTATGGTAGTTACATTACAAGGATTAGGAGCAGATGCAGTAGGGGTTAACTGCTCACTAGGGCCAGATTTATTATTACCAATAGTAGAAAAAATACTTACAAGAGCAACTATACCAGTAATGGTACAAGCAAATGCAGGCTTACCATGTATCAAATGTGGTGAAGCTGTATATGATATGACGGCAGAACAATTTTTAAGCGGTGCATCTAAGTTTGTAAAAATGGGTGCAAAAATTATAGGTGGATGTTGTGGTACAAATCCTGAATTTATAAAAGCTTTATCACAAAATATAAAAAATGTAGAAGTCAAACCAATCGAAAAGAATTTAGAATGTGTGGTTTGCTCTCCATCAAAAATTGTTGAGATAACAGGACCAACAGTAATGGGAGAAAGATTAAATCCAACAGGAAGAAAACCGCTACAAGATGCATTAATAAGTGGAAATTTAGATTATGTTGTTAGTTTAGGTCTTGATCAAGTTGAGGAAGGCGCTGAAATATTAAACATGAATGTAGGTCTTCCTGAAATAGACGAAAAAGCTATGATGCCAAAAGTTATAAAGACGTTACAAGAGATTATAAACGTACCGATACAGATTGACTCATCTAACGCGGACGCATTAGAACAAGGACTTAGATATTATAACGGAAGAACAATTGTAAACTCAGTAAATGGCAAAGAAGAATCACTAAATAAAATACTTCCTCTTGCACAAAAATATGGAGCTGGCTTAGTAGGATTAACATTAGATGAAGCTGGAATACCTAAAACAGCAGAAGGAAGATTTGAAATAGCTAAAAAAATTGTTGAAAGAGCAGAAAGTTATGGAATAAGAAGACAAGATATATTTATAGACTGTTTATCTTTAACAGTATCAGCACAACAAGAAGAAGCTATGGAAACTATAAAAGCTATTAGAATGGTAAAAGAAAACCTAGGTTGTAAAACTATTTTAGGGGTTTCTAATATATCATTTGGAGTTCCAAATAGAAAAGCACTAAACTCAACATTTTTAAATTTAGCACTAGGTGCTGGGCTTGATTTAGCGATAATAAATACATCAGAACCTGTTATGATGGAATCTATGTATGCATATAGAGTGATAAACAATATAGACAAAGGTTGCGAAAAATATATAGAAAAATATATGGATAATACAACTATATCAATCAACAAAACATCTAACAATAACCAAAAAGATATGTCTTTAGATATGTTAGTTGAAAGAGGATTAAAAGAAGAAACGAAAGAATTAACATATAAGTTGCTTGAAGAATATGATGGACATTATATTTTAGACGAAATGTTAATACCTGCTCTTGATAAAATTGGAGTAAAATATGACAAAGGAGAAATATTCTTACCTCAAATGATTCAAGCAGCAGAAACAATAAAAGTAGCATTAAACATCATAAAAGATAAGTTAAATGCTAATATTGATAATACAAATGGAACAAAAGGTAAAATAATAATTGCTACAGTAAAAGGCGATATACATGATATCGGTAAAAATATCGTAAAAATCATGCTAGAAAATTATGGATATGAAGTTATCGATTTAGGAAAAGATGTTCCAATTGAGACAGTAGTAGAAACTGCTAAAAAACAAAACATAAAGCTAATCGGATTAAGCGCCCTAATGACAACAACTGTACAGAATATGAAGGATACAATACAAGCTATAAAAGATGCTGGCATTGATGCAAAGGTTATAGTTGGGGGTGCAGTTTTAACAGAAGAATATGCAAAAAAAATAAATGCAGACTACTATGCAAAAGACGCAAAAAGCTCTGTTGAGATAGCAAAACTCACTTTTTAAAAAATAATGTGGAAATCAAGTATAAAAGTATGTTAAAATATAAAAGATATTTAAGGGGAACAAATTTATTTTTTCCCCTTAAATAATGTAGCAAAATATGCTACTATATTGAATATAGGTCATTAATTTAGAAATTTATATAAATTTTAATTAATGATGTTAAATTAAAAATTTCTCGTCAACACAAAAAGAGGCTATATAATAGCCTCTTTTTGTTTTGCAAAAATTTAAAATGATAATAAAATACCAACTACTGCTGATAAAGCAATATATATAACTGGATGTTTATTTGTATATTTTATTAAGAAGAATAAAATAAATGCAAAAATAATTGATTTAAAGTTAAATAAATCGACAAATTTGGATGTAATATTATATTTATCTAAATAAAACATAGTTATTTCTACAACGCCCCAGCAAGCACCTACTATTAGACCAGTCGAAGTTGGTCTTATTGTATGAAAAACAGCCTCTACATATGGATTTTGTTTGAACTTCTTTAAGAATTTAGAAATAATAACTATAATAACTAATGCTGGACAAATTAATCCCAAAGTAGCAACTATTGATCCGACTACGCCTGATACTGAAAAACCTACATAAGTAGCCATATTTACTCCTAATGGTCCTGGAGTAGATTCTGATACAGCTATCATATTAGTTAAATCATTTTTTGAAAACCAACCAGTTGTTTCACTTATATTATATAAAAATGGCATTGTAGCAAGTCCGCCACCTACTGCGAAAAGACCTGTTTTAAAAAATTCGAAAAATAATCTCAAAAGTGTTAACATTCCTCTTTACCTCCCCTAAATTTATAAATTAGAGCTCCTATAAGACCAGAAATAATAATATAAATGATAGGAGATAGACTAGTTACTATTGATAATAGTGAAACTGCTATAAAAATTGCGAAAGTAAGTTTATCGACTACAGATTTTTTGCTAAGTTTAATTATGGCATTTAAGATTAATACACATACACAAACTCTAACACCATTAAATGCATGAATTACAATTGGTAAATCAGCAAAATTGCTTAAAAATGCAGCTATAAGAGTAATTATTACTACTGATGGTGTTACTACTCCTAAAGTTGCTATAACTCCTCCTATAAAACCAGCCATTTTATATCCTATAAAAGTAGCAACATTTACAGCTATAACACCAGGCGTACATTGACCGATAGCGTAATAGTCCATTAATTCTTCTTCTGTTGCCCACTTTTTATTTTCAGCAACTTCTCTTTGTAATATTGGTAACATTGCATAACCTCCACCAAATGTTAACCCTCCGATTCTGGCAAAGGTTAAAAATAAGTCGAGTAAAATATTCATACCTTAAAATCCCCTTCCTAAAGTTTATATGAAAATTTTAGCATAGTTATATATATATTAAAAATATATAATAGGTATATATAATATATTTTTTAAGTATAGATATAGAAATTTATATTTTATTTAGTTTTTGCATCGAATGTAAAAATATACTTATTAAAAAGAGGGGGATGGAGATGGATATAAAACAGCTTATAAATTTTATAACTATTGTTGAGGAAGGGAATATAACAAAAGCAGCTCAAAAACTACATATATCTCAACCACCTTTAAGTAATCAACTAAAAGCATTGGAAGAGGAGTTGGGAGTAAAATTAGTTGAGAGAGGGAGTAGAAAAGTTACACTTACTGATGTGGGAAACCTCTTATATAAAAGGGGAAAAGATATGGTAGATGTATTTGAATCTACATTAAATGAGATTGAAGATTTTAAATCGGGAATAGAAGGTGTATTAAAAATAGGTGCAGTGTCGACTTGTAATCAATTTATACCTAACAAGCTTATTTCACCGTATGCAAAACAATATCCAAAAGTAAAATTTGAATTATATGAAGGAAATACATATGAAGTTGTGGACATGATTGAAAGAGGAATTGTAGATATTGGAGTTGTTAGAACACCTTTTAATAGCCAAAACTTATGTTGTATAAATTTGAAAACAGAGCCAATGGTAGCAGTAGTAAAGAAAAATGATGATAAATTTAATTTTAATGAAAAAGACAAAATAAAGTTAAAAGATTTAGATAAAAAATCAATAATAATATATAGACGATATGAAAAACTAATTATGGAAACACTACATTCAAATAAAGTAAAAGCGAGTATATATTGCTTAAATGATGATTCTAGAACAACAGTTGCATGGGCAGAAGAAGGTCTGGGCATAGGTATTGTTCCAAAATCTATTATTGATAATTCAGATAAGAACATAGAATTTTATGAGCTAGATGAAGATGAATTAAAAACACAAATATCAATTGTTTGGATGAAAAATAAGTACTTACCTAGAAGTGCAAGAAACTTATTGGATATGATTAGAGATTACAAATTTTAAAAGTATTTATTATTTATAGAAAGTAATTTAAAAATATTTATTTAAAATAATCTATATTAGACAGATTTTTAGAAATTAAAAATAGCTAGACATATTGAAATAATCGAATGTCTAGCTATTTATATATATTTTAATTAAGTCAGCATTTTAGTTGTTTAGAAATAAATATTATTAATTAATAAGTATTACTAAAATGCCCAGTTTCCATCTTTGAATATTTGAATTTCTTCTCCATCATGAGTTATTCCGACGATATCTAAGTCAGCAGAACCAACCATAAAGTCGACATGAGTAAGACTATCATTTATTCCGTATTTATCGAAATCTTCTTCAGCGATATCATTTCCACCTTCTATACAAGATGAGTATGCAGAACCTATTGCAAAATGGCAAGATGCATTTTCATCATATAATGTATTATAAAATACTGTGTTAGTATCAGAAATTGGAGAAGAATATGGTACTAAGGCAATTTCTCCTAGATAGTGAGAACCTTCGTCAGTTTCAATTAAGTGTCTTAAAGTTTCTTCGCCTTCTTTAGCAGAAAAATCTACTATTCTACCTTTTTCAAATTTTAATACAAAGTCATTTATTATATTTCCACCATAAACAAGAGGTTTAGTACTAGCAAGTGTTCCATTAACTCCAAATTTATGAGGTAGGCAGAAAATTTCTTCTGTCGGCATATTTGGGTTAAATTCTATTCCATTTACATCTTTTTCGCTACCACTTTCCCAAATGTGACCTTCTGGCATTTCAACTGTTAAATCAGTTATTTTTGATTTATATTTTAAAGTTTTGAATTTTTTACTGTTTAAGAAATCTGTTTTTTCTTTAAGGTTGTTATTGTGTTCTTTCCAAGCTTGGATTGGATCTTCTGTAACTCTTGAACATTTGAAGATTAGTCCCCAAAGTTTGTCCATTGCTTCTTTTTCAGAGATATCTGGGAATATTTTTTTTGCCCAAGCAGCTGTAGGAATAGATACAATACTCCATCTACATTTATTTGTTAGAGTATATCCACGCCACTCTTTTAATGCTTGCCCTGATACTTTTTGGTATTCAGCAATTCTTTTTGGGTCAACATTTTTTAATAAATCAGGATCTTGTGCATATATTGTTAAGAAGGCACCACCTTCTTTTGCTATATCAAGATATTGCTCAGAAATCCATCTTGGGAATTCTTCAAAAGCCTCATCAGGTGCATTTAAATATTTTATTAAGTTGCATTTTTCGTCGGACCACTCAATATGGACATTTTTTGCTCCAGCTTTATAAGCTTCTTCAACAACGTATCTTACATATTCAGCACACTCAATAGGTGTTCTTACAAGTAGAGTTTGTCCAGGTTGTATATTTACTCCAGTTTTAACTGCTAATTCAGCGTATTTTTGTAATTTTGAATTAAAATCCATAAAAAAACTCCTTTCGATATTATGTATTTTTAAAGATATAATATTAAATTTAATTCTATAAATAATCACTCCTAAATTATACCATTGTATTTATACAAAATAATGGTTTTCTTGTTATTTATTTATTATTATATTTAATAAAAAATATATACGAAAACATGATATTTGAAAGAAAAAATATTTAGATAATTTAATATTTTGAACACTTTAATTTATGCATTAAAAAGCATATAATATTAACATATGACTTAGTTATAAATTGAATAATATAATACATTTAACAGGAGGTAATAGATGGAGTTATATGATGCTATTTTCTATAGAAAATCTATAGAGTTTTATTCAACAAAACCAATAACAGAATCTTTAATGAAAGAAGTAAAAAAATTATGCAGTAATATAACTTATCTAAATTCAAATTTAAATATAAAAGCTCATGTAATAGATAGAGGACATTTGATTAATTTTTCAACGAGAAATAAGATTCAAATAAAAGCTCCCCACTATATATTAATAACTAGTAATAAAGGGGAAAATTATCTAGAGAATATAGGCTATGCATTACAAAATGTCACGTTAGAAATGGCGTGCTTAGGTTTAGGAACGACATGGCTAAAATGTATGCTAACTAGAGATGAAGTAGAAGAATTTGTTAATTTAGATAAAATAAAAGATAAAGATGAATCTGAAATAGAATATCCGCAAGCAATAATAGCATTTGGATATCCACAAGAAGGGGAAGCATTATTTAGGTCGTCATCAGCAATACATGATAGACATAGAATGAAGCATATATGTAAAACATATGATGAAAAATGGTTTAATGCTTTAAATGCGCTAAGAGTTGCGCCATCAATCAATAACTGCCAACCATGGACATTAGAACAAAGAGAAAATGGATTTGATTTATTTGAAGACGAACATAAAAAAAGATTGGAATTAGATAAATACAGTAGAATAAGTATGGGTGTTGCATTAAGACATTTTGAAATTGCATGCAAACATGATGATATAGATATTGAATATAAAAAACTCGATGTAAAAGACAAAAGAAGAAAACTATATTTTCTAAGTGTTGTGGAAAAGGCTAAACAAGTCTAAAATATTATTCCATAAAAATCATATTTAAACAAAGGTTGACATATGGATAAATAAGTGTAATAATCTATATAAGCTATGCAAAACTTAAATAAAACTTTAAATTATTCCAGAGAGAATATAAAGTAATTTAGAATAGTATCGTATTAAGGGGACATATAGACAAACAAGGGCTAAGTGTACCTTTAAACATATATAATAAGATTATTTATACCTCTGGTTAATGACTAGAGGTTTTTTTATATATAAAATAAAAACATAATAAAGTCTTTTAAAATAGTCCAGAGAGGCTGATAAAGATACTTCATAGTTAACTCATTTAGTTTAGTTATTTATGTATACAAAGTCCTTATACCTCTATGGTGTAAGGGCTTTTTTTAAAGTAAGGCTTTATTAAGAAGGAGAGTATGAAATGATAAAAGGGAAAGAAAAGTTAATAGTAGCTATTGACACAGACGACTTTGATAAAGCTAAAGATTTAATTGATCAACTAGAAGATAGTGTAGACATATTTAAAGTAGGATTAGAACAATATGTTGCTACAAAGGGGAGAACAGTGGAATATCTAAAAGAAAAAGGTAAAAAAATATTCCTTGATTTAAAATTCCACGACATACCAAATACTATGAAAAGTGCAGTAAAGGCTGCGGTAAAAGATAATGTTTGGATGATGACGATACATGTTTCAGACTTTGAAGGAATGAGACAATGTGCAGAAATCGCAAAAGAAGAAGCAGAAAGATTAAATATAGAAAAACCAATAATAGTTGGAGTTACGGTTTTAACTTCATTAAGCAATGAAGATTTACAAGATATTGGTTGCAATATGACAACTGAAGAATTAGCTATAAAAAGAGCAAAATTAGCTGAAAAATCAGGCATAGATGGAGTTGTATGTTCGGCTAAGGAAGTAGATAAAATAGTAGAAGCTTGTGGAAAAGATTTCGTAACTGTATGCCCAGGAATAAGACCACAATCGGCAGCAGTAGGAGACCAAAAAAGAGTTGTTACTCCAGCTCAAGCAATACAAAATGGGGCGCATTACATGGTAGTTGGAAGACCAATAACACAAGCTGAAAATCCAAAACAATCAGCTATAGAAATAGTTAAAGAGATTGAGAACGCATAGGAGGTAAGTTATATGAAGGCAAGATTAATATTAGAAGATGGTACTGTTTTTAACGGTAAAGCATTTGGGTATTTAGAAGAATCTGTTGGAGAAGTAGTATTCAATACTTCTATGACTGGATATGGGGAAGTATTAACAGACCCTTCTTATTACGGACAAATAGTAACTATGACTTACCCATTAATAGGGAACTATGGAATCAACTTAGAAGATGTACAATCAAAAAATGTATGCGTCAAAGGATTCATCGTTAGAGAAAAAAGTGACACACCTAATAACTTTAGAAATGAAATGAGTTTAGATGTTTATTTAAAACAAAATAAAATAATTGGGCTTGAAGGAATAGATACAAGAGCATTAACAAAAATCCTTAGAAATGAAGGAACAATGAGAGGCATAATAACAATCGACGAAAATGCTACACTTGAAAGTGTTCAACCTAAATTAGATAAATTTGATAATACTTATGCAGTTTATGATGTTTCAAGAAAAGAAAAAGAATATTATCAAGGTAGTGGTGCAAAAGTTGCTGTTATGGATTACGGTGTAAAACAAAACATAATAGATAATTTTGTACAAAGAGGTTGTGATGTAACAGTATATCCAGCTACTACAACTGCAGAAGAAGTATTAAATGATGATCCAGATTTAATATTCTTATCAAATGGACCTGGGGACCCAGATGACTTAGATGAGATAGTAGAAAATGTTAAGAAGATGATAGGGAAAAAACCTATAGTTGGAATATGCTTAGGACACCAAATTTTAGCTAGGACATTCGGCGGAAAAACAGGAAAACTTAAATTTGGACACAGAGGTGGAAACCATCCAGTAAAAGATTTCGAAGAAAATAAAGTATTTATAACAGCACAAAACCACGGTTACTATGTGTGTGAAGTGCCAGAATGTATGGAAGTAACTCAAATCAACTTAAACGACAATACAGTTGAAGGAATGAGACATAAAGAATTACCGATATATAGTGTGCAATATCACCCAGAGGCTTGCCCGGGACCAAAAGACAGCGAGTATGTATTCGATAAATTCTTAGAGGTATTAAACAATAAATAATTAGAACGTTATAAGTATTTTGTGAAGGAGAAAAAATTATGCCTAAAATAGATAGTATCAAGAAAACATTAGTATTAGGGTCAGGACCGATAATCATAGGTCAAGCAGCGGAATTTGACTACTCAGGAACACAAGCTTGTGAAGCTTTAAAGGAAGAAGGAGTAGAAGTTGTATTAATAAACTCAAACCCAGCTACAATAATGACGGACAAAGAAGTAGCTCATAAAATTTATATAGAACCACTTACATTAGAGGCAATAGAAAAAGTAATAGAAAAAGAAAGACCAGATAGTTTACTTGCAGGTATGGGTGGTCAAACAGCTCTAAACTTAGCAGTAGAATTATCAGATGCTGGTATATTAGATAAATACGGGGTAAAAGTAATTGGTACTTCAATAGAATCAATCAAAAAAGGTGAAGACAGAGATGAATTCAGAGAAATGATGAGAAGTATCAATCAACCAGTAATCGAAAGTGATATAGTTACAAACTTAGAAGATGGTATTATATATGCTGAAAAAATAGGATATCCAGTTATAATAAGACCTGCTTATACACTAGGCGGAACTGGTGGTGGTATAGCTGAAAACAAAGAAGAATTAATTGAAATTCTTACTCATGGTTTACAACTTAGCCCAGTTACACAAGTTCTTATAGAGAAAAGTATAAAAGGTTGGAAAGAAATCGAATATGAAGTAATGAGAGACGGAAACGGAGACTGTATAACTGTTTGTAATATGGAAAATGTGGACCCAGTCGGTGTGCATACGGGAGATAGTATAGTTGTAGCTCCATCTCAAACTTTAAGCGATAAAGAGTACCAATTATTAAGAACAGCTTCAATTGAAATAATAAATGCAATAGAAGTAAAAGGTGGATGTAACGTACAAATAGCACTACATCCTCACAGATTAGAATATGCAATTATAGAAATAAACCCAAGAGTTAGTAGATCTTCAGCATTAGCATCAAAAGCAACTGGTTATCCAATAGCAAAAGTTGCAGCTAAAATAGCTTTAGGTTATACATTAGATGAAATAGAAAATGCAGTAACTAAGAAAACAAAGGCTTGTTTTGAACCAACGCTTGATTATGTTGTTGTAAAAATACCAAAATGGCCATTTGATAAATTTAAACAAGCGAACAGAAGACTTGGAACAAAAATGATGGCTACTGGAGAAATAATGAGTATAGGAAGCAACTTTGAAGCTGCTTTATTAAAAGGTATAAGATCTTTAGAAATAGGAAAATACTCATTAATACACAAACCATCTGAACAAAGAACAATAGAAGAATTAAAAGAAAGAGTAGTTATGCCAGATGACGAAAGACTATTCGACTTAGCAGAAATGATAAGAAGAGGATATAGTATCGACATGATAGAAAAAATCACTGGTGTAGATAAATGGTTCTTATATAGAATAGATTGGATAGTTAAACAAGAAGAAAAATTAAAAACTATGAAAATAGAAGATATAAGCAAGGATTATCTAAAAACTCTTAAGAAAAAAGGATTCTCAGATAAAGGTATAGCAGACTTAATGAAAATAAGCCCAGAAAAAGTTTATGAATTAAGATCTTTATATAACATACATGCAGCTTATAAAATGGTTGATACATGTGGTGGAGAATTTGATGCATTATCTCCATACTATTACTCAACTTATGAAGAGTATGATGAAGTTGTAGTAAGTGATAAGAGAAAAATAGTTGTTTTAGGTTCTGGTCCAATAAGAATAGGGCAAGGTATAGAATTTGACTACTGTTCAGTTCACTGTATAAAAGCCTTAAGAAAATTAGGAATAGAAACTATAATAGTAAACAACAACCCAGAAACAGTAAGCACAGACTTCGATACTTCTGACAAATTATACTTTGAACCATTAACAGAAGAAGAAGTATTAAATATAATAGAAAAAGAAAAACCAGAAGGTGTAATATTACAATTCGGTGGGCAAACAGCTATAAAATTAGCTAAATTCCTAGACGAAAAGAATATACCTATATTAGGAACTGACTTCAACGATATAGATGCAGCAGAAGACAGAGAAAAATTTGATGAATTACTAGAAAAATTAAATATAAATAGACCAAAAGGTATAGCTGTATGGTCTACAGAAGAAGGTGTAAAACACGCTAGCGAAATAGGATATCCAGTTTTAGTTAGACCTTCTTATGTACTTGGTGGTCAAGGTATGGAAATAACTTATAACGAAGCTAAATTAAAAGCTTACCTTGATAGTGCATTTGAAAGGGATAGTAAAAACCCAGTACTTATAGACAAATATTTAGTTGGTAGAGAAATAGAAGTAGACGCTATATGCGATAAAGAAGATGTATTAATACCAGGAATAATGGAACATTTAGAAAGAGCAGGAGTTCACTCTGGAGACTCTATAACAATGTATCCAAGCCAAAATATATCTGATGATATAAAAGAAAAAATCTTAGACTATACTAAGAAAATAGCATTAGAACTTAATGTTTTAGGTATGGTTAATATACAATTTATCGAATTTAAGGGTGAATTATACATCATAGAAGTTAACCCAAGAGCAAGTAGAACAGTACCATATATAAGTAAAGTTAGTGGGGTGCCAATAGTAGATTTAGCTACAAAATGTATGTTAGGTGCAAAATTAAAAGATCTTGGATATGGAACAGGAATCTACAAAACACCAGACTTAATAGCAGTAAAAGTACCTGTATTCTCAATGTCAAAACTTGCTAGAGTTGATGTAAGTCTTGGACCAGAAATGAAATCAACTGGAGAAGTTTTAGGTGTTGGTGAGACATTAGAAGAAGCATTATACAAAGGATTTACAGCAGCAGGTAAGAAAATGTCAAATGATAGAGGCGTGGTACTTGCAACAGTAAATGACCAAGATAAAGAAGAGTTCTTAGAAATAGCAAAAGACATGAAACGTGTAGGATATACTTTCATGGCGACAGAAGGAACAGCATCACTTCTAAAATCTAATGGAATAGACGCTATAATAGTTAACAAAATAGGAGAAGTTAGACCAAATATACTTGATGTTATAACTAACAACCAAGTTGATATGGTTATAAATACTCCAACAAAAGGTAACGATGCTACTAGAGATGGTTTTAGAATAAGAAGATTAGCAACTGAATACTCTATAGATGTTATGACTTCATTAGATACATTAAAAGCATTAGTAAAAGTAAATCAAAAACACATTAAAAAAGAACAATTAAAAGTATATAACTTAGCTGATTAATTATATACTGTTAAATAAAAAGGTTACTGTAACTAGTATTAAATTAGTTTACAGTAACTTTTTTTGTAAAGATAATAAAGCTAAGGTTAATTTAAGGTTTTGGAGTTATTATAATATCAACAGATAGGTAATAAAACTTATTTATACCCAAATAACTAGAAATTAGAATAATTTTTTTGATGATTTTTTTAGTAATAACTCCCTAAAAAAAGAATGTGGCGGCGCATTCTTTTTTTATTTTGCTTATATTTATTTTTACATTTACATTTATCTTCTTCTTTTTCTTCTAAGAAGATTTTCAGGATTACAATAAAATCTAGGATTTATATACTCGCCAAATTGTTCGAATGAAATTAAGAATTTTGGAACACCAGCTGATTCTTGTGCTATTTCATCAACTTCAAAATACAAAACAATACCTTTATCAGTTATGTAAAAAGCTTGAGAGTCAGGAATGTCTACAACAGTATTTTCATAAAATAGCTCTGGAGTTTTCGCTATTTCATCATTTACATATTGTGATAATAATGGTAGATAATCAACACCTTCATTAAACAAATCTTTTAAAGTAAGTGAATTTCCATTAAGTAAATCTATATTAAAATGGTATACGTCTTCGTATAGAGGGCCATAATTATCACTAATAGAATCTAAATTTAATACAAAACTTAAAATGTGATTTTTACTAAATGTAATATCAAAAGAAGTACTTACTTGATAAACTCTTTTAGGAAGGGCATTTTCTGCGGCTGTTTTATTATATTGGGCCATTTCTTCATAAAGACCATCTCTAAAAGTATTTATATTAGAATAAACGGTTTTATTTAAATTATCTAAAATTTGTTTGTCTACTTGAAAATATCCGTTTTTTACGTTGTAAAAGACAGGATACGCCAAATCATAATAGAAATATTCTTCTCTACCAAAAATCTCATTATATTGAATATATAGTAGATTATAAATACAGCTTGTGAAATTTGGATTTATTTGATTCATTATAATCCGTTGCAAAAAATCTATTTTAGATTGACTGCAACAATTCACCTCCTAATTAAATAAATTACTAATATTTATGATTATTTTTATAAAAAAAGAACATTTTAATTTAGCTGTATTATTAATTTATATAAAAGCTGATAGAAATAGTAAATAAAGTATATAAACTGGTGAAAATACCTAAAATAAAGCTAGTTAATATGATATAATACATAAGATTAGTAAGAAATTATAGGAGGTAATAACGTGTTATTATTAGCGGATCAATGGAAAGATTATGAACTTATAGACATGGGAAATGGAGAAAAACTAGAAAGATGGGGGAACTATGTACTTAGAAGACCGGACCCTCAAGTAGTTTGGCCAATGGAGGCAGAATGGTCTCTATGGAAAAATCCTCATGGACACTACCACAGAAGTAACAAAGGTGGAGGTCAATGGGAACACAAAAAGAAATACCCAGAACAATGGACTATAAGCTATAAAGACTTAAAATTCCACATAAAACCAACTGGATTTAAACATACTGGATTATTCCCAGAACAAGCGGCAAACTGGGAGTGGTCAATGGATAAAATAAGAAATGCAAAAAGACCGATAAAAGTATTAAACTTATTTGCTTATACTGGTGGAGCAACTGTTGCTTGTGCTGCAGCTGGAGCAGAAGTATGTCACGTAGATGCTTCTAAAGGTATGACTACTCAAGCAAAAGATAATATAAAATTATCAGGATTAGAAGATAGAAAAGTAAGGTTTATAGTAGACGACGTTGTAAAATTCGTTGAAAGAGAAATAAGAAGAGGAAATAAATACGATGCAATAATAATGGACCCACCTTCTTATGGAAGAGGACCAAAAGGTGAAGTATGGCAAATAGAAGAAAAACTTTTCGACTTTGTTAACTTATGTATGAAAGTATTATCAGATAAGCCATTATTCTTCTTAATAAACTCATATACAACAGGATTCTCACCAATAGTATTAGAAAATGTACTTCAAACTACTATAGGTAAAAAAGTAAAAGGCGGAAAAATATACGGAGGAGAATTAGGAATACCAGCTTCAAGAGACGGAAAAATTCTTCCATGTGGTATATTTGGTAGATGGGAGTCTAAATAATGCTTAACGTAATATTTGAAGACAATCATTTATTAGTAGTTGAAAAGCCTGTAAATATATTATCTCAAGGTGACAATACCAATGACGATGATATGGTAAATTTACTAAAAAAATATTTAAAAGAAAAATACAACAAACCAGGAAATGTCTTTGTTGGACTTGTCCATAGATTAGATAGACCAGTTGGAGGGATTATGGTATTTGCCAAAACTTCAAAAGCTGCATCTAGATTATCTGAGCAAGTTAGAAACAAAACGTTTAAGAAGACTTATAAAGCTGTTATACATGGCGATATGAAAAAGAGAGAAGACAACTTAAGCGATTATCTATATAAAGATAAAAAGACAAATATGGTAAGTGTAGTAAATAAAAATCACAAAGATGCTAAAGATGCTAAATTAAGCTATAAAACATTAGCATCAAATAATGGATTTAGTCTTGTAGAAATTGATTTACAAACAGGTAGACCACACCAAATTAGAGTTCAATTTTCAAGTAGAAATCACCCACTTTATGGGGACCAAAGATACGGAAAGAACGTAAATAAAAAAGGGCAACAAATTGCACTGTGGTCATACAAAATAGAAATAGAACATCCAACTAAAAAAGAAAAAATGGAATTTATTTGTGAACCACCGAATAAATATCCATGGAATATGTTTTAGTATTTTTAAGGAGAAAACATGGAGAGATATGTAGGTTTTTATATTGAAGAACCATTAGGAAACAATATATTTTCTTATGATGAAAGAACAAACAAGAAAATATTTGTACCTAAATTAATAAAGGGAACTTTAGATGATGTATCTTTAGGTGAAAATATAGTTTTTAACGAAATTGACGAAGATACAGAAATAAAAGCAATAGGACTTAAAAATTTAGTTCAATACGAAGTAGATGGAAAAGTCGTCTATATATTTGATAACCATAACCATGCCTTTTATTTCTGGATGAAAAGTTTACAACAGAGATTATTTAATAAAGGTTGTAAATTAATTCATGTAGATCAACATAAAGACATGAGAGAGCCCGATGATTATACAGTAGACTTAGAAAATTTAGACGATGTTTTTAGATATACCAATAAAGTTTTAAATGTAGGTAACTTCATACAGCCTGCACTTAAAAAAGGTGTATTCTGTGGTGTAGATATAATAGACAGTTCTTATGGATTTGATTTGAATGTAGAAGGCGAATATGTTTTAGACATAGACTTAGATATATTCTCTAAAGATATGGATTATATTCCATATGATTTTAGATTAAACAAAATCAAAGAGCTAATAAAGGGTGCAAAAGTGATTACAATAGCTTCGAGTCCTTATTTTATAGACCAAGAGTATGCCATAAAGGTATTAAAAGAATTGTTTAATTATGATATAATATAGAATTGTTAATAATAAGAAAAAACTTAGAATAAATATTAATTAGGAGGAACTTATAATGAGTTTATATGCAGAGTGGAGAAACCTTTGTGATAACCACGCAAACAATGATGAAGAAATAAAATTCTGGGAAAATTACTTAAAATCAGAAGCAGGAATATACAATGAAATATTAAACAACAAAACTGATGTTGTTGAAGGAACAGTTGCTGAATTAGCTGCTAAATACGGAGTATCTAATGAATTATTCATGGGATTCTTAGATGGAATAAGCGAAAGTGTTAAAGAAGAGTTAGACTTAGAAGCTATAGAAGCTGATACTAACGTTTCTATAAAAATAGACTGGGAAAAATTATACTACAATATGTTAGGTGCTGAAGCTCACTGGTTATATGAATTAGAAGGATGGAATGGAATATTATCTCCTGAAACTAGAAAAGCTATAACTAAAGATTACAACAGATCTAGAATAGTAGTTAAAGAAGATAAAGTTGGAAGAAATGATCCATGCCCATGCGGAAGCGGTAAAAAATACAAAAAATGTTGTGGAAAATAATATTTTTTAAATAAAATAAAGCATTTGAAAAACACAGTAAAAGTGTTATTTCAAATGCTTTTTTATTTGTAAAAATTTGTATAATTAAATAATGTTATTGACTTAGAGTCAACTCTAAGTGATATTGTATAAGAAAGTTAAATATATGTTTGAAATTTATATCATAATATTAACAATAAAATTAATAATTGTGATGTAAAATTTGAATTTAAAATGCTGACAATAAATATTGTAAGCATAAGTATATTTTTAACTAAAAAAATGGTATTAGGTAAAAATAGGAGGAACAATGTTAGACATTTTAAATAAGATAAATCAGCCAGAGGATTTAAGAAATATAGAAATTAATGATTTAGAAAAATTATCAGAAGAAATAAGAGAAGTATTATTACAAAAGCTAAGTAAAAATGGAGGACATTTTGGTCCAAACTTTGGTATGGTAGAAGCGATAATTGCAATGCATTATGTTTTTGATTCACCAAAAGATAAATTTGTATTTGATGTTTCTCACCAAAGTTATGCGCATAAGATTTTAACAGGAAGAAAAGAAGGATTTATAGATGAAAATTCTTATAGAACTGTTTCAGGATATACAAATCCAGATGAAAGTGAACATGACTTCTTTAATGTTGGACATACTTCAACATCAATAAGTTTAGCATCAGGATTAGCAAAAGCTAGAGATTTAAAGAAAGAAGATTATAATATAGTTGCTGTAATAGGTGACGGTTCATTAAGTGGTGGAGAAGCATTAGAAGGATTAAACTTCGCAGGTTCAGAACTAAACTCTAACTTTATAATAATCGTAAATGACAACCAACAATCTATAGCAGAAAACCACGGTGGTTTATATAAAAATCTAGATGAATTAAGAGAGACAAATGGTCAAGCATCAAATAATTTATTTAAAGCTATGGGATTAGATTATATATATGAAGCTGATGGAAATAATATCGAAAAAATGATTGAGTTATTCCAAAAAATTAAAGATATAGATCATCCTATAGTAGTTCATATAAACACTATAAAAGGTAAAGGATACAAACTTGCAGAAGAAAATAGAGAAGCATGGCACTGGTCATTACCATTTGATATTGAGACAGGAAATATAACAATAGATTTTGGTGATGCTGAAGATTATGGAGATTTAACAGCGAAATTCTTATTAGATAAAATGAAAAAAGACAATACTGTTGTTGCAGTAACTCCAGCAATGCCAATGACAATTGGATTTAATATTGAAAGAAGAAAAGAAGCAGGAGAACAATTTGTAGATGTAGGTATAGCGGAAGAACATGCTGTTGCCTTAGTTTCAGGAATTGCAAAAAATGGAGGAAAACCAGTACTTGGGACAAATGCAACATTCATTCAAAGAAGTTATGACCAAATCTCACAAGATTTATGTATAAATGGTAATCCAGCGACAATAGTTTTAAATTATACATCAGTAGCAGGATTAACAGATGTTACACATTTAGGTATATTCACAATTGCAGAGTTCTCTAATATACCAAACTTAGTTTTATTAGCACCAACAAATAAAGCAGAATACTTCGCAATGTTAGATTGGTCTATAGAACAACAAGAACATCCAGTAATGATTTTAATGCCTGGTAATGGAGCTATAGATGATGGTAGAGTAGCAGAAAAAGATTATTCTAACATTATAAATAAATTTAAAGTAGAAGAAAAAGGTTCTAAGGTTGCTATTTTAGGACTAGGTGATTTCTATCAAATAGGTGAAGAAGTATCAAAAATGGTAGAAGAAAAACTAGGATTTAAACCAACATTAGTAAACCCAAGATTCGCATCAGGCGTGGATAAAGAGTTACTAAACGATTTAAAACAAGACCATGATTTAGTTATAACATTAGAAGATGGAATACTACGTGGAGGATTTGGAGAATCTATTGCAAGTTTCTATGGAGATTCTGATATAAAAGTTAAAAATTATGGATTAGAAAAAAAATTCTATGATAGATATAATCCAAGCCAATTATTAGACGAATTAGGTATTACACCTGAAAAAATAGTAAAATATATTGAAAGTATGATGAAATAGTCAGTATAGAAAATTATATAAAATAATAACTATATTAACTTAAAATAATTTTTCAATTTAATATAAAATATAAAAAGTCCACTCTTGCTAACTTAAAACAGATAAACAAGAGTGGACTTTTTATATTAATTTTGCATAAATTAGTCTTGTATTATATAAGCATTAACGATTTCACCGTAGTATGCAGTGTGGTAGTCTTTGTTTGCACCATGGAATGAGCTATCAACATCAGCAGGATAGCAAGATTCAACTATATCATATGGAATTGCATTTCTATCTTGTTCTTGTTGATATAAAACTTTACATTCAAGAGTTAATGGTAATTCCTTAATTCCTGGAACAGAAATTTTTTCTGATTCTTCTAATGTTAATCCTATTTCTTTTATTTTATCCATATCGTGTCCAGACTTTGTCCCAGCTAATCCTAAGATTTTTTTATTAAATTCGCCAACAGGAATATTTATTGTAAATTCAGGATTTTTATCTAATTGAGATTTTGTAAATCTATTTTCTCTCACAAAAACAGTGAATATAGTTTTACCCCATTCTATACCAAGAGTTCCCCAAGAAATAGTCATAGTATTTACTTTATCATCTGCTTTAGTTGTAAGTAAAACACCAGTTTTTACAGCTTTTAAAATATCATTAGCATAATCAAATACTTCTATTTGTTTTTTCATTTTTTCATCTCCTTGTTATTAATTATAAGTTTATGATAGACTAAAATAAAACAAAAAGTAAGTACGTACTTTTTTGACAGATACTATCAAAAAGGAGAGTATAAATGAGTATAGAAAATAATAATACACCAGAAAAATGTAAAGAAGTCAATTCAAAACCATTTATGTACGCCATGTCTCTAATAGATGGAAAATGGAAAATGCATATACTGTTTTGGCTTTGGAAAAATGAAGTTTTACGTTATGGAGAACTAAAAAGAGCATTAGGAGAAGTTACTCACAAAATGCTTAGTAAACAGTTAAAAGAATTAGAAGCAGATGATTTAATAATAAGAACTGAATATCCTCAAGTTCCACCAAAAGTAGAGTATAGATTGTCTGAAAGAGGTGAATCACTTATGCCTGTATTAAAGGCACTTTGTAACTGGGGGAAGGAGCATATAGATGATTAATATAATAAAAAGAATATTATTAAACCCAATTTATTAATAATATTCTTTTTATTTATTTCAAATATTCTAGTATGAATTTCAATATTAAATTTTCATAAATTTATTTAGCTTTTTGTGGAGCATTTATAGCTTTTTTAATTGCATCTATTATGAGATTTTCAAATATATTGATATCAACAGGTTCAACCTCAACAGGAACTTGAATTTTTTCATATAAATCAAATATCATCTCATCAGTTATTTTAATAACGCCTGTATCTCCTATTATTGCATTTTCATACATACCAAATTGATTTAATCTATCGTAATTATCAACTGAATTACTAAATTCATTTAATTCATCAAATTTTTCTACCCAGCCTGAAGTCAAATATATATCTTTTCCTTCAACATAAGACTCAACCACCTTGTCCCCTATAATTGCCTCTAAACAGTTTGCTGGCTTGATTGTAATTATATTATTGTATTTTTTTAAGAACTCAAAGAATCTATAGTGACATTTAGATCCGTAAAGTATGATTACTTGGTCGTATTCTAGTGTTAATTTATCAAGAGATGCTGTAACATCTTTTTCTAATTTATCTAAATTTGTATGCAGACCAAAATGAAGATAAGTTACTTCTATATTATCTTTAAAAAGCTGTTTAATTTTTATATCTTGTAAAACTTTTTCTAGTTCTGGCTCAAAAACTGAACATGCTAAAATTCCTATTCTCATTAATATTCCCCCTTATAAAAATCAATTAAATTATAACTAAATTATATAATAAATATCACATTTAGTTAAACAATGTTAAAAAATATAACTTATGGAACAAATATAGCTAAAAAACATAATATAAACTAAGTTGAAGTAATAGGGGGATTATTATGAAAGTTGGAGATATTGTTGCTAGAAAATCTTACAACAAAGATATAGTTTTTAAAATTACTGATATTATTGATCAAAATGGTAAAAAAATAGCTATATTGAAGGGGGTTGCATTTAGAATAATAGCGGACGCAGAACTAAGTGACCTAGAATTATTGAAACCTCCAGATATAAGAAATATATTAATGGATAAGAATGTAGAAAATATTTTATATAGAACATTGAAAAAGGCTAAAGAAAGAGAAAGAAGAGGTACGCGTGGACTACCTAAATCTGCTCAACAGCCAACTGCAAATGTTTATGGAGTACCAGGGAAGGTTCTTCAAATAGATGGAGATAAAGAGTATTTAAAGATATGTTTAGACGTATATTCCCAATTGGGGATTCCAGCAGTTGGAGTTGCTATACCAGAAGCAAATCAATATAAAGAAGTCAAAAATCTATTAGAAAAACATAAACCAGATATCTTAGTTATAACTGGACATGATGCACTACATGTTAAAAATGGAGATTTAAAAAATATAAATAACTATAGAAATTCAAATAATTTTTTAAAAGCGGTAAAAGAAGCTAGAAAATGGCAGCCAGATTTAGATACATTAGTTATATTTGCTGGAGCTTGCCAATCAAATTATGAAGCATTGATGAAAGGTGGAGCAAATTATGCAAGTTCACCGGGAAGAATAATGATACATGCATTGGATCCTGTTTTTATCGTAGAAAAAATAGCATGTTCGAGAATTGATGTAGTAGTTCCAATAGAAGAAATATTAGACCAAACAATAACTGGGGTAAAAGGAATTGGAGGTTTTGAAACTAGAGGTAAATTTAGATGGGCAATGCCAAAACCTTTGTTGTAAGAGGATTTAATCTAATAAGTTTGAACTGTAGTAACGGCTATTTATGCATAAATTTTAAAAATAATACTGTATTCTTATAAAATACTATTGACAAGAGCATAAGAAATATATAAAATTATTAGTTTATGCATTTGACAAAAATCCAAAATTATGATATTATGTAAACATATAATAAAATGGAGAAGGTGATCTCGTGGCTACTGTTCAAACTTTGGATAAAATCAGAACTACACTAAAACAACATTTAGGTAAGACGATAGTATTAAAAGCAAACAAAGGGAGAAAGCAGATTGTTACAAAGGTTGGAGTACTAGAAAATGTATATCCAAGTGTTTTTGTAGTAAAATTAGACGGAACATCAGATGGAAATCAAAGAGTATCTTATAGTTACTCAGATTTATTGACAGCAAATGTGAAATTACAGATTTGTAAAAATAAAGAGAATAAATTAAGCGCAAGTTAAATTATACCTATCAAATAGGTGTAATTTTTTTTTGTCTCCTTAAATATAATTTAATAGTTAGATTATATGGGAGGGATAGTCGTGGAGTTGATAAAAGATATTATTAAAATAGACAATAGGATGGATTTTGGGAAATTCCAAACATTTATAGAGTCAGAAAATGTTGTTCCAGACAAGAAGTTAGATGTGTACGATATTGTGGATACTATGGGATACATAGTCCTTAGAAAAGTTGAAATATTAGAAGGTAAAATAACTTGTAGAGGTAGTTTTAACTACAATGTTATTTATATTGCAGACGATAAGAGTACAGTATCAAATATAAGTGGAAAAATTGAAATTAATGAAGTAATAGAAAGAGATAATATAACTTCTGACATGGAATATATGTTGTTCCCAGAAGTAGAACACGTTGATTGTACTATAATGAATGAAAGAAAGATCAAAGTAGGCGCATTAATCAATGTAAGAGGAAGTCTTTTTGAAAAACAAAGATTAGATATAGTAAAAGATGTTTCACAAGTAGAAGGAATACAAAAACACAGAAAAGAAATATCATTCCAAGATATAGTTGGAATTGAAAAATCAGAAAACGTAGTTAGAGATACAATAACAGTAAATATAGAAGAAATAGAAGATATTATAAATATAAATCCAGTTGTAAGAGTAAAAGAAAGTAGAATAACAGATAATAAAGTTATAATAGGAGGAGTTTTAGAAATAAATCCTTTAGCTTGCACTTATGACTCAGATATTGTTGAGTTAGAAAGAGTAGGTATTGATTTTACTCAGTTTATAGAAGTACCTGGCGCATTTGATGGTATGGATGAAGAAATACTAATGAATATAGGTGATTTTAATTATGAATTCAAGAGAAATGAAGATAATAATACAGGACTTTTAGAAGTTGAATGCACAGTATTTTCAAAGGTAAAAGTAAGCGAAGAAGTTACTAGAGAGGTTTTACAAGATGCATATTCACCTCAAAAAATAATTAAATTTGAACACAGACTTATTCATCTAAATAAAACTTTATTCACATCAAATGATACATTTTTAGTTAGAGAAAGTATAAATTATGACAATGAGGATATTCAAATAAAAGACATTGTAAATGTATGCTGTAATGCATCAATAGAAAATAGTTATATTGAAGGTTCTAATTGTGTAATTCAAGGTATAATAAAAATCGACATACTTTTCATTCCGATTGAAGGATTAAAAATGATTTACAAAATAAACGAAGAAATACCTTTTGAACATGAGTTAGAAATAAACAAATTATCAGATACATGCTCAGTATTTAATACAATTTGTATAGAAAGAATAGAAGTAGATTTAAATAGAAATCAAATTGATTTAAATATAAGAATAAATAGATTTGTAGAAGCTATCGACAAAAAGGCTGAAAGTTTTATCATCAAGGGAGAAGATAAAGGTGAATATGATTTATCTACTGCACCAAGTATAATTGTATATATTTGCAAAGAAGATGATAATTTATGGGATATAGCTAAAAAATACAATACAACAGAAGAAGAAATTGCGCAGACGAACGAAATTAATTTAGAGGATGATTTGCAACCAGGTAAATGTTTGATTCTCGAAAAAAAAGTCGCACAAACTGAATAAAAAACTTAATAATATTTGTCAAAAAGATAAATAATAGGGGATAGTATCCCCTATTATTTTATTTTTGTAGTATAATTATAGTTAGTAATGCATTATACGATATACAAAAACAATTATCAAGGAGGCTAAAATGAATTCAATAAAATTAAAAAGTAGAGCAAAAGTAAATTTATCTATAGACGTATTAGGGAAGAGACAAGATGGATATCATTTAGTCGAAATGATAATGCAAACAATTGATTTATACGATTTAATTGAAATTAAAGAAAAAGAAGAAAATCAAATTACAATTAAGAGTGCTAGTGAAGAAATTCCACTAGATTGCAACAATCTTGTATATAAAGCGGCTGACTTAATCAAGAAAACATTTAACTTAACTAAAGGGGTAGAAATTTATATCCAAAAAAATATACCTGTAGCAGCAGGAATGGCAGGTGGAAGTTCAAATGCAGCAGCTATACTTGTAGGTTTAAACAAACTTTGGAATTTAAATTTAAGTGATCAAACATTAGAGGAATTGGGATTAAAACTAGGCGCAGATGTTCCATTTTGTATAAATGGTGGAGCTGTATTAGCTTCGGGGATTGGAGAAGAATTAACTCCAATAAAAGGATTATCTAAAGATGTCTGTATTGTGGTCTGTAAACCAGACCTATTTGTATCAACAAAAGAAGTCTATGAATCTCTGGATTCAAAACACATCGACAAAAGACCAAATAACCAGCTTCTAATTGATTGCTTAAAAAACGAAGATACTAGACAATTAGCAGAAAATATGTTTAATGTTCTTGAGGGGGTTACTGTAGAAATGCATCCAGTAATTCAACAAATTAAAGATATAATGATAACAAACAAGGCATTAGGAGCTATGATGAGTGGAAGTGGTCCTACAGTTTTTGGTTTATATGAAAATAAAGAAGATGCATATATGTGCAAATCTATATTAGAAAATCAATTTAAACAAACATTTGTCGTAGCGTGTGAAGAAAAGGGGGTTGAGGTTAATGGATAGTTTAACTAAATTAAATTTAGATAATTATAAGCCATTAAGAGATGTTGTTTTTGAAAATTTGAGAAGTGCTATTTTAGAAGGGAAATTAAAATCTGGACAAAGACTAATGGAAGTTCAATTAGCAGAACAATTAGGGGTTAGTAGAACTCCAGTTAGAGAAGCTATAAGAAAATTAGAACTTGAAGGACTAGTTGTTATGTTACCTAGAAAGGGTGCATATGTAGCTAATATCTCTGTTAAAGATTTAATGGATGTATTAGAAATTAGAGCCAGCCTAGAAGGATTAGGCGCATCTTTAGCCGCAGAAAGAAGAACAGAAGAAGATATAAAGAATTTAGAAGAAATAGAAGAAGAATTTGAACAAGCTGTAATAACACAAGATATAGATATGTTATTAAAAAAAGATATAGAATTCCATGAATGTATATTTAAAGCTGCAAATAACAAAAAACTAGAAAAAATGATAAATTCTTTATGGGAACAAGTACAAAGATTTAGAATAACTTATGTATCAGATTCAAATGCATCATTAAGTTTGATAGATGAACATAGAATTATTTTAAATGCTATAAAAGAAGGTAATGTAGCAGATGGGAAAAAGGCTGCTATTGAACATATAGAAAAAGCAGAACAATTTATGTTAGATCATTGTACTAAATAAGTAAATTATAAAATTATATATAAAATGATATTTAAGCGAGTAATTATAAAAAGGGAAGAATGGTCTTCTAGAAAAAATATTTATAAAAGAAAAATTATTTTAATTATCAATAATTCTTCTTTTATAAATATTTAGCTAGAGGACCATTTTTTAATTTTAAGGAAATTATATATTATAAGGTTTTGGATAGAGCTATGAATAAAGGGAATTTTTTTGTTGATTTTTTTATGTATAAAATAAAATAACTTGGAAATAATCTCATTATATCGGAGTGAAATATAAGTTTTTTAAAATATGATGATTTATATATAAAAAGTGGGGATGAGATTATGAAAAATAATATAAAAAATAAATTAAACATAAATAAAAATATAAAATTTAGAATAACATTATGTACTATATTACTTGTTGGAATCTTAGGAATAATGGCAACTTACGCATATGCACAAATATCTAAAATAGATAGATTTTCAGATGATTATAAAGATAATTTAATAAGATTTCACGTATTAGCAAATAGCGACTCTGATGAAGACCAAAATCTTAAATTAAAAGTAAGAGACGAAGTTATAAGTTATTTACAACCAAAGCTAAAAGACTCAAAGTCAATACAAGAGAGTGAAAAAATAATACTTAATGAAGAAGACAAGTTAATGGATATATGCAAAGAAACAATAAAAGAAAATGGGTATGATTATGATGTAAGTATAAACTTAGGATATAGCAAGTTTCCAACAAAACAATATTCAAGCGTAGTACTTCCTGCCGGTGAATATAAAGCATTAAAAATAGTAATAGGCAAGGGCCAAGGTAGAAATTGGTGGTGTGTTATGTTTCCTCCACTTTGTTTTGTAGATGAACAAAACAACGTAATAGATAAAGAAACTGATGAAAAATTAAAATCAGTTTTAACAAAAGATGAGTATGAATTGATAGTTGAAAAAGATAATAAAAAGGTAAATGATTTACAAATAAAATTTAAAATAGTAGAAGTTTTTCAAAAAATATTGGATTTAAAACAAGATGATTGTCAGATATAAATAATTAATTTATTTATATAGATATTAAATTTTATTTTTATAAAGGAGAGTTATTTATGGGAAGGTATTATAAAATAATACTATCATTGTGTATAGCAATTTTTTTAGTTACAAGCACGATATCTGCATATGAGAGTAATGATATAAATTTAATGAGTATTACTAATTTACTTCAAGAAACACACAATAAAAAATCTAAAGAATCAAATTTATGGAACTTAAAAAACAATAAAGAGGGTTACATTAATTTGTGTGTCCAGGATACTGCAACATCGGATACTAAATCTATAGAGAATGAGGATGTTGCTGATGAAGAAACACAAGCAGTTATGAGTTTAAGTGATGAACAATTAAATTTATTATCAAAATTAGTAGCAGCTGAAGCAAGAGGAGAAAGCTATGAAGGACAAGTTGCTGTAGCAGCGGTAGTTTTAAACAGAGTAAAAGATTCAAGATTTCCTGATTCTATAGAAGGTGTAATATATCAAAAGAATGCATTTTCTGTTGTTAGGGATGGGTATATAAATGCTCAACCAACAGAAGAATCATATAAAGCAGCCAAAGATGCTCTATATGGTAATGATCCAACAAATGATGCAATTTATTTTTGGAATCCAGATATATCAACATGCAACTGGATAAATACACTAAATCCACACTTGAGAATAGGAAATCATGTATTTGCAAGATAATTATGAATAAAGATGCCCGTTTTACATAGATATATATTTAATATATGTCTTTGTAGGAGGGGCATATTTTAATTGATAATACAGATTATAACTGATATAATTTTTTTGATATAATTTCAATAATAAAATACATATTTAATAAATGTATAAGGTTTATATTACTTTGACAGATTTGAAAGTGTATAGCTTAGGAGGTAATTATGGATATTAATATAAATATACAGACAACACAGTTTAATGAATTAGGTGAAAAAAATATTATAAAAACTAATTCAGATGGAACTTTATATCAAAAGAAAGACCATAAATATATAATTTATAAACAAGTTGAAGATGGAGAAGAGATAACAACATCTATAAAAATAGAAGAAAATATGGTAACTATAAAGAGATTTGGTGCATTAAATTCAACACTAAGATTTAAAGCAGGTCATGTTGATGTATCAAATTATCTTACTCCACAAGGTGCTTTTATTATAGAAAACCATACAAAGGAATTAGATATATTTGAAGGAGAAAATATATCTATACTTATTGATTACGATATAAAAATAATGGACATGTTTACGGGAAGAAATATAATTAACATAGATATAAAGAAAAAATAATAAGTCTAATAAATAGAAAAATAGATATAATATTAAAGATAGATTTATTTTCATAAATCATATAAAAGAATATTTTATAAAGGTAGTTTAAAATACTACCTTTTGTTTAATTTATTTGTTATTATATGTATTATAGTTAATTTTATTTAATCTGCAAAAACATACAAGGACTTAATATTTTTTTATAGAAAATATATAAACAATTGTAAGTTTAAATTTTGCTTGAAAGGATTTAAAAATAGTTTTTAATATATTTATTAAATTAAACATGAAAATAAATTAAGAATTATTTAAAAGGGATAGAATATGATATTTGAAAAGGTACTCGATACAATAAATAGACATAATCTTATTGAAAAAGGAGATAAAATTGTATTAGGGATTTCTGGCGGCCCAGACTCAGTTTGTCTTCTACATATATTAAATCGATTAAAAGAAACATTAGATATAGAAATTTATGCTGCTCATTTAAACCATCAAATTAGAGGTCTTGAGGCACAAAAAGACGCATTATATGTAACACAATTGTGTGAAGAGATGGGTATAAAGTATTTTGTTAAATCAATTGATGTTCCAAAATACTGCAAAGAAAATAAATTATCTATTGAAGATGGTGCCAGAAAATTAAGATATGAGATGTTTTATGAAATCATGACTAGAACTCATGCTAATAAAATAGCAATAGCTCATAATGAAAATGACCAAGCGGAAACAATACTTATGAGAATTATGAGAGGGACTGGTCTTCAAGGATTAAGAGGAATTGAGTATATAAGAGATAACGTTATAATAAGACCAATATTAGACATAGAAAGAAGCGAAATTGAAGATTACTGTGAACAATATAATCTAAATCCAAGAATAGACCAAACCAATCTAGATCCAATCTATACAAGAAATAAAATTAGATTAAAACTAATCCCATATATGCAAGAAAACTTTAATTCAAATGTAATAAAGTCTATAGTAAGAATGACTAGTAGCATAAAAGAAGATAGTGACTATATTGAATCAAATGCACTTATGAAATTTGAAGAAATATGTTCTATATCAGATGAAAGCATAGAAATACCAGTAGATTTATTTGTAGACTTACATAATTCAATAAAATATAGAGTTCTTAGATATGCGATTAAATATGTTTTAGGAGATACTAATTTTATAGACCAAAAACATATCTTGGAGATTATTGAACTGGAACCAGAAAAAAAAGTAGGGAAAAAATTAAATCTTCCAAGAGGTTTGTTTGTATATAGAAAGAAAAATAGTATAATAATTACTATAAAAGAAATAATTAGTGAAGAAATTGAATTCTGTTACAAAGTCCCTAAGAATGGATTTGTAAAAATAAAAGAATTGGGAACACTTGTAGAAACAGAAACAATGAGTATTGAAAAATACAACATCACTAAAGGAGAAAACAAAGATAATAAATGGTTTGATGCAGACAAAATAAAGGGGGACTTAAATGTAAGAACTAGAAAAGCAGGGGATAAGATAAATATTTCTGTAGGAAATAAAAAACTAAAAACTTTATTTATCGATATGAAAATTCCAAAAGAAGAAAGATGTAGAATACCTATATTAGTAGATGAAGAAGATGTACTAAGTGTAGGAACTTACAGAGTAAGTGAGAAGTTTAAAGTTGACGAAAGCACAAGAGAAGTACTGAAAGTATGCTTTAAAACGCTTTAAAATAAAACAACATATGAAGGGAGGGCTTCTGTTGAACAAATTCTTAAAAGGCGCAGGTTTTTATTTGTTACTTTTAATTATAATCGTGACAATAGTAGAATTTGCAGGTACACCGACAGAAACAGTAAAAGAATTAAACTTTTCTCAAGTATATAAATATTTAACAGAAGAAAATATATCAGAAATACGTTTTGTAGATTCAACTTCAGTAGAAGGTACAATAAAAGATTCAAAAGAAAAATTTACATCTTATATGCCAAGAGAAGTCATGAGTGATGAGTTTGCAAATGAGGTATTAGAGCAATCTAAAGAAGGAAAATTAGTATTTAGTGGTAAACCAAAACCAACTGAACCTTGGTATATACAAATGCTACCAACATTATTATTAATATTCTTTATGGTAATAATGTGGTTCTTATTTATGAATCAGTCTCAAGGTGGAGGCGGAAAAGTTATGAACTTTGGAAAATCAAAAGCTAGAGTTCATAAAGATGATGAAAAGACTAGAGTTACATTTAAAGATGTAGCAGGTCTTCAAGAAGAAAAAGAAGATTTAAGCGAAGTTGTTGACTTCCTTAAAAATCCAAAGAGATATATTGAATTAGGAGCAAGAATACCTAAAGGGATACTTATGGTAGGACCTCCTGGTACAGGTAAAACTTATTTATCAAGAGCAGTTGCTGGTGAAGCAGGAGTTCCATTCTTCACTATAAGTGGTTCTGATTTTGTTGAGATGTTTGTTGGGGTTGGTGCTTCAAGAGTAAGAGATTTATTTGAACAAGCTAAGAAAAATGCTCCAGCGATAATATTCATAGATGAAATCGATGCTGTTGGTAGAAAAAGAGGAGCTGGCCTTGGCGGTGGACACGATGAAAGAGAACAAACATTAAACCAACTTCTAGTTGAAATGGATGGTTTCGGTGTTAACCAAGGTATAATTATAATGGCAGCAACAAATAGACCAGATATACTAGACCCTGCGCTACTTAGACCAGGTAGATTTGACAGAGAGATAGTAGTAGGAGCGCCTGATGTAAAAGGTAGAGAAGCTATATTTAAAGTTCACTCAAAAAATAAACCTCTTGCAAAAGACGTAAAAGTAGATGTATTAGCTAAGAGAACTCCAGGATTTACTCCTGCAGATATAGAAAACATAATGAATGAAGCTGCAATACTTACAGCTAGAAAGAAAGAAAAACAAATTCATATGGAAACTATAGAAGAAGCTATAACAAAAGTTATGGTAGGGGTTGCTAAGAAATCAAGAGTTATAAGTGCAAAAGATAGAAAACTCACAGCTTACCACGAAGCTGGTCATGCTATATGTATGCATGTATTAGAACATGTAAGCCCAGTTCACCAAGTAACAATAATACCAAGAGGTAGAGCTGGAGGATTTACAGAACCTCTTCCACAAGAAGATCAAATGTATGGAACTAAGAATGAAATGAAAGAAACTATCATAATGGCATTAGGTGGTAGAGTCGCTGAAGAATTAATAATGGACGATATATCTACAGGTGCATCTAATGACTTAGAGAGAGTTACTTCAATAGCAAGAGCTATGGTTACTAAATACGGTATGAGTGAAAAACTTGGACCAATGGTATATGGCGATAGTGATGAAGAAGTATTCCTAGGAAATTCAATTTCAACTAAGAAAAATTACTCTGAAGAAATAGCTTATGAAATAGATAAAGAAGTAAGAGATATAGTTGAAGTTGCATATGCAAAATGTAGAAAAATATTAACTGACTATTCTGCGGAGCTTGATTATGTAGCTAAAGGCTTATTAGCATATGAAACTTTAGATGCAGAACAATTTATAAAAGCATTTAATCAAGAACTTCCTTTAGATAAAGGAGATTTAGTTGAAAAATCTGATACTGACAATTCAACTACAGAAGAAGTTAAAGTTGATATAACTAAAAAAACAGAAACTACTCAAGTAGAAAACAAAATAGAAGACACTGTTGTAGAATTAAATAAAAAAGATTTAGATAATGAAAAATAATCTTGAATATTAGATAAAAAGGCTGTTACATTAATTGTGTAACAGCCTTTATTTTTTTTTGATAAATTTTCCTAAAAATTGTATTTTATATATAAACAGTTAACAATATAATGTAAAATAAGATATAAATTGATAATAAGAAATTAATACATAGTTTTAAAGGGGTGTATTTATGAGAGAAAAGATAATAAGAGCTATTTTAGATAGCGGAGATAGCTTTATATCTGGAGAACAATTATCTAAGGCATTAGGAATTTCTAGAACAGCAATATGGAAACATATAAATGCACTTAGAGAAGAAGGATATAATATAGAATCTGTAAATAAAAAGGGATACAGATTAGCAGAAAGACCACATGATATATTATCACTAGAAAATATATCGCATAATCTTAGCACTGAATTTATAGGCAAAAATATAATACATTTGGATACTGTAGGTTCTACAAATGATTATGCTAAAGAAATTGGAAATAAAGTTAATGGGGGAACCTTAATAATAAGTGAACAACAAACTAAAGGTAAAGGAAGATTGGGCAGAAGTTGGAAGTCAAAATCAGGAGATGGAATTTGGATGAGCTTAATTATAAAGCCTAAAATTGAGCCATATAAGACGCCGTTTTTAACTTTAGTAGCAGGTGCAAGTATTATTAAAGCATTAGATAATTTAGGTGTTAATGTATCGATAAAATGGCCAAATGATATCATATTAAATCATAAGAAAATTTGCGGTATATTAACTGAATTATCAGCCGAAATGGAAAGAGTAAATTATATTGTTATGGGAATTGGTATAAATGTAAAAACACTTGAATTCCCAGAAGAAATAAAAGAGAAAGCTACTTCTCTTTATAAAGAAGGATATAAGTTATCTAGAGTTGATATCGTTAGACAATTTTGTATAGAGTTTGAAAAATTATATAAAGCTTATATACTAGATGGAAACAAAGATAGCACTTTAGAAATATGTAAAAAATATTCGGCAATAATAGGGAATCATGTATATCTTATAAAGAATAACAAAAAAGAGTTAGTTGAATGTATAGATATAAATGAAAATGGAAATTTAATTATAAAAGAAAATAATGGTGAAATAAAAGAAATACTATCAGGAGAGGTTTCTATAAGAGGAGTAAAAGGATATGTATAATAACATACTAGATGTTAAAGGATTAAAAGTAGGACAAGCACAAAATGAAGAAGCTCTTACAGGATGCACAGTAGTTATATGCGAAGAAGGCGCAGCATGCGGTGTAGATGTTAGAGGAGCTGCCCCTGGAACAAGAGAAACAGATTTACTTGATCCAGTAAATACAATTCAAAAAGTACACGCTGTTGTTTTATCTGGTGGGTCAGCATTTGGTTTAGAAAGTACATGTGGAGTTAGCCAATACTTAGAAGAAAAAAACATAGGATTTGAAGCAGGGCCTTGTAAAGTGCCAATAGTTGTTGGTGCGGTATTATTCGACTTAGCAATAGGAAATCATAAAATAAGACCAGACAAACAAATGGGATACGAAGCTTGTTTAAATGCTAGTGAAACAGTTTTAGAACAAGGAAACTATGGTGCTGGATGTGGAGCAAGTGTCGGAAAAATAAGAGGACCAGAATTTGTAACAAAAAGTGGTATAGGAAGTCATTCTACAAAATTAGACAATGGAATAGTAGTATCAGCTTTAGTTGCAGTAAATGCATTAGGAGATGTGTATGAAGATGGAAAGGTAATAGCAGGAGCATTAAATAATGATAAAACTAGCTGTCTAAATAGTTACGAACTTATGAAACAAGGGGTAACAAAAGGCGGATTTAGTATAGATAATACTACAATAGGAATTATTGCTACTAATGCTAAATTAGATAAAGCACAATGTAAAAAAATATCACAAATGGCCCATGATGGATACGCGAGAGCTATATTCCCTATACATACTCCTCATGATGGAGACACAATATTTACGATGGCAACAGGTGAAATAGAAACAGGAGCAGATTTAACATTATTAGGTTCTTTAGCAGTTGAAGTTATGGAAAAAAGTATAATAAATGCTGTTAAAAATGCTAAAGGAGTAAAACAAATACCATCATATAATGAATTAAAACAACAATTATTAGTAAAATAGATATTTAATAAAATTGATTAAAATAATCCAAAAATATACTAAAAAGGCATGTTTTTGATTATAAGAAAAAACTAACAAAAAAATGTGAGAATATTGACAACGCAAGTGTCGACTGCTAAAATTTATTTTGTTACAGCGGGCATTCTTAAAAAAGAAGTCTGACTATAGGGTAAAATATGTAACAAAATAATATTAAAAGTCCGGCATCCAATGGAGCTGGAACGGAGGTTATATTATGATGAACGCAGGAGCACAAGCATCAACTCAAAAACGATTAAACGTTAGAAGAATGGCAGTAATCTCAGTACTGTCAGCAATATCAATTGTATTATCTATGATTCCTTTTGTTGGTTATATACCACTAGGACCAGTTAAAGCAACTATTATGCATGTACCAGTTATAATAGGAGCAGTAATAGAAGGTCCAGTTGTTGGAGCAGCAGTAGGTTTAATATTCGGATTAACAAGTCTATTTAAAGCATTTACAGAACCTACAATTACATCATTCTGTTTTATGAATCCAATTATATCAGTATTACCAAGAATATTAATTGGTGTAGTGGCATACTATGTATATGCAGGAATACACAAATTAACTAAAAGAGTTTATTTATCAGGATTCATTGCAGGAGTAGTTGGATCTCTAACAAATACAATAGGAGTTATGGGATTAATTTACGTATTATATGCGGATAGATATATGAAAGCAATAGGTCAAGCAGGAAATGCAGGTAAATATATTCTTGCAATATGTACAGCTAATGGTATACCAGAAGCAATAGTAGCAGGTGTATTAGTATCAGCAGTTGCAGTGGCTATGATTAGAAAAAGCAAAAAATAGAAAGAGGGTTTATATAAATGCTATTAGTATTTGACGTTGGAAATACCAATATGGTTTTAGGCATCTATGAAGGAGATACATTAACTAACAGTTGGAGAATAAACACTGATCATCAAAAAAGTTCAGATGAATATGGTATATTAATAAATAACTTATTTGAATACCATAGAATCAATATGAGAGATGTTAAGAATATAATTATATCATCAGTGGTTCCAGATGTTATGCATTCTCTTGAAAACTTCTGTATAAAATACTGTGGAGTTGAGCCATTAATAGTAGGACCAGGAATAAAAACTGGCTTAAACATAAAATATGATAATCCAAAACAAGTTGGGGCTGATAGAATAGTAAATGCAGTAGCAGCTATCGAAAAATACGGATACCCATCAATAATAGTTGATTTTGGAACAGCAACTACATTCTGTGCAATATCAGATAAAGGAGAATACTTAGGCGGTTCAATTTGTCCAGGAATTAAGATATCAAGTGAAGCATTATTCCATGAAGCATCTAAATTACCTAGAGTTGAATTAGTAAAACCAGGTATGACAATTTGTAAAAATACAGTATCAGCAATGCAAGCTGGTATAATATATGGTTATGCAGGAATGGTTGAAAGATTAATTAACATGATTAAAGAAGAGTTAGGTAATGATGATGTAAAAGTTATTGCAACAGGTGGACTTTCAACACTTATAGATTCAGAAACTGATAGCATAGATTATATCGACAAAGACTTAACACTAGAAGGTTTAAAACTTATCTACGAAAAAAATAAAGAATAAATAATCGATTAATAAAACATATTTTTTGATTAATAAATAGAAAAGCAAAGACTGTCTCGAAAATAATAGAGACAGTCTTTTTTAGGCATAAAATATACGTATTTTTGAAAAATAAATGGTTAAGTAAATGTAAAAAAATAAAATTTATCAAAAATCATATAGTATATTTTAATTTTTTGTAATAATATATTAGAAGTGGTCAATAATGAATTGATATAGTCCACAAAAACTTTTTAAATAAAAAGGAGAACAATAATGAACATAGGAAATGTAAGTCTTGACAACAGAGTTTTTTTATCTCCTATGGCAGGTGTAACTGACCTTCCTTTTAGATTAATATGTAAACAAAAAGGTTGTGGGATGCTTTATACAGAAATGATAAATGCAAAAGCCCTTTGCTATAATGATGAAAATACTAAAAAAATGACTAAAATAGAAGATGAGGAACACCCAATTGCAATCCAAATTTTTGGTTCTGAACCTGAATATATGGGAAGAGCTGCTGAAATATTGAACTCTCATCCAAATGAAATTTTAGATATAAATATGGGTTGTCCAGCTCCTAAAGTAATAAAAAATGGTGATGGATCAGCTTTAATGAAAAATCCTAAATTAGCAGAAGAAGTTATGAGAGCTGTAGTAGAAAATTCTACAAAGCCAGTAACACTTAAGATAAGAAAAGGATGGGATGATAATAGTGTAAATGCTGTTGAAATAGCTAAAATAGCTGAACAAGCTGGAATTAGTGCTGTAGCAATACACGGTAGAACTAGAGAACAATATTATTCTGGAAAAGCAGACTGGGATATAATAAAAGAGATAAAAGAATCTATATCAATACCTGTAATAGGTAATGGAGATGTATTTGAAATAGATGATGCAATAAATATGTTAGAAAAAACAAACTGCGATGCTATAATGATAGGTAGGGGTGCGCAAGGAAACCCATGGATATTCAAAAGAATAAACCACTATATGCAAACTGGTGAAATACTACCTAACCCAACTGCAGAAGAAAAAATAAATACAGCTATAGAGCATATGAAACTTGCAGTTGCTGAACATGGAGAATATGTAGCAGTTCGTGAAATGAGAAAACATATTGGTTGGTATATAAAAGGATTAAAAAATTCAGCTAGATTTAGAGATGAAATCAATAAATTAACTGATTGTGAATCTGTAGTAATGAAGCTGAATGAGTTGTCCTTGACACAATCAGAATAGTGACTTATAATAAAGCGCATAAATTAGTTAGAACGTAAAATTATAATGAATAATATAAAGAAAGTTATAATTTATAAAATATAGAGTGTAAAAGGAGTTGTTAAGTTATGGTAGAAAAACAAGAGTTACTTACTCAAGATGGTTACAATAAACTTGAAGAAGAGTTAGAATACTTAAAAACAGTAAAAAGAAAAGAAGTTGCAGAAAGATTAAAAGTAGCTATATCATTTGGGGATTTATCAGAAAATGCTGAGTACGATGAAGCTAAAAATGAACAAGCTAAATTAGAAGAACAAATATTAAAACTTGATGAAAAATTAAGAAAAGCAGTTATCATAGATGAAAGTCAAATAGACCTTGATATAGTAATGGTAGGTTCTATAGTTAAGTTATATGACTTTGATTTCGATGAAGAAATTGAATATTCAATAGTAGGTTCTGCAGAAGCTGATCCATTCGAAGGAAAAATATCTAATGAATCACCAGTAGGAAAAGCTCTATTAGGTGCTAGAGTTGGTGAAGTTGTAGAAGTACAAGTTCCAGATGGAGCAAATAAATTCAAAGTATTAGATATAAGAAGATAGAAGGGGAGGAACAAATGAGTAAAAACCAACATCAAAATGTAGAAACACATGAAGAACTTAGTGAAGTGTTAAAAGTTAGAAGAGAAAAATTACAAAATCTTATAGATATGGGAAGAAACCCATTCGAGCAAACAAAATATGATGTAACTGATTATTCTATGCAAATCAAAGACAACTTTGAAGCTAAAGAAGGCGAAACTGTTAAAATAGCAGGTCGTATAATGAGCAAAAGAATCCAAGGTAAAGCTGGATTTATAGATATACAAGATTCTGAAGGTAGAATACAATGTTACGTTAGAAAAGATGCTATAGGTGAAGAAGAATACCCTGTGTTCAAAACATATGATATAGGTGATATCATAGGTGTTGAAGGTACTGTATTCAAAACTAAAAAAGAAGAAATATCAGTAAAAGCAACTAGCGTAGTATTATTATCTAAATCATTACAAGTATTACCAGAAAAATACCATGGATTAAAAGACGTAGATTTAAGATACAGACAAAGATATGTTGACTTAATAGTTAATCCAGAAGTAAAACAAGCATTCTTAACAAGAACTAAAGCTTTAAAAGCATTAAGAAGTTACTTAGATGATAGAGGATTCTTAGAAGTTGAAACACCAATATTAAATACAATAGCTGGTGGAGCAAATGCTAGACCATTCATAACTCATCACAATACATTAGATATACCAATGTACTTAAGAATAGCTAACGAATTATACTTAAAAAGATTAATAGTAGGTGGATTCGATAAAGTATACGAAATGGGAAGAATGTTCAGAAACGAAGGTATGGATGTTAACCACAACCCAGAATACACTGCTATAGAAATGTACCAAGCATATGCTGACTTCAACGATATGATGGAATTAACTGAAAATGTTATAGCTCATATGGCAGAAGTTGCTACAGGAAGCACAGTTGTTAACTTCCAAGGAACTGAAATAGACTTCAAACCACCATGGAAAAGAATGACTATGATAGAATGTGTTAAAGAATACGCTGGTGTAGACTTTGATACTATAAACACTGATGAAGAAGCTTTAGCAGTAGCTAGAGAAAAAGGAATAGAAATAACTCCTGGAATGAGAAGAGGAGAAGTTATAAATGCATTCTTCGAAGAATTCGGTGAAGATAAATTAATCCAACCAACATTCATAACTCATCATCCAGTTGAAGTTTCTCCACTTGCTAAGAGAAATGCTGAAGACCCAAGAAAAACTGATAGATTCGAAGCTTTCGCAAATAAATGGGAATTAGCTAATGCATTCTCTGAACTTAATGACCCAATCGATCAAAAAGAAAGATTTATGGACCAATTAAGAAAGAAAGAATTAGGTGACGACGAAGCATGTGATATGGACGAAGATTTCATAAATGCTTTAGAAGTTGGTCTACCTCCAACAGGTGGATTAGGAATAGGTATAGATAGAGTTATGATGTTACTTACTAACTCTGCATCAATAAGAGACGTAATACTATTCCCAACTATGAAACCAATAACTCATAAAAATACTGAAGACGAAGAACAATAAGATTTATTAAATCTTAATATAATATAGAGGGGTGTCCTACTTTGGACATCCTTTTATTTTTATGTATAAAACTATATAGAAAAGTTTGACATATCTATATCCTAGGTATATAATAAATAACTGAAAATGAAATAGGGAATCAGTTTCTATTTAAGTAAACTGATATTATTTTTGGTGAATAAATGATAATGAGAATCGATTTAATCAAAATATATATAAATATATTTTGATTATGTTTTTTATGAAAGTGAGGAGTATACAATTGAACAATAATAATAGAGGAAAATATAAAACTAAACAAAGGGAATTAATATTAGATTATTTGGTAGATAATAAAGATAGACATGTAACAGTAGACGAGATAATAGATTATACAAAAGAATTTGGTTCTCCAGTTGGAAAAACTACTGCATACAGATATATCGACGAATTAGAACAAAAGGGCATAATCCGTAAGTATACAATAGAAAAAGGCATATGTGCTTGTTATCAATACATAGATAAAGAAGAAAAATGCTACAATCATTTTCATTTTAAATGCAAAGTATGTGGGGAACTATATCATTTAGATTGCAACTTTTTAAATACAGTAAAAGAACATTTATGTGCTCATCATGGATTTGAAATAGATAGTTCAAAAACTGTATTCTATGGAACATGTAAAAAATGCTTAAATAAAATAGGAGATAGAGATGAATAAGAAGAAAATAGGAATTATTGTATTAATTATCGTAATGTTATCTGGAGTTATGATGATTTTTGCAAATGGAATAAAGAATAAACAAGTAGTTGAGAAACATGATGGAAAACTACAAATAGTCGTTACTTCATTCCCACAATATGATTTTGCTAGGGCAGTTGCTGGAGATAACGCGGATATACAAATGCTTATTAAACCTGGTGTAGAAACACACTCATACGAACCAACGCCAGATGATATAAGAAAAATCCAAAACTCAGATTTATTTATTTACAATGGTGGAGAAAATGATAAATGGGTAGATGGAATTTTAGATTCTATCGATATGAGTAAAACAAAAACTTTAAAATTAGAGGATTGTGTAAATTTAATTGAAGAAGATGAAACAGTAGGTCTTGAAGGTGTAGCAACTCATTCGCATGATCACGATCATAGCCATGAAGATGGAGAAGACCACGACCACGAAGATGCAGAAGGTCATGAAGGACATGAACACAGCACAACAGACATAGAGTACGATGAACATGTTTGGACATCACCTATAAATGCTATAAAAATCGTTAAAGAAATAAACACAGTTTTAAATCAATTAGATGAAAAAGATGCAGATAAATTTGATGCAAATGCTAAACAATATATATCTGAAATAGAAGATATAGATTCACAAATTAGAGATATAGTAAAAAATGCGAAAAGAAAAACTTTAGTATTTGGGGATAGATTCCCATTCAAATACTTTGTAGAAGAGTATGGTCTTGATTATAAAGCTGCATTCCCTGGATGTAGTGATGAGATGGAACCATCAGCAGAAACTGTTTCTTATTTAGTTAATTTCATTAGACAAGAAAATATACCAGTAGTATTATATGTTGAACTTAGCAGCCAAAAAGTAGCTAATACTTTAGCAAATGAAACAGGAGTAAAAACTATGTGTTTAAATTCTGCTCATAATCTTAGTCAACAAGACTTTGAAAATGGTGCAACTTATGTGTCTATTATGAAAGAAAACATAAAAACACTTAAAGCAGCACTACAGTAAAATATGAATTGGAAAGGAATATTTTAAATGAGTCAAATAGAATGTAAAGATGTTAGTGTAAAATATGAAAATCAAGTAGTATTAGAAGATATTTCTTTTTCTATAGAACAAGGTGATTACTTATGTATAGTTGGAGAGAATGGTTCGGGAAAAAGTACCTTAGTAAAAACTATATTAGGTTTAGAAAACTCTAAATTAGGTCAAATTGTATTTGGAGAAGGCTTAAATAAAAATGAAATAGGATATTTACCACAACAAACTCAAGCTCAAAAAGATTTTCCAGCATCAGTATATGAAGTTGTATTATCAGGATGCTTGAATTCAAAAGGATTTAGTCCATTTTACTCTATGAAAGATAAAAAATTAGCTAATGAGATGATTAAATCTCTTGGCATAGAAAATATAAAAAGAAAATCATTTAGAGAATTATCAGGGGGGCAACAACAAAGAGTATTGTTAGCAAGAGCACTTTGTGCAACTAAAAAGATAATAATACTTGATGAGCCTATAACAGGCTTAGACCCAACTGTAACACGTGAGATGTATAGTTTAATAAAAGAAATAAATAAAAAAGGGATTACGATTATAATGGTATCTCATGATATAAATTTTGCTGTTAATAATGCAAGTAAAATACTTCATTTAAAAAAGAACATCAAATTCTTCGGAAATACAGAAGATTATGCTAACAGTGAAGTAGGAAGAAGATTTATAGGAGGTGCCCAAATTGATTAGTGTATTAAGTGATATGATGTCATATACATTTATAGTTAGAGCAATGATAGTAGGTGGCTTAGTTGCTTTATGTTCTGCCTTATTAGGAGTTAGTTTAGTTTTAAAAAGGTACTCAATGATAGGTGATGGGTTATCACACGTGGCATTCGCTGCTCTTACAATAGCTGTTGCTATGAATGTAGCGCCACTATATATATCAACACCAATAGTTACAGTAGCTGCTATTATACTACTTAGATTAAGTGAAAATAGCAAGATAAAAGGTGACTCAGCAATTGCCTTAATATCTACAGTATCTATTGCTATAGGGGTTGTTGTAACGGCATTAACAAAAGGAATGAATACAGATGTATATAGCTATATGTTCGGTAGTATATTAGCAATGTCTGAATCAGATGTATATATGAGTATTGCTTTATCTGTAGTAGTTATTATATTATTTGTATTTTTCTACAATAAAATATTTGCAGTTACTTTTGATGAGTCATTTGCAAAAGCTACAGGAACAAAAGCCGATGCTTATAATATGATAATTGCTGTTTTAACAGCTATAACAATAGTTGTTGGTATGAGAATAATGGGTACAATGCTTATATCAAGCTTAATAATATTCCCAGCATTAATATCAATGAGAAACTTTAAAACATTTAAAAGTGTAATAATATGTTCTGCAATAGTATCAGTAGTATGTTTCTTTTTAGGAATAGTATTATCGTATTTATATTCAATACCTACAGGAGCAAGTATCGTTCTTGTTAATACTGTAGCGCTTATATTATCGTATTTAATAGGAGAATTGAGAAATTAATCAATTCTCTTTTTTAATTCTACGGAAATTATATATTATCTGGTTTGTGGATAATGTATAATTTCCAACTTATTAACTAAAGCAACGGACGAAGTCGTTGGCGATATGAACGAAGTGAATTTTTTTATTAAAGAAATTTAGGCTAAATTATTATTAAAAATAACATCTAAATATAAAATAACAATATAAACCTAAAAAAATATACTTAGAAAATGGAATAAAATATATCAATATATATTAATATGTGATAATTAGAAGAAATTTTTGTAAAGGAAATAGGAATATTTTTTTAGAATTATAATAGAGCTATCAAGAGTTTAATTAACAAATTAATAAAAATTATATAGGGGGATTTTATAATGTTACAAATTTTAAATTGGTTATGCCTTATAAGTGTGTGTTTTCTATCAATTCAAGTATTCTTATATATGTGTAAAGATACAATAAGACTTTACAAAAGTATGGTTAGAACTAAAAAAGTTCATTCTCAAAAGCCAGTTATTCCAACAGTTGCAGAAGAATTATTAAATAAAATTGCAAAATAATAAAAAAAGTGTTGACGGATATGTTTTATAGTGGTATAGTATTACTTGTCCTTAAGAGAGGCGCAAGAGATTCGACGAAATCTCGGTAAGAAGTAGAAGTTGATTTTAATAAATTTAAAACAACATCTAAGTAACTTATTTATTGAATTGGTTTTTAAAAATAAGTTAAAAAACTTCTTAAAAAAGTGGTTGACAAATAAATAAAGATTTGTTAAACTAAAGAAGCTGAAACGAACGAAACAAAATAAGTTAAGTGAGTTAAGTAAATGAAATAATGAACTTTGAAAATTAAACAGTAGGTTAATTAATAAACTTTAATTCACACGAATTAAAACCAACAACAAACCAAG
>NZ_JBCLNH010000016.1:0-83763 GCF_039062665.1 Clostridium sp. 2218st1_F5_2218SCRN_220325 | reverse complement strand
TTAATAAGCAATCCTTGTAAAAAAATAGAAAATCTTCAAATTAAACTAAAAAAAATATGATAAATATAAAATTTCCATATTAAAAATATATATAAAATTTAACTTAAAGAGAAAACTAAAATAAATAAAAAATATAAAATTTCAACAAAAATATTAAGAAAAATGAAAGAAAATATTAACAAAAATGAAAGAAAATATTAACAAAAAGTTTACTTGTAAAAATAAACAAAATATTATAATATGAATATAGAAAAGGTTTGCAGGAATTTAGGGAAATAAAATCAAGATTTATTTGAACATATTAATTAAAATATATATTTGTATAAAATTATACAAATTAAATTAATTCATATTTAGTTCAAAAACTGATTATATCATTATATAAAAGGAGGGGCGCAAAAGATGGCAATTATTTTAATAACAGCTTTATTAGTAGTTATAATGTTAGGACTATCATTTTTATCATATTTATCCGAAAATAATTTACTTGATGACACTGAGACTGAATAATCGTATTTTTAATACATAACATATATATAGAACGTAAAAAATTATAAGAATTATTTCTTATAATTTTTTTTGTTTAAAATTCAATTTTTTTGCATAAGTTTACATTTCAAAATTCATGTGCTATACTTTTTGTATAAATGTGGAAAATATTGTTTGAATCTTTATAAAAATTGATAATTGAAAATAGGAATAATAAAATAATAGATAATTATAACTGATTTAAAAGATGATAAAAATCTACCTTATAATGAAGAATAATTATCATTTTAATTATTTTATTTCTGACACCAAAATTTAAAATTAAGGTGGAAGGCGATATTTTGTAGATGCAAATTACTTAGCTATGCCACTGGCATAGCTATTTTTAATTGTAAAGAAATTATATTTATATTTTATAGATAAATTATATAAATAAGTATTTTCTATAGATTTTTAGGGGGATTATATATGAAAAATAAGTTTAAGGTTGTAGGGAGTTTATCATGGTTTCAGAGAATGATTTTAATAATACTTCCAATTGTAATAGTAGTTTTGGCAATGGGAATAGGTAGAATGGTTATATCCCCTGTGGAAGTCTTAAAGTCAGCCTTTGAAAAATTCGGATATGAATACAGTGTAAATCCTCAAAACGAAATAGTACTTTGGACGATTAGATTTCCTAGAATAATACTTGCACTTCTTGTTGGAGCTGGGCTTTCTGTTGCAGGATGTGCATTTCAAAGTTTGTTTTCAAATCCACTAGCGACACCTGATACACTAGGCGTTGCATCAGGGACGAGCTTTGGAGCAGCACTTGGTATATTACTTGGCTTTGGTCTTTTAGGAATACAATTTTGTGCACTTGTATTTGGAATAATTGCAGTCGGGCTTACTTATATATCAGGGACTGGTAGAGGGCACAATATGAATACAATTGTGCTTGCTGGGATAATGATTGGATCGTTGTTTTCTGCACTTGTATCTTTTGTAAAATTTGTTGCAGATTCTGAATCACAACTTCCAGCTATAACTTATTGGCTTATGGGGAGTTTGGCATCAGCTAGTTATAAGACTTTACTTTTAGGGGCTCCATTTATAATAGTCGGAATTTTCGTACTTTATCTACTTCGCTGGAGATTAAATATATTGATGCTATCAGAAGATGAGGCGAAATCATCAGGAACTAATATAAAATTACTTAGAACAATAACTATAATAGCGGCAACTTTAGTTACAGGTTCTTGTGTGTCTATGTGCGGCCAAGTTGGTTGGGTAGGTCTAATAATACCTCATATGTGTAGGATGAAATTTGGAAATAACCATCTTTCTTTAGTGCCAGCATCAATAAGTATAGGTGCAGTATTTATGGTTATAGTCGATACAATTGCTAGAAGTCTAGTTGCAACTGAAATTCCAATTTCGATACTTACAGCAATAGTGGGAGCACCATTTTTTATAACTCTTATGAGAAGAAGCGGAGGTTGGCAACTATGATACTTTCAGTTGAAAATGGATGTTTTTCATATAAACATTCTAAAGATAATCTATTAGAAAATATAAACTTTTCAGTAGGGCCTGGGGACTTAGTTGCAATACTTGGACCTAATGGGGCTGGAAAGACGACTTTACTCAGATGTATAATGGGATTTTTAAAATGGAATAGTGGAAAATCGACATTAGATGGAGAAAATATAAGAGATATACCTCACAAAAAGCTTTGGAAAGATATTGCATATGTTCCACAAGCAAAATCTACAGTAGCAGCCTATACTGTTGAGGAGATGGTTCTGCTTGGAAGAAGCAGTCATTTTAGTATGTTGTCACTTCCAAAAGAACAAGACTTAGAAATTGTGCATAAGGTCATGGATGAGATGAATTTAACTAAATTTACTCATAAAAAATGTTCACAAATAAGTGGTGGAGAGCTCCAAATGGTGTTGATTGCAAGAGCATTAGTATCAGAACCAAAGATACTTATTTTAGACGAGCCAGAGTCAAATCTCGACTTTAAAAATCAACTTCTCATATTAGATACAATGACTAAATTATCTAATCAAGGCATAAGTTGTATTTTTAATACTCACTATCCAACACATGCTCTACAAAGGGCGAATAAGTCGTTTTTACTAAGCAAAAGTGGCAAGTATTTGTTTGGAGAGACGAGAGAAGTTATAACAGAAAAAAACATAGAAAGAGCATTTGGAGTAAAGGCAGTAATAGGTGAAATAGAAACTCCAAACAATATATTAAAAGATGTTATACCGCTTAAAATAACAAAAAATAGCGATATAGACATACTTCTTGATAGAGATGAAATTTCTACAGAGAGAAAAGTTGCAGTAGTATCTATAATAACTGATCACTCTGATGTTTCTGAAAAGATAAATAAATTACTTAGCAAAAATAAAAAATACATAATAGGCAGAATGGGGATGCCTTATGAAGATAGAGGAATATCGATTATAAACGTGACTTTAGATGCTCCAGAATATGTTATACAGACATTAGTATCACAACTTAATTTTTTACAAGGGGTAAGTGTAAAGGCTATATATTCTCAAGTTGAATTTAAAAAATAAAAATCTCGAAATAATATATAAATAGATTTAAGGGGGAGTTAAGTATGATAAAGATAGCGGTTTATGGAAAAGGGGGAATAGGTAAATCTACTACAATTTCAAACCTATCAGTAGCTTTATCTAAAAAGGGATTAAAAGTTATGCAGATAGGGTGTGACCCAAAGGCCGATTCCACAACAAATCTACATAATGGCAGTGAAATAAATACTGTTTTAGATTTAGTTCGCAAAAAAAAGGACGATTTTGAATTAAATGAAATGGTAGTTGAGGGGTATAATGGAATATTGTGTGTCGAAGCGGGAGGGCCCACTCCGGGAATGGGTTGCGCAGGTAGGGGCATAATAACAGCTCTTGAAAAATTAGAGCAAAAGGGTGCATATGAAGCTTATAAACCAGATATAGTTTTTTATGATGTGCTTGGAGATGTAGTCTGTGGAGGTTTTTCAATGCCTATGAGATGTGGATATGCCGACAAAATATTTATAATAACATCAGGCGAGTATATGTCACTTCATGCCGCTTTAAATATAGCTACAGCTATAGATAATTTTAAAAACAGAGGATATGCAACTTTAGGCGGAGTTATCTTAAATAAAAGAAATATAAAAAATGAAGAAGAAAAGGTAAATGAATTTATAAAAAATATAAATTCAAAATTAATAGGCACATTAGATAGAGATGAAATTGTAGTAGTAGCAGAAGAAAATAAAAAGACAGTATTAGAATCATTTCCAGAAAGCAACATGGCAAAAGAATACGAAATTCTAGCAGATAATCTATTAAAATCATTTGGATATAAAATATCAAAAGACAAAAAATTAAGAGAATATAATAAAGATGCAGATGATGAACAACCAAGTAACCCTGACACAAAGGAGGAAGCTAAATGTTGAAGCGTGTAGAAAGACAAGTTTTAAAAGATGAAAATGATATTTGTGTTTTGGCAAAAGATGCAAAGTTTCCATCGCCATTTGAATCTAGACTTGAGTTTTCATGTTCTGCTAGAGGACCTTGGAATATAGCTCATACAGGGATGTTAATACCAGAGGCACATGAAGTATTTGTATGTGCGCAGAGTTGTCTTCGTGGAGTAGTTTTAACTGCTGCTGAGATGAATGCAATAGACAGGTTTTCAAATATAATAGTAAGAGAAAATAATATTTTAGAAGGCGATACGGAAGATTTGATAATACAATCAATTGGAGAAATACTTTCAAAGCTTTCATATACTCCAAAAGCAATACTTTTATATACTAGCTGTATACACCACTTTATAGGATGCGATTTAAAATTAGTATATAAAAAACTTAGAGAAAAATACCCAGACATAGAATTTACAGATTGTTATATGAATCCGATTATGAGAAAAAGTGGACTTACACCAGATCAAATTATGAGAAGACAACTCTACAGCCTTATAGATAAATGCGATACAGATTATAACAGTGTAAATATAATCGGAAATAACTACAAAACAGACGACGACAGCGAACTTGTAAAAATTATAAAAGAAAACAAATTTACACTTAGAGAAGTTCCAAGAACAAAAGACTATAGAGAATATAAAGATATGGGCAGAGCATTTTTAAATATAATATATAATCCAGCAGCATTAGAAGCGGGAAGGTATTTAAAAGACAAGCTAAACCAAAGATATCTTTATCTTTCACTAAGTTATGATTTTGATGAAATTAAAAAAAATCTAGATAAGCTTTGTGAAGCTTTAAATATAGATAAAATAGATTTTAAAGAAAATGAAACTAATGCAGAAAAAGCTTTAAAAAATGCAAAAGAAATTATAAAAGACACGCCTATTTCTATAGACTACACTTTTACAATTAGACCGCTTAGCTTTGCTAAACTACTTTTAAAATATAATTTTAATGTAGTTTCTATATATGCAGATAGCTTTATAAATGAGGAAGAAGAAGATTTTAAATATATTAAAGAAAATTATCCAAATATAAAAATTTATGCAACTGTGCATGTAAAGATGCGTTTTGTAAAAAGACATACAGATAAAAAAATCTTGGCTTTAGGGCAAAAAGCAGCTTATTTTACAGGTTCAAATAACTTTGTAAATATAGTTGAAGGTGGAGGAATGTATGGATTTAGCTCAATAGAAAAACTATCTAATCTTATGGTAGATGCATTTTTAAACGAAAAGGACATGAAGAAATTAATACAATTTAAGGGATTGGGGTGTGAAAATTATGAAACAAATCGCAAGTAGAATATCGATTTATTCAGCTGATACATTTGGAGTATGTTCAGCATTATATGAACTCGGTGGACTTTGTGTAATGCATGATGCATCAGGATGTAATTCGACATATAACACACACGATGAACCTAGATGGTATGATTTCGACAGCATGGTATACATTTCGGGAATATCTGAGATGGAGGCTATAATGGGTGATGATCAAAAGTTTATAGACGATATAATATATACTGCAAAAGAATTAAATCCTAAATTTATAGCACTAGCAGGTACACCGATTCCTACAATGATAGGTACTGATTTTAAAGCTATTGCAAACATAGTTGAAAATGAAACGAAAATACCTACATTTGGATTTAATACGACTGGCATGAACTCTTATGTAAGTGGTTCATATAAGGCTTTTGAAGCATTATCCAAAAGGTTTCTAAAGAGAAACGATAAGGAGAGTAGGGCAGAGAAGAGCAGAGTGAATATATTGGGGGCTACTCCACTAGACTTCTCTATAAATAATAGTATTAAATCTACTGTAGATTTATTAAAAGAAAATGATTTTGATGTAATAAGCACATGGGCTATGGGTAGCACTTTAGAAGATATAAAAAATGCAGGAAATGCAGATGTAAACTTAGTTATTTCTTATTCTGGCATGGGAGCTGCAAAATATATGTATGAAAAGTTTAATATTCCATATATAGTTGGAACACCATTTGGAAAAGAATTTGCTAAAAAGATAGTAGCAGATTTAAAAGAAACAATTATTACAAAAGAAAACAAGATATCTTATATAAATAGAAAAATAGACAAAAATCCACAAATTACAATTGTAGGGGAAAGTATAATGTCAGAATCTCTAGCATATGCAATTTCGACAGAAAAAAATAAAACTGTAAATGTGATTTCGACATTAGAAACAGACAAAAACCTTCTTTTAGAAGGAGATAAATTAAAAATATATGAGGATGATATAGAAAAAGAATTAAAAAATTCAAAAATTATAATAGCTGATCCTCTATATAGACCAATTTGTCCACTTGATTCCAACTTTATATCTTTGCCACATGAGGGGTTTTCAGGGCGAATTTATAGAGCTGAAATACCAAATTTAATTAATAAATCTTTATAGGAAAGGGGAATTTACAAATGAAAAAAATCAAAAAAATAATATGTGCACTATTAATAGCAACAATGGTGCCTGTATTTGGAGGGTGTTCATCATCTTCAACTAGTTCTACTTCATCAAAAGCAAGTGCATCTTCAAGCTCAGCATCTTCAGAAAGTAGTGATACAATAACTATAACTGACCAAGCTGATAATGAAGTAACACTTCCAAAAGATATTAAACGTATAGCAGTGTGTGATATATTACCACTTCCATCAGTTTTAACAGTTTTCTTTAATTCAGGAGATAAAATAGTAGGTATGTCAGAAGCTAGTATGGCAGCTGCTAAAAATGGTCTTTTAGGTGAATTATATCCAGAAGTATTAAAAGCAGATACTGGATTTATAAAAGATGGAGAAGTAAATACAGAAGAGTTATTAAAATTAAAACCAGATGTAGTATTTTATAGTGCATCAGATACAGCAATAGGCGATAAACTAAAAGAAGCTGGATTTAACGCAGTTGCAATATCAGTTAATAAATGGGAATACAACACTATAGAAACTTTAAACAACTGGATAGACTTATTAAGTCAAATATTCCCAGAAGATGCTAAAGCAGATGTAGTTAAAAAACACAGCGACGATGTTTATAAAATGGTTCAAGATAGAGTAAAAGATATACCAGATGATGAAAGAGCTAATGTATTTTTCTTATTTAAATATGATGAAACTTCAATCGCAACATCAGGAAATTCATTCTTTGGTAGCTGGTGGGCAAAAGCTATAGGAGCTAAAAACGTAGCTGATGATATTAAAAAAGACAACGCAGTACCAGTTAATATGGAACAAATTTACAAATACAATCCAGATATAATCTTTGTTACAAACTTTACACAAGCTCAGCCAGAAGATTTATACAACAACACAATAGGAAGTAACGATTGGAGCAAAGTAAAAGCAGTAGAAGATAAAAAAGTCTACAAAATGCCTTTAGGAATGTATAGAAGTTATACTCCTGGAGCAGACACTCCAATGACATTATTATGGTTAGCAAAAACTACATATCCAGATAAATTTGAAGATATAGATATGACTAAAGAAGTTAAAGATTATTATAAAGAAGTATTTGGCGTTGATTTAACTGATAAACAAGTTGAATCAATATTTGCACCGACATCAGATGCAGCACAAGGATTCTAAAATAAGGAAGCTTAGCATTAAATAAATACTTTTATAAAGCAAAATTCTTATATAAATTAATGGAATTTTTAACTATGTAAAGTATTTATTAGCTATTTAAGTAAAACTCATATAAAAAGGGGCTAATACAGAATAAAAAATCTATTTTGTATTAGCCTTTTTTCATTGTAAGGAAATAATTCTATATAAAACACAATTTTATTTTTATAAAATGAACAATATGTTAAAATAGATGTACTCAGTAATAATATATTATAATGTCATTACTATATATAAGGAGGATTTTATGACTAATATAAAAAAATTACTACAAATACTAATTCCAGGTATTATACTGGCTATAATAGTTTATGCACTTTTTTTATTTTTTGGAGGAACCATACTATATTTACTTGGATTGAAGTACAATAATTTATTATCCCTAGCAAAGTTCTGTGGGATATTTTTAATTTTGAGTATGATTCTAGACTTTATAGTTGTATGTTTTTTAAAGGTTTTGAAAGAGCTAAGAGGACTTACAGATACCCAATATAATTTATTATATTTGACTTTAGATATACCTTTAAATATGATTATAATTGGCATATCAGAAACACTTATCAAAGGTGTCTCGTGCTCAATGTTAACTGCATTTATATTTTCTATAATATCTTATTTATTTGGTATATTTTTAGAGAAGAAATCAAAATAATAATATAGGAGGTGACATGATTTTAGCTAGAGGACATAGAAAAAATCTGCTCCTATTTTTTTTATACATAGGAAATTATATTTATTGATTTTGATATTATAGATGGGGGAGAGGTTGTTTTGGGTAAATTAATAGGCTTAGACAAAATTGATTTGTCTAAGCCTTATTTTAAGCAATTATTTTATTGCTGCTCTTTGTCTTTGTTTGTTGTATTGTAGTCTTTCGTGTTCTTTTAAGTATTTCTTTCTAAGTCTTATAGAATCTGGAGTGATTTCTACTAATTCATCATCATCTATAAATTCTAGAGCTTCTTCAAGAGTGAATGTTCTAGCTGGGTTTAATTTTATAGCATCGTCACTTCCTGAAGCACGAACGTTTGTAAGTTTTTTGTTTTTACATGGGTTAACTACCATATCTTCACGTCTTGAGTTCATTCCGATTATCATACCTTCGTAAACATCAACACCTGGTTCAACGAACATTTGAGCTCTTTCGCTTAGTGCGTTAAGACCGTAAGCCATAGTTGTACCAGCACCTTGAGCTATTAAAACTCCGTTGTTTCTTGTTGGTATTTCACCTTTGTAATCTTCGTATCTAGCGAAAGATCTTACCATGTTTCCTTCGCCACGAGTATCATTTATGAACTCACTTCTGTATCCTAAAAGTCCACGAGTTGGAGCAGAGAATTCGATTTTTACGTAATCTCCTTCTATAGACATTGCTTCCATCATACCTTTTCTTAAGTTCATTTTGTTTATTACAGTACCAGAGTAAACTTCTGGACAGTTTATTATAACTTTTTCGATTGGTTCTTGAACTCTACCATCTTCAGTTTTGTGCATTAAAACTTCTGGTTTAGATACACCTATTTCGTATCCTTCACGTCTCATGTTTTCAAGTAATATTGATAAGTGAAGCTCACCACGACCACTTACTTTGTATCCGTCAGTAGTGTCCATTGGTTCAACTTTAAGACCAACATTAACTTCAAGTTCTTTTTCTAATCTATCTTTTAAGTGTCTTGTAGTTACGAATTTACCACTCTTACCAGCGAATGGAGAATCATTAACTAGGAAGTTCATTGATAGAGTAGGTTCTTCTATGTGTATCATTTCCATTGGAAGTTCGTTTCCAACTTCACATATAGTTTCACCTATTGATATATCAGGTATACCTGCTATAACAACTATTTCACCACTACCAGCTTCATTAACTTCAACTTGTTTTAATCCTTCGTAAACTGATAATTTAGATATTTTACCTCTAGAAACTACAGAACCTGATTTACATACAGATATTTGTTCCCCACTTTTAACAGTACCTTTGTAAACTCTACCTATACCAAGTCTACCTACATAGTCATCGTATGCAAGTGCAGATATTTGAAGTTGAAGGTGTTTGTCGTCATAATCTGGATATGCTTCAACATGGTCAACTATAGTTTCGAATAATGGAGATAAGTCTGTGCTATCGTCATCCATTTCTCTTTTTGCTATACCTTGTTTAGCTATACCGTAGATTATTGGGAATTCACATTGTTCATCAGTTGCATTTAAGTCTACGAATAAATCGAATACTTCATCAACAACTTCTTCAGCTCTTTGGTCTTTTTTATCTATTTTATTTATGAATAATATTGGTCTAAGACCTAATTCTAATGATTTTTGTAAAACGAATCTTGTTTGAGGCATTGGCCCTTCAGAAGCGTCTACAAGTAATATAACTGTATCAACTGTTTTTATAACACGTTCTACTTCTGATGAGAAGTCACTATGTCCTGGAGTATCTACTATGTTTATTTTGTAATCCTTATAATTTATAGAACAGTTTTTAGAATATATTGTTATACCTCTTTCAGCTTCAAGGTCATTACTATCCATTACACATTCTTTTACTACTTCGTTTGCTCTAAATACACCACTTTGAGATAAGAAAGCATCAACTAAAGTTGATTTTCCGGCATCGACATGGGCAATTACGGCAATATTTATTATTTTATGTTTAATTGACATATAAAAATCTCCTTTTCTTATTATAACCAAGTTATTATATCATAACAGAATTTAGTATACAAGATATATAAAATAGTAATATTATAAAAAAATCTTTATTTGGCGAAACATAGTAGTAATTATTGTATTAAAATTTAATAAGTAGTTATGTTTTTATTATCGTTAGTATATCTTAAAATATTATTTCCAATTATTTAGAAAATATTCAAAGTAAGAAGTAATTTTATAAATTTTAATTAATTTAGACATAATATTTAGTTATTAAAAATATACTTTATAGACAGTTTATCTTAGTAAGAATTGTAATTAAAATGATAGGTATTTACAAATATTGTTGTTTAAATCATAAATCTATTACGGAGGGGAGCGGATTATATGTCAGCAATTATATTTGAAAATATTAATCCAAGAGATAAAAGAACTGAGGGAGAAGAAAAGTTATTAAATGTTTTAAAATACAGTTCTAGATTTGATGGATGGACAGTATTTGAACAACCTCATATAGATTCTATGAAACCAGATTTTATATTACTTAATCCTAAAAAAGGCGTTATAATTATTGAAGTCAAGGATTGGAATCTGAATTTAGATATTTATAAATCTGGAGGGTATATCAAAGGTACAGATGGAAGATTACATAAAAAAGATCCGGTAGAACAAGTTGAAACTTATAAAAATTGCATCCTTAAATCTGATTTAAATAATAGTGAAGATTTTGTTTCTAAGAATAATGATTATTATGGATATATTGAGACAGTCGTATATTTTCACGGGCCATCTAAAGAAAAAGCTTTAGAATTTTGTACAAATAATACATACACTAAAATTTGGACAGATGATGATATAGATAAAATAAATGATATAAATAAAACACTCAATAAGACACAATATACATGGGCACTTACAGTTAAAGAATCAAAGTATAATAAAGACAATATGTTAGAAAATATGGTACATCAATTAATTAAAAATTTACAATGTGCAGATTATAATTATGAAAGAAAAGAGCCATTTAAACTATTTAAAGAACAATCAGACTTAGCAAATTTAAAACAAAATTCTATACGTAGATGGGGAGGAGTGCCTGGAGCAGGCAAATCACTAGTTTTAGCTGAAAAGGCTGCCAGAGCATTGAAAAAAGATTATCGTGTACTTATTTTGACTTATAACATAACACTAAGACACTACCTAAAAGATTTGTGTAGTCAACAATTTGGATTAGATGATAGACGTAAATTGAAAGACAATTTAAGTGTACTATATTTTCATGAATTTTTAAAAGTCGTGGCTGCATCATATTGTATAAAGCTTCCATATAATGAATTGGATATTCATAATAATAAAGATTATGATTTTACAAAAGATTGGATTAAATGTCTTGAAAATTTTATGGAGTTAAATCCACTACCATATGAACTTAAATATGATTACATATTAATAGATGAAGGACAAGATTTCAGAGGAGATTGGATCAGATTTCTCAAAAAATTTTATACTCAAAAAGGCGAATTATTTATTGTATATGATAAATCACAAGATATATATGAACATGGAATATGGATTGAAGATAGTCAACAGATAAAAAACATAGGATTTAGAGGAAGACCTGGCTATTTAAAATATTCACATAGAATACCACCAAAAATGATTGAAAAAATAGAACTTGTTCGAAAAGAATTAGGAATAAAGGAAGAAAATATATTGAGTCTAAAAAATGATTTTAGTGAAATAAATTTATTTGGCAGTATAGAGTGGACAAATTGTGATACAAACTCTAAAGATGATAAATTAAATAAAATTGATTCAAAAATAAAAGAACTGAGGGAAAATAATAAATTAGAAGATATAACTATTTTAACAACAAATGAAAATACAGGTGTAGATATTGTAAAATTTTTTATGGATAAAGGAATAAAAGTATCTCATGTATATGATATGAATAAAAAGAAAAACGAAAAAAATAGAAGAAATGAAAAATGGAAATTTAGAGGCGGAACAGGCAGACTAAAAGTATGCTCATATCACAGTTATAAGGGGTGGCAAACACCTAATATCATTTTAGTTTTAGATTCTTATGGAAGCGAAAATATCGTGGATATTAGGAAAAATGTAGGCAATGCAATATTTATAAGCATGTCTAGAGTAAAACCAAATTCGATGAATGGACAGTTTTCATTTACATGTTTTAATTATTTACCTGAATATAATTTTTTAGAAAAACTTTTTTGATTTGATATAAAAAGAGATGACTATTATAAGAAATCTATCTATATACATAAATTACCATTTTAGGGATTAAAATACAGCTTGAATAAACAAGAGAAACCTATATACTAAGTAGAGTGACTAAAATAAAACAAAAGAAAATAATATGCGAAAGGAACATAGTTTATGGAAAATAAACAACTGCAAAAAAACTTAGGTATAGCCGCAGCTTTATCTACTGTTGTAGGTATGGTTATAGGTGGTGGGGTGTTCTTTAAACCTCAAGCGGTATACACATTAACAGGAGGTGCTCCTGGTCTTGGAATATTAGCATGGATTATAGCAGGTATAATGACAATAACTGCAGGTCTTACTGCTGCAGAAGTATCAGCTGCTATCCCTAAAACAGGCGGAATGATGGTATATATTGAAGAGATATACGGTAAAAAGTTAGGGTTCTTAACAGGTTGGATGCAAACAGTACTATTTTTCCCAGCTACAGCAGCTGCTATAGCAGTTATGTTTGGGCAACAAGCTGCATTACTTTTAAATAATTCTTCTTTAGTAATGCCAATGACTATTGGAGTAATACTATTAATAGGAATATTAAATACATTCGGTTCTAAAACAAGTGGAGCTATACAAACAGTATCTACTGTATGTAAGTTAATTCCTCTTGGATTAATAATAGTATTTGGATTTATAAAAGGGAGCGGAGATAACCCAATAATGAATCCTTTAGTAGCTGAAGGAATAAGACCAATGGGTGTTATAGGTCAGTTACTTGTTGCAATACTATTTGCTTATGATGGATGGATAAACGTAGGTGCTCTTGCTGGAGAAATGAAAAATCCAGGCAAAGATTTACCAAAAGCTATAATAGGTGGGTTATCTATAGTAATGGCTATTAATGTAGTTATAAACTTAGCATACTTATGGGTATTACCTGCAAGTGAATTAGCTCAATACGCTTCACCAGCATCTATAGTAGCCGAAAAAATATTTGGGCCTGTTGGTGGTAAATTAATAAATGTAGGTATATTAGTATCAGTATTTGGATGTCTAAACGGATATCTTTTAACTGGACCAAGAATACCTTACACATTAGCTAATCAAAAACTTTTACCAGCTACGTTTGGTAAATTAAATAAAAATGGAGTTCCTGCAAATGCAACTCTATTTATGGTAGTACTTTCTGTTATATATGCATTATCAGGACAATTTAACTTATTAAGTGATTTATCTATGTTTGCTATATGGGCATTCTATACATTAACATTTATAGGTGTTATAAAACTTAGAAAAACTCAACCTGATTTAGAAAGACCTTATAAGGTTCCATTCTATCCAGTAATACCAATAATATCTATTTGTAGTGGTTTATTCGTTGTAATAGATCAACTATTCTTAGCTGGTATGAAAAGTTCGATGATTTCTTTAGGTGGAGTTATAGTAACATTAATAGGATTACCTGTATATGCGGTTATGACTAAGAAAAAACCAGAATTAGAAGAAGAAAATAAAGCATCATAATAAAAAAGGATACTATGATTAGTATCCTTTTTTGATTTTATATTCATTTAATAATTTTATAAATTCAGGTTCTTTTTTTAAAAAGTCTATTTCATCACTATATTCAAGTTCTTTAATTATGTTATTTATAAAAATTTGTCCAAATTTATTATCGCTATAATTAGATTTTGGGTTATTATAAATATGTTTATAAAGTGGTGAGTCATTTAATGTCCAAGGATTTTTAATAGAATTGAACATAGATTTTAATGTATCTATAATCTTTTTTGTGTCTTTGGTTTCCATGGCTATTTGATAGTCGCCAACATATTTATTATAGTCCCATAAATTATATATTTCAGTTGTTTGTTTTATTTTGTTTGAATAAATTAGTGCATAATCAAATTTATTTTGTTTCAAAGCGATATCAAGTAAATTAAGTAGAGAGCTTTGGATTGAGTTAGCCATAAAAAGAATTTCTTTTTCTAAAATTTCACAAGCATCGTTTAATTTATCTTGACTAATATATAAATTTGCTTGAAGTTGTTTTTTATTAATTGATACATTTGGTAATTTATCAATTAACATTTGCGCACTGTTGTAATCTTTTCTCTGAATATATTTAGAAATTAATAATGAATTTATATTATTTGCAAGTTCTAAGTCATCACAGTTGCTTACACGAATAAAGAGCTTTTCAATTTCATTTTCGTATTTATCTTTATCATCTACACAATACAAGCACAACGCACCTTGTAAAAAATATGAAACTGAATAAATTAATTTATAGCAGTTTGGATACTCATATATTTTATCTATTGCTATTTTAAATGCATAATCATATCCTTTTGTTTCAACAATAGTAGCTAAATCATTTGTAAATTTTCCAATCTCATAATCATTAAGCTCATCATTAAATGATAGTAGAGTATTTAAATCTACTCTTAATAACCTAGCCAAAGGGGGCAAAAGCGTAATATCTGGGTATGAATTTCCTTTTTCCCACTTGTTAACTGCTGGAGTTGTTACACCTAAATACTCAGCTACTTGCTCTTGGGTAAGGTTTAATTCTTTCCTTTTTAATTTTATAATTTCGTTTATTTTCATTTTTTACCTCAAATTTAAAATTTGGATCCATACTTAAATAGTAGCAATTTTAATTAGTAAATACAATTGAAGTATAGTTAAGTAAAATTTAATAATTTTAACTAATAGTTAATTTTTGATTGAATTAGTTTACATTAATAATCTAACTTTTAAAAATTATCTTATATCCATTAAATATTCTTTATATAACTTCCATGTATTGTCTTCCCATTTAAATACGCTAACATTGTCGAACTTACAATCAAAATCACAAGGTATATTATTTACATATTCCCAAAGCTCGTCGTATATTTTTTGAATTTTTTTCGATGAAATTGTAACGTGAAAAACTTTATCTTTATAATCGTGATTTTTAAAGTGTATATAAGGAAGCTTTTCTAATTCTTCTATAAGTTCATCATGCAAGAGCTTACTCTTTTTATTCATATGTACGTCCATATATATTACCCTGTTGTCGAAATGATTATAACCCTTTATTTTGTAATCTTGGGCTTTGTGATTTTGTGCAAAATCTTGTAAAACTTTGTCCAAATCAGAAATATCATCAGCCTCAAATGGAGCCTTTATCGTAAAGTGTGCAGGCAGTTTTGACGACTTTGCTCCGAGCTTTTCAAAGACTTCTTTTCTTAAATTGTTGTTAAAATTGCCAGCAGGACTTTTAACAACACTTACTATTACATATCTCAAAATATCATCTCCAATTATTAAAATTATCTGTAGTATATATTAAAAAATGTGTGAAATCAAGGAGAAGAAATTTTAAAATCAAAAAGATTAATTTTCTAACTTGATACATATATCAAAGTGATACATACTATAAATATAGATGAGTTTTATACAGGGGGGAAAATAATGAATAATGTCAAATTGGGATTTTCATGGATTGGATTAATTGTATTTTTATTGCCTATGCTTATAAATATTGTGTATGTAATTTTGCCACCGAAAAACGCACCGACGACACAACAAGAAACTAATAAAATACTATGGATGACTTAGATGTAGTATTTAAATTATCATATTTAAAGTCCTATATCTTTTTCATTTATATATAATATTTTATATATTTATTTATGTACATCTAATATTTTATATACACATATACATAATAATAACTATTAAAAAACTATCTAACTGGAGTATAATCTAATTTTGACTCTTCATCAGTTCTCTCAATCTTAAAAATAACAGGTCTTATTCCATCATTACAAGAGCAGATTGCGACACCTTCTTTATCGATCCAATCTCTATAATAGAAAATATCACATCCATGAGATAGTGCAAATACATATTGATACATAGCCTTCCACCCTTCATCACATAAGCCTCTGGTTTTGCATAATCTCCATAAAAAACATCGCCTACTTTATGCATTGGACATTTGCCAAGGTTTTTACACCCGTATTCTTTTGCTAAATCTTCATGAAATGTTGTTTTTAAAACTTCTATCTTACATTTTTTCATACTCAAAATCCTCCTTATGGTTTTAGTTGAATTAATTATACTAATTGTTTTATACTTATGTAAGTATGTACTTTTTTGTAAGGTACTAACCTAATTGTAAGTATAGAGGTGATAAAAATGAGTATGGAAGAATTTACAGATAAGGATTTAAAAGATATTAAAGGTGTGAGATATCAAAATAATATCGACGGAAGTTGGATTAGTGAAAAAATTATAGATAAAGATGGAAAAGATATTACAGATAAAGTAAGAGAAGCTGAAGATTTCTTGCTAAAAAATAGCTTTTAATTAGATTTTTATATGGTCATCTCAAATAAACTTAAATTAAAATTCCTAAGTTGAAGATAGTTTATTTGAGATGACCATGTTATTTATTTGATATATTTAATTATACATCCCATGTTGATGCATATAGTCGTAAATCTTTTTGCCGTGTCCTTGTTCTTCTGTTTGAATATGATTTAATACCTTTCTTATGTTTTCATCTCTAAATTCAAAAATAGATGTATTATATGTAGCTGAAACGTATTTTTCCATTGATAGACCGTCTTCACATAGCAATTTGTCGGTTTCGTTGTAATTTGCCTGCATATTTATTGGTGTTTGGCTTTGCAAATTGCCTAAATTAAATTGTGACTGAGTATTTTGTTGAGTTTGTTGTCCTTGTTTACTTTGATTTTGTTCTACATTAGGTACAGTTCCGCTCAAAATTTGGTTTATTGTATCTAAGTGTTCTTGCTCTTTTGATGCTAGTGAGCTAAATAAGTTTTTAAGTTCTGGACAAGAAGCTTTTTCGGAATGTTCTTTGTATTTTGCGACACATAGGGCTTCTTGAGTTTTTGCGTCTTCTAAAAGATATCTTTCTTTTGTATCTAAATTTACCATTTTATCACCTCAATAGTATTTTGTATAAAATTATTAAAAATATTCATATAAACTTGTATTTTTTAACAAATAAAAGAATTTATAATGTCACTTTTTGGCGATATTTTTTATAAGATATTAATAAGAAGTATTATACCTTGTGTTAAATTTTAAAAAGAAAGAGTAAGTATTTGATAAAATATTAACTAATTTGAAAGGTATATTAAGAAGGTGATAAAATGCCAACAAAAGTGTGGGGGATTGATGTAAGTAAGTACAATCACCCGATAGACTGGAAAAAGGTTAAAGATGCAGGTGTTAAATTTGCAATTTTGAGAATTGGTTTTGCAAGCACATCAAACAGAAATAATCTAAATTTAGACCCATATTTTGAAGAATTTTATAAAGGAGCAAAAGCAGTAAATATGCCAGTTGGTGGCTATTTTTACTCAAGATGTAACAGTGTAAGCACTGCTAAAAAAGAAGCAGAGTTTATATTAAATGCTATAAAAGGCAAACAATTTGAATACCCAATTTGGCTTGATGTAGAAGATCAAAAAACTCTACAATCAGTGAGCAGAGCAAATATGACAAAGGCAGTTGTAACTTGTTTAGAAGAGATACAAAATGCGGGATACTATGTAGGTATATATTCAGGTAAATATATATTAAGAGACAATTTAATAGACAGTGAATTGAAAAATTACGCCCACTGGATAGCTCAGTATGCTTCACGCTCAACTTATACAACTTATGAGATAGCAATGTGGCAATTTGGAGGCGAAGTAAACTACTTGACAAACAAGAAAGTACCAGGAGTAAGTTCTAATGCAGTTGACCAAAACTACTGCTATAAAGACTATCCAACTATAATTAAAAAATTAGGTCTAAATGGATTTAAATCTAGTGATAATGAAAAAACTGAGGACACTTCAAAAAACAAATCAAAAATAAATAAAATAACAACTAATTATATAAAAGTTAAAATACCATTTTATCTCAAAACTTTGACAAAAGTAAATATTAGAAAATTACCTAGCATGGACTCTGCAATAATATATACAGCCCCGAGAGCTGGCATACAATACCGTATAACAAGTATTTCGTCAAATGGTAAATGGGGCTATGTACCATATAGAAAAGGATGGATTACATTAAATAAAAAGTACGTACAAAAAGTCTAGATAATTAAAAACTTATGAGCAAGCTAGAAGGTGATAAAACCTTCTAGCTTATTATTTTACTTATTTAAAGCTTAGCCTTAAAAAAATAAACATCACCTCTAAAGTATTTTGATAAGATGAATATTTGATGGAGTTTGTTATATAGATGGATTCAAAGTAGATTACTGTGAATATAATAGATTTATATAATAGATTAGTTATTTGTTCCGAGTTACGGTCAGTTTGGTTCTGACTGTGGTCAGTTTAGTGTTGTTTTTGATGAAAAAGCTGTTACTTTAAAGCAAAGGGTGTTGTCTCTAAAACAAAAGGAGTCTACTTTAAAGCAAAGGGTGTTGCATCTAAGATAAAAGGGTCTACTTTAAAGCAAAGGGTGTTGCATCTAAGACAAAAGGGTCTACTTTAAAGCAAAGGGTGTTGACTCTAAAACAAAAGGAGTCGACTTTAAATACATAGGTATTGCGTCTAAAGCAAAAGGGTATAGTTTAAATTAGATATATTCCATATCTTGATTAGAATTAATATCATCAAAATTATTATCGCTAGAGGCAGTTTCAAATCTATAAAGCTCACCAAAATTATCACCTAGAGTATAATAAGAATACTTCCCGCCACAGCAGACAGTTTTCTTCTTTAATATACCTAAGTCACAAATATGTCTAAGTCTTTTATAAACAGCGTCCTTTTTTATGTAAAGAAGTGGCATATCATCCACTATACCTTGATAAGAAACCCAGTAATACCTCTCACCATCAAGAGTCATAGTACGCATACGACCAGACTCCATAAAATCCACAATCCATCTAAGTATATATAAATCCGTCGTATCAAGTCCAAATTCCAAAGCAGCCTGTTGAGAAAATCCACACATAGTAAATTTCATAATAATCAACCCCTTGTATGTAAATTTAGAGAACGTAGAAATGTTTTATTGGATATGTATTTGATTTGGTCGTTTAGTTAATTATTCTCTTAATTAATTATATCTTATAATGGTTGAAAAATCTTAGAAAAAGGGATTTTATATATCTAATTTTAATAGGTTTATTTGATGTATCATTAGTAGGTGGAGAAAGTTATTTACAGAACAAATTTCAAACTTCCTATTTTACTTCATACATTCCCTTATAAACTCAACAGGAACATCCATACGCCCTGCAACCTCATCAGGCGTCATACCGCTATCCAAAAAGCGTCTACAAACTACTGTTATATTTTCACCCACCTGAATAATATGCTTATCTATAAAGTTATCAAAATCATCTTCTTCAAAGTAGATTTCAAAGTTATTGCCACCAAATGAAATTTCGTCTGTACCTATAAAGTCTTTATACGTTTCAAGTGTTTGAAAACTCAATCCACCGGTTAAAGTTTTGTTTGCTCCAACTTCATTTTCTCATATTTTTCATTTATATTATAATGGTAGCACAGTATTTGAAAGGTTTAAAATAAAGTGTTTATGTTAAAGTTATAAATTATTTCAAATAAAATTCAAAAAATATCAAATTGATATTGAAATTTTCACCAATATGTCTTATTATTATACCTATAGGGGGTATTTTTAAATCCTTAAAACATCTTAAAACATATATTAACAAAATATAAAAGAGATGTTTAAAACGCGCAAATTTTGTAAACAATAAAAATAAGGAGGATTATCTCATGAGCAATGTAGTAAAAGAGACATACAAAGTTGAAGGCATGACATGCGCATCTTGTGCCAATGCTGCTGAGAGAGCTGTTAGAAAGCTTGATGGTGTTGTAAGCCAAAATGTAAATCTAGCTACAGAAAAATTAACTGTAGAATTTGAAGATGATAAAGTCGACTATGATCAACTAGAAAAGGCGATTAGTAAGGCTGGGTATAAATTAATTAAAGAGGAAGAAAACATAAAGAAAATAGAGATGAAAGTCGGTGGCATGACTTGTGCTGCTTGTGCTAAGGCTGTAGAAAGAGTTACAAAGAAGCTTGATGGAGTTAAGGAATCTAACGTAAATATAGCTACTGAAAATGCTGTCATTTCATATGATGAAAACAAAGTAAGTCTTGATGATATTAATCACGCTATTATAAAGGCTGGTTATGAACCTATTGAAGAATCTAATATCAAAAAAATCGAGCTTACTATTCATGGTATGACTTGTGCATCTTGTTCAAAAGCTGTAGAAAGAGTGACTAAAAAACTAGACGGTGTTGAGGATTCTAGTGTAAATCTTGCTACAGAAAAGGCGACTATTACTTATGATCCTACAAAAGTTAGACTTTCTCAAATCACAAAAGCTATTGAAAAAGCTGGATATGAGCCTATAACTGAAGAAAATAGAGAAAGTGTAGATGAAGACCAAAAAAGAAAAGATAAAGAAAGAGACACTTTATTTAGAAAGTTTATAGTTGCAATTTGTTTTGCAATACCACTATTTTATATAGCTATGGGACCTATGGTACCAAAGCCATTTGGACCTTGGCCAGTACCAAACATAATAAGTCCAGAGACTAATATTATAAACTATGCACTTATACAAATTGTATTAGTTCTACCTATTATGCTTGTTGGTTATAAATTCTATATAAACGGATTTAAATCACTATTCCATGGAAGTCCCAATATGGACACATTAGTTGCAATCGGTACATCATCAGCATTTATATACAGTTTATATACTACTATAAACTTAATAAGAAATGCAGGTGTATCAATGGAGATGCATATGTCTCATCACCACCAACTTTATTTTGAAAGTGCTGGTATAATAATTGCATTAATTCTTCTTGGTAAGTTTTTAGAATCTCGCTCAAAAGGTAAAACTTCTGAGGCTATTAAAAAACTTATGGGTCTACAACCTAAAACTGCGATAATTATGGTAGATGATAAAGAAGTTGAGGTTTCTATTGATGAAGTTTTAGTTGGAGATATAGTCGTTGTTAAACCTGGTGAAAAAATACCTGTAGATGGTAAAATCGTATTTGGACATACATCAATAGACGAGTCAATGCTTACTGGAGAGAGTATGCCTGTTGAAAAGACTGTTGGTGATAGCGTTACTGGTGCTAGTATAAACAAAAACGGTCTTATAAGATTTGAAGCTACTAAAGTAGGTAAAGATACTGCTCTTGCTCAAATTATAAAACTTGTTGAAGATGCTCAAGGGACAAAAGCCCCTATAGCAAAACTTGCAGATACTGTAGCAGGGTATTTTGTACCTGCTGTTATAACAATTGCTGTTGTAGCTGCATTACTTTGGGCTATTATAGGAAAAGAAAATACGACTTTTGTTCTTACAATATTTATATCTGTATTAGTAATAGCGTGTCCTTGTGCGTTAGGTCTTGCGACACCAACTGCGATTATGGTTGGTACTGGTAAGGGTGCCGAAAATGGAATCCTTATAAAAAGTAGTGTTGCATTAGAGCTTGCACATAAAGTCAATACAGTAATATTCGATAAAACTGGTACAATTACTGAAGGTAAGCCAAAAGTTACTGAGATTATAACTTATGGAAATTACGAAGAAGATTATATACTTAAATTAGCGGCATCAGCAGAAAAAGGATCTGAACATCCACTTGGTGAAGCTATTGTTAGATATGCAAACGAAAAAAATATAGACTTAATAAATGTAGAAAAATTCAACTCAGTTACAGGAAAAGGTATAAATGCAGTAATAGATAATAAAAAAATCAACCTTGGTAATGTAAAAATGATGGAGGATTTAAATATATCTTTAGATATAGTTGAAAATAAATACGATGAATTAGCTAAACAAGGTAAAACACCTATGTTTATATCAATTGAAAATGAACTTGCTGGAATTATTGCAGTTGCAGACGTTGTAAAAGAAAGCAGTAAAAGAGCTGTAGAACTTTTACACAACTTAGGTATAAAAGTAGCTATGGTTACTGGTGACAACAAAAACACTGCACAAGCTATTGCCTCTCAAGTTGGTATAGATATAGTTTTAGCAGAAGTTCTTCCAGAAGATAAATCAAATGAAATTAAAAAATTACAAGCTGAAGGAAAATTTGTGGCTATGGTTGGAGACGGTATAAACGACGCTCCTGCTCTTGCAGCAGCAGATATCGGTATAGCAATAGGTAGTGGTACTGATGTTGCTATTGAATCGGCTGATATTGTTTTAATGAAAAATGACTTAATGGATGTTCCAACAGCCATAAAACTTAGTAAAGATACGATCAGAAATATAAAACAAAACTTATTCTGGGCATTTGGATACAATACAATCGGAATTCCAGTTGCAGCAGGTGTTTTATATATCTTTGGAGGTCCACTTCTAAATCCAATGATAGCAGCAGCTGCTATGAGTTTAAGTTCTGTGTCTGTAGTATTTAATGCATTAAGACTTAGAAAGTTTAAACCATATAATTAAATATTTAATTAAAAAAATAGATTAATAAATAAATTAAACTATTTTATAAAGAATATTATAAACTTAAAATAAAAAATTAGTGAATATTATTAAGATATAGGTTATTTAGTGTAAATTATACTAATTTCCTATATCTTTTTTAATTCTAAGGAAATTATATATTATCTGGTTTGTGGATAATACATAATTTCCAACCTATTAAATTTTAAGCAATGGAATCTCCGATTCGTTGGCGCCATGAACGAAGTGAATTTTTTTATAATAAACAATATTAAATTGTATAGATTTGGTTGTATTTATTTTTGATTTTATATTTTTATATATAAAATTTGTATATGTTTTTATATAATTTATATTTAAATATAATATATTAAAAAAATGTTTAGAAAAAAAAGCTTTTTTATTATATTTTTGGTATAATATAATGTACTGGAAACACAATAAAACAGTCAAAAAGAATTAAATAATTAAATTTTTAGAAATGATATTGTGTTATAATACTTTTAAAGGTAAATTTTAGTGAATATTTTATAATTTGTTAGGATAGTTATGGTTTGGTATTTAGAGTGAATTAATAATAAATTAGTCTTTTTGAAAATTTTAGGAGGTTGAAGATGAAAGCATATATATTAATAGTGCAAGAAGATTTTACAAGTCAACAATTATTAAAACAATTTTTGACCTCTAATGGTTATAATGTAGATTGTGCAGATGATGGTTTGGAAGGAATTCATATGTATAAAGAAAATGATTATGATTTAATTATTTTAGGTGTGAATCTTCCTAATTTAGATGGATTTTCTGTATGCACAATGATAAGAAGAGAATCTCAAATTCCTATTATATTTGTAACCAGAGCTAATACTGAAGAAGATCAAATTAGAGGGTTTGAATTGTTATGTGATGATTATATAACTAAGCCGTTTTCATATAAATTATTGTTAAAAAGAGTAGAAGCCGTTTTAAGAAGAGCGAAAATAGAACAAAAAGAATCATACATAGAATTTGAAAAGATTAAACTTAACTTAAAGACATATTCTGTTGAAATAGATGATGAATCAGTAGATTTAACATTAAAAGAATTTAAAATCTTAAAATCTTTAATTCAAAATTACCCGCAAGTTGTTACAAGAGAAAAATTATTAGATAGTATCTGGGGATACGATTATTTTGGAGATACTAGAATAGTGGATGCTCATATAAAAAATATAAGGAAAAAAATTAAATTGCCTTATATAAAAACAGTAAAAGGAATAGGATATACTCTTAAAAAAGATATTTAAATTTTATTAATCCTTATAAATATTTTATATTTTTTTTGGAAAAATAATAATATGAATAAGGAGGTAAATAAAATGACAAGTATAAAAAAACATATGGAAAATATGAAAGATGATGTAAAAGAGGGTATGCAAAAAGTCGGACATAGTATAAAAAATACGGCAAAAGATTTAAAACACGAAGCAAAAGGAGTGATTAACAACCTAGAAAGCAAAAAAGATGAAATGATAGATGAATATAGAGAAGATGAATACCACAGAAAATTGAAAAAAGACATAGATAAAGAACTGAAAGATGAGGGGTTTAGAGGTAACTCTTTTAAATAAAATTTAATCCAATAATAGATTAGGTATTTAATTATTTTATGCAATTTTAAATATCATAAAAATAAAAATTTACAAAATGAAAACTATGAACTGAATTTGGAGCAGTTCATAGTTTTTTTACTTCTAAGGAAATCAATATATAATTGTATCGATACAAATTCCTAAATATATATAGTTTGTATTGAGATTATACAATACATTTAAAAATTGTATTATAATCTAAATATAATTTTTTAGGAGGTAAGATTGTGGAAACAACAAAAACAAATAAGAATGTATCGACAAAAACAAGAAATTTAGTGACATCAGCATTATTAGCAGCAATAATATGTTTAGTTACAGGACATATACTACATATACCTACAGTAAATGGTGGATATGCACATATAGGAGATTCAATAATATATTTAAGTGCAGCAATTCTTCCACTACCTTACGCTATGGTTTGTAGTGCAATTGGCGCAGGTCTTGCAGATTTAACATCAGGTGCTTTTATATGGGTAGTACCTACATTAATGATAAAACCAATTATAGTTTTACTTTTTTCAAATAAAAGCGACAAAATACTTACTACAAGAAATATAGTAGCTGCATTTTTAGCAGGTATAATAGGAACAGTACTTTATATGTTTGTAGAAGGTTTAATGTTTGGAAATATGGCAGTAGCATTTGCGATAACTGCAGTTGGAATGATTCAACCAATAGGAAGTTTTATAGTATTTATAATCTTAGGAATAGTTTTAGACAAAATCAACATTAAACAATTTTTTGATAGATAAAGATAATAAAGTATAAAAAAGGTGTATAATAAATTTATACAGTATAAAACTAAATTTTAAAATAGTAGATAGAGGGAGAGTATTATGACATTATTATATCCAATCGAAAATAGCTTATATGTAAATATAACAAATCTATGTTGTTGTAAATGTGTGTTTTGTGTAAGGGACATCACAGACAGCGTAGGAGGAAGTGATAGCCTTTGGTTAGATCATGAACCGACTATTGATGAGTTAAAAGCTGAGCTTGAAAAATTCAATTTAGACGAGTATGAAGAAGTTGTATTTTGTGGATATGGCGAACCACTTATGAGAATAAATGAGGTTGTAGAATTTGCAAATTACATAAAAACTAAGAAAAATATAAAAATAAGAGTAAATACAAATGGTCTTGCTGATTTAATTCACAAGAAAAAAACAGCAGTGCTTCTTAAAGATGCAATAGATGCAGTATCGATAAGTTTAAATGCACCAAATGAAGAAGTTTACTTAGAAGTTGCAAAACCAGCTTTTGGAATAAAATCATTTGATGCAATGCTTAGCTTTGCAAAAGACTGCAAAACTTGTATAAAAGAAGTATGTTTTTCAGTAGTTGATGAAATAACAGATGAAGAAATAAGACAATCACAAGAACTAGCTGACTCACTTGATATACCACTTAGAGTTAGAGTAAAAAATGGATAAAACAAATTATTTAAATGAAAATAGGGACTATAGTCCCTATTTTTTATGTTTATAAAAATTTTCAATAAGCATTAATAAATAAGCAATAATAAATAGGGAACAATAGATATCATATACAAAAGTATAGGTTTATTTAAGTCAAAAATACGAAATATATCCGAATGAAAAATAAAAATATATTAATTTTATTTGTCTTATTGACTTTTTTTATTAAATAATTTAAAATAATATTCGTAAATACGACTGACGAAAATTAACATCATAGGAGGTATCATTTTATGAACCAAAATGGAACATTCATGCAGAAGTTGTTTCCAATATTAACGAATAAAGAGATTGACAAGAAAACAGAGATGATGGCAGGGTTAACTACATTTTTAACAATGGCATACATAATAGCTGTCAATCCAAGTATATTATCAGAAACTGGGATGCCAGCTGGGGCTCTTGTAACATCTACTTGTCTAGGTGCTGCGATAGGGTGTTTTTTAATGGCTATATTAGCAAACATGCCGTTTGCACTTGCATCAGGTATGGGTCTTAATGCTTATTTTGCTTATACTGTAGTAATTGGTATGGGTGTAAGTTGGCACATAGCTTTAACAGCAGTATTTGTTGAAGGTATAATATTTATAATTTTATCATTATTTAAAGTTCGTGAAGCTGTAGTTAATGCTATACCTAAAAACTTAAAAATAGCAGTTTCAGGTGGTATAGGATTATTTATAGCTTTTATAGGATTAATAAATTGTGGTTTAGTAGTAAACAACGACTCAACATTAATAGAAATGGGTGAGTTTAATGTAGCGATTATAATAACTTGTATAGGTTTTATTGTTACAGCAGTTTTAAGTAAGAAAAATGTAAAGGGATCTATATTAATAGGTATAGTAATTTCTTCATTACTTGCTTGGGGATTTGCATTAATAAACCCAGAAGCAGCGGCTGCTTTAAAAATATATTTACCAAATGGAGTATTTAAATTTGAATCACCAGCTCCAATAATAAATAAATTAGACTTCAGCTATATAACTAATCCAGAAACTGCATTTAACTTTATAACTATATTATGTACATTCTTATTTGTAGATTTCTTTGATACTGTAGGTACTGTAGTTGGGGTTGCTTCAAAAGCAAATATGGTTGATGAAGATGGAAAAGTTAAAAATGTAGGTAGAGCTTTACTTGCAGATGCTTTTGCTACTACTATAGGTGCTTGGTTAGGTGTTACTACTGTAACAACATTTGTTGAAAGTTCTACAGGTGTTTTAGAAGGAGGAAGAACTGGATATACTGCTTTAACTACAGGTGTATTATTCTTAATTGCTATGTTCTTCTCGCCAATATTTATAGCTATACCTTCTTGTGCTACAGCTCCAGCATTAATTTATGTTGGATACTTAATGCTAAGTGAAGTTAAGCATATAGAATTTGATAATATAACTGAAGGTGTTCCTGCATTTATAACAATAGCTGGAATGGCTTTAACTTACTCAATAGGTGATGGTTTAACATTAGGTGTATTATCTTATGTATTTATAAATTTATTATACAATTTAATAGCTAAAAAAGAAGAAAGAAAACATGTATCAGGTGTTATGATAACTTTAGCTATTTTATTTATACTAAAATTATGGTTTATGTAGTATAATAATACTAGAGCTTCTAGTATAATAGTATAAAAATAAGTGGTGCTTTTATACCAGTAGATAATTACTGTATAGAAGCGCCATTTTTATGTTATAATCTATTAGGAGATTTATAATATATGAAATTAAACTAGAAAAATTGGTAATAATTAAATATATAAAATTTTATATAGGTAAAGGAGAATTCATGAGAGAAGTAGAATTATTAGCTCCTGCTGGTGATTTAGAAAAATTAAAAATAGCTTTTATCTATGGTGCCGATGCCGTTTATATAGGTGGAGAAATATTTGGTATGCGTTCTGCTGCTAAGAATTTCTCAAAAGAGGACATGATAGAAGGTGTAGAATTTGCACACAGCATGGGTAAAAAAGTATTTGTAACAGTTAATATAATCCCTAGAAGCGAGGATTTAATTAGTTTAGCTGATTATATAAAAGAATTAGATGAAATAGGTGTCGACGCTGTTATAGTAAGTGACGCCGGTGTATTTAACATAGTAAAAAAAGCAGCTCCAAATATGGAAATACACATAAGTACTCAAGCGAGTACATCAAATTACGTAGCTGCAAACTTCTGGTACAATCAAGGTGCTAAAAGAATAGTAACTGCAAGGGAGATGTCTTTTGAAGAAACTAAAGAACTTAGAGAAAACACTCCAGAAGATATGGATATAGAATCATTTATACACGGAGCTATGTGTATGAGTTATTCTGGAAAATGCGTAATAAGTAACTACACTACAGGAAGAGATGCCAATAAAGGTTCTTGTGCGCAATCTTGTAGATGGAAATACAACTTAGTTGAAGAAAAAGACGGACAATATGAAAATGTATTAGACGATGAAGATTATCAATTCTTCTTCAATACAAAAGATTTATGCATGATTGAATATATACCAGAGATATTTGAAAGTGGTATAACAAGTTTAAAAATAGAAGGTCGTATGAAAACAGCTTACTATGTTGCTACAACTGTAAGAGCTTATAGAATGGCGATTGATGCTTATTATAAAGATCCAGAAAACTGGAAGTTCGATCCAATGTGGTTAGACGAACTTAAAAAAGGAAGTCACAGAGATTTCTCAACAGGATTTTTCCTAGATAGACCAGGTAAAAATTCAAACAACTACGAATCAGCTTCATATATAAGAAATTACGACTTTATAGGAATTGTAAGAGATGTTCTTGATGATGGATATATAATCGTAGAACAAAGAAATAAAATGTCTGTAAATGACGATATAGAAGTAATAGGGCCTTACAAAGAAACTATGTTTACAACTATTTTAGAAATGTACAACGAAGATGGCGAGCCAATAGAATCAGCTCCACATGCTAGACAAATAGTTAAGATGAAATTAGGAATTGAAGTTGATAAAAATTATATACTTAGAAAACCTATAATTAAGGGTTAGGGAGGCAAAATATGTTATTAGGAAGAAATAGTAAATGCTGGTGTGGCAGTGGCGAAAAATATAAAAAATGCCATATGGAATTTGATGAAAAATTAAAAGAATACGCTAAAGCTGGTTACCAAGTTCCTACTAGAGATATGATAAAAAATGAAGAACAAATTGCAAAGATAAAAGAAAGTGCTAAAATAAATACGGCAGTACTTGACGAAGTTGCAAAAAACATAAAAGCGGGAATGACTACAGATGAAATAAACACAATAGTTCACGATTTTACTGTTAAACATGGTGCAATACCTGCTCCACTTGGATACAGCGGATTCCCTAAAAGTGTTTGTACATCAATAAACGACCAAATATGCCACGGTATACCATCAGAAAATGATGTACTTAAAGAAGGAGATATAGTAAACGTAGACGTATCGACAATATTAGACGGATACTATTCAGATGCATCTAGAATGTTTATGATAGGCGAAGTTAGCGAAGAAGCAAAAAGACTTGTTGAAGTAACTAAAGAGTGTATGGAAATGGCTATAGCAAAAGTTAAACCTTGGACACCACTTGGAGTAATTGGAGCGACTATACAAGAACATGCTCACAAAAACGGCTACACAGTAGTTAGAGATTTCGGAGGTCATGGTATAGGTCTTGAGTTCCACGAAGATCCATTTGTATTCCACTATGGAAATGCAGACGAAGGAGTTCTTATGGTTCCAGGAATGATGTTTACTATAGAACCGATGATAAACCAAGGTGGATATGAACTTTATATAGACCAAGATAACGAATGGACATCTTATACAGAAGATGGTAAATTATCTGCTCAATGGGAAAACATGATATTAGTAACAGAAGACGGTTGTGAAATATTAACTTACTAATAATAATATGAAATATAATAAAAACCCAGTGAATTTAAATTTTACTGGGTTTTTATTATATTAAAGATAGATTTTGATATATATTTTGCTATACTATATAATATAAACTTAAAACTAAAATTAACAGAAAAGGGGGATTTTAGATGTTTGAAATAGGGATTGTAATGATAGTTTTAGGAATAATTGGTGCAGTAGTATCGATAGTTTTAATTATAATAGGAAAGAAAGAAGTAACATATAATTCTAATAATGAGTACTTATATAGAAATCAAGCAAATACATCTAATATACCAAGACAAACAAATCTGCAGAGAACTTGCCCAAATTGTGGGCAAATAATAGAAGGTGATATACTTTTTTGCAGTCGATGTGGATATAAATTATATTAAATTTAAAAAATCGGGGAGAATGATAAAAAATGAAAATTTGTGAAAAATGTGGGGCTACAAATTCAAATGATTTGTATTATTGTAAAAATTGTGGGAATAGTCTAGGGGAGCCTATCAAAGAGCCAACAAACAATAATTTAAAAATTGCAATCCCAGTATTAATTGCTAGTATTGCACTAATTGTAGGCGGAATATTTTTAAGTCAAGACGGGTTTAGTTCTACAAAAAACGCTACAGCATCTGTAAATCAACAAGTAAATTCGGGAAATGTATCAAATAGTGAAAGTAATAATTTAAATGATAAAAATAATAGTAGTAACTCTGTAAATAGAGATAATACTAAATCAGTTAATAATTCTAGAAATTATTCAAATAATAACTCTAATAATAATTCAAGTAGCAGTTATAATAGTGGATATATTATACCAGATAGTAATGTAAGATACTTATCTAGAAGCGAACTTTATGGATACACTAAAGAACAGCTAGCTTATATAAGAAATGAAATATTTGCAAGACATGGTTATGTATTTGAAAAAGCTAAATACAGAAATTATTTTTCAGCAAAATCATGGTACACACCAGATTACAGTTTTAATTATGAATATGATTTAAATAGTATTGAAAAGGCAAATGTAGATTTGATAAAAGAATTAGAAAAATAACTATTAGGTAATAATTTCCATGAGATGCAAAAATGAATAAAAATAAGATAAATGTGGTAAAATAAAAAGAAAACTACATCGGAGGGAAATATGAAGTCAAAAGTAGGAATTATCGGTACTGGAATGGTTGGAATGAGTTACGCATACTCAATGGTAAACCAAGGTACATGCGAAGAGCTAGTTTTAATAGACATAAATAAAGAAAAAACAGAAGGTGAAGCGATAGACTTAAACCATGGTCTTAGTTTTGCCCCACGTAAAATGAAAATATATTCTGGAGATTATAGCGATTTATCAGACGCATCATTAGTTTGTATAACAGCAGGACCACCACCACTAGAAGGTGAAACAAGACTAGATACAATACATAAAAGTATTGCAGTAATGAAAAATATAATATCTAACTTAAAACAATCAGAATTTAAAGGCATCATACTAATAGCTACAAATCCAGTAGATATTATGACTTATGCAGCTTGGAAACTATCAGGCTTTGATAAATCAAGAGTAATCGGTTCAGGAACAACTTTAGACACTGCTAGACTTAGATCAGCACTTAGTGAAAAGCTAAATGTAAACGAAAAAAATATCCATGCTTACGTAATAGGAGAACACGGAGACTCACAATTCGTACCTTGGAGTTATGCTCTTTGTGGACCAAAACCAATTTACCACTTTGCAGCTAAAAATAGAGGTATAACTTTCGATGAACTTACTGAAATAGAAGACGAAGTTAGAAATATAGCATATAAAATAATAAAAGCAAAAAGAGCAACTTACTATGGAATAGGTATGTCTCTTGCAAGAATAACTAAAGCTATACTAGACAACGAAAACAGTATACTGAGTGTATCTTCATATTTAGATGGCGAATACGGTCATGACGACGTATACATATCAGTACCAAGTGTTATAAATGAAAATGGTGTAAGAGAAGTTGTAGAACTTAGCTTAGACAAAGACGACAAGGCAAAATTCGATAGTTCGGTTAAAATAATGAAAGAAAATATAGCGAAACTTGATTTATAAAAAATAATTTATAAGTTTATAATAAGAAGCTTAGTTTAAAAAGTGTTACAAATATATTTTATTTAATGTATTTGTAACACTTTTTATATTTATTAGATTTATAAGATAAGTAGCGCTAATTTTTATTTAAAAAAAATAATTCCGAGTAGGGAGTAATATTAAAAATTATAACTAAACTAAAACTACATGATATAACCCCTAATATAAAAATAAAAAATACATAAAATAAAAAATAATTGTAAAACCAAAAAATTAATAATATGGAAAAATATAAGTTGATAATGATTTTGGTAATTAGTTGATAATTAATATCAATGGTGATATAATAAAAATAAAGTGATAATGATTATCAATAAGGAGATTATTAATATGAGCATGAACAATAAATGTATAAACGATTGTGATAACGTAAGTTGTGGTAGTAAAAGTTGTGAAAATAAAACAAATTCATCATATATAAAAAGAATTATAAGATTGATTGGCCCTGTAATATTAGGGTCTAAGCCAGCTGAGATAGTAAATATACCAGGAGGGGCTGAAGATAAGGAGAGAAAATTAAAAGAGATAAAAGAGTTTTTTGAAGGATGCAAAAAGGTAAAATATGAAATTATAAACGTAAGTGATAACAGTAAAAGAGTACTATTTATAAATGAAAAATCTATGAATAGATGCTTAAATGACAAAAAATGTAGAAACTTTTTAAGATTTTTAGGATATGCTAAAGAATACACTTTTGAAGATTATATGAAAGAGCTTGTGCTTAGATTAGAATCAGAAGAATTCCCACACGAAATAGGGATTTTCCTTGGATATCCGTTAAAAGATGTACTTGGATTTATGGGATATGGTAGAAAAGAATTTGTAGAAGTTTGTAGTTGGAGAATCTACGGGGATAAAGAACCTTCTTACAAAGTCTACAATAGCTTTATGAGAGATAAAATGAAGATGCATGATCTTGTTGAAAAAATGTCTGTTAGCGAGTTAAAGGCTGTTATATAGGGAGAAATTATGAAATCATCAGGGGTAAATTTAAAAGACTTATTATGAAAACTAGCAAATAGACGATATTTGCTAGTTTTTTATATAATAAAAAATAATAATTATATGAATAAAAAATAAAAGGAAATTTGGATATTCATGTAGAATTTATAACAATTAATAATGAGAAAAGGGGGTAATGCGATGGATTCAGTAGCTGTAGATTATGAGTTACAAACTACATTACAAAAGCTAGAAAAAAATGAGTTGTTGGATTATGTTTCAGGGGTTATTCAACAACACTATTTAACTAAAAAGAATAAATACTTGCCTATTGAAGTTGAAGATGCATACAAAATAAAACAAATATTAAAAACTTGTCAACTTGAAGAAGAAATAGTTTTAAATGAAAAGCAATCTGTAAAACTTTTAGGAGAAATTGCAGAAGTTGGAGAAGAGGGGTATTGTTGTTCGCTTATCACTGGTAAAAATAACAATGTGTGTCTAATTCCTAATTGTGATAGTCCATTAGTATTAGGAGTATCTAATTTAAATCTAAAAAGCAGAATAAAATCTGCGTGCATTTATATGCAGAGATGGGGAAGTGTTTTAGAATTTGTCGACTTATCTGATTGTATAGAAGATAATGAAACAATATACATAGTAAATAAAATATCAAAAATAGGACAAGATGGTTATATATATAGATTATATAGAAATATAGAAAATAACAAAGACATACTTGAAAGAAAGAAACGATTGATAACAGAATTTGATGGTAAAATAATAAATTATTTAAATGAAGAATGGATTGTTATAAATGAAATAAAAAAACAAGATTTATACAATAAAGAAAAGGCAACTACTATACTTCATGATTTTATCCAGGATTTCATAAGATATGTATTCACGATAGATTCAATTGTAAAAAAATACTAATTTTAACTTTTAAAGGCACAATTAAAAAATAGTTATAATATGGTATAATATCTATTTGTAACTACAAAGGGAGGTATTATATCATGAAACATAATTACAAAAGTATTTTAGTAGAATACATAGGACTAATCACAGCATGTATAATAATGTCTGTAGGGCTGAATATGTTTTTAGTACCACACACTATTGCACCAGGGGGGCTTAGTGGTTTATCTGTTGTAATATCAAAACTTACTGGATTTTCAGTATCTAATATTTTATTTACAATAAGTACACCACTTTTACTTTTCTCTGTAAAAATTTTAGGTAAAAAAGATGCAATAAAGACATTTATAGGAATGGCTATTCTTACAATTATGCTTAAGATAACTGAGCCATTATCAGCAGTAACACCTACTAATAATACGCTTTTAGCAGCTATTTCAGGGGCAATACTTCTTGGGATATCTCTTGGAATATTATTTAGAATAGATGCATCAACTGGAGGAACAGATCTTATAGCGCTTATGCTAAATAGAGTTATACCAAGTATACCGGTATCAAAATGTTTAACTATGATAGACGGTACAGTTGTAATTTTAGCGGGAATTGCTAATAAGAATTTTGAAACAGGTATTTATTCTGCAATTGCACTTTACATAATAGTAAAGATGATAGATACTATTACTTCGGGATTTGACTATGCAAAGGCGTTCTTTATAATAACTGAGAAAAAAGATATCTTACAAGAGGCTATTATAAGAGATTTAAGTAGAGGTGCTACTATATTAGATGCAAAAGGTGGTTATACTAATCAAGATAAAAACGTTATGCTAGTTGTTGTTAATCACAAAAAGCAAGAAGTTGCGCTTAAAAAAATGGTTAAAGAATTAGATGAAAAATCATTTATTATAGTTACTGATGTTTATGAAGTGCTTGGTAAAGGATTTAAATCGATTGATGTTTAAGATTAAGGCTGTATGGAGAATTCTCTGTATAGCCTTTTTTAATATAAAAGCGATACAACTTTAATTATATGTAATTTAGGTATAGATAAATCACCATAATAAGGTTATACTAATATATACAAAATAAAAAGTAAATTATTCAAAATAATTTTAATAAGTAAAATCGGAGGCAATATGAAAAGAACAGATTATATCTCATGGGACGAATATTTTATGGGAATATCATTATTATCAGGGATGAGAAGTAAAGACCCATCTACACAAGTTGGGGCTTGTATAGTAGACAGCGACAATAGAATAGTATCAATAGGATACAACGGATTTTTAAATGGATGTAGTGATGAGGATTTCCCTTGGGAAAGAGAAGGTGACTTTTTAAATACTAAATATCCTTATGTCGTTCATGCTGAACAAAATGCTATCTTAAATGCTCGCGGTAAAAACCTAGAAGGATGTAGAATTTATGTAAATCTATTCCCATGTCATGACTGCGCAAGAAATATTATTCAATCTGGAATTAAAAAGGTTTATTACTTAGAAGATAAATACAAAGATACAGATTCGATAAAAGCATCAAAATTCATGTTTGAAAAAGCAAAAGTTGAGTGTATTAGATTAAAACCTAGAACAGATAAGATTGAGATTTCTTTTAAGACACAAGATCAAGAATAGTTTAAACTAAGTATTATATAATAGATATTTTACATAAATATGTATAAACTTTTTATAAAACTCATTAAAAACACCACAATATGGATGATGGATATCATGTTGTGGTGTTTTTGATTTGTATATAATGTACGTGACTGCATGAATTATTTTTAAGTAGTCAAAATTATAACCTCCGAGAATTTTGAGACTTTAACGAACGTTATGTATAAAAATAAAGTTAAAAATATGGTATTGTTCGGAAATGTAAATGGTTATGAATTTAAATTATTGAAAAACTATACATTAATGTAAATTGATTACTAAGTGCAAAAACTTATTGAAAGTAGTGCAAAAACATATTAAAATAAAGTAAATTAGGGAAAGAAAAATAAAAAAATGCAAAGGGGATGACATAGAAAAGAGGAAAATAAAATAATGATATTAGGAAAAATAATTAGATCAGGAGGCTTAGTTGCATCAGGTGTTTTATTAGGAAGTTTATTGTCTTACAATTCTGAAAAAACAGAAATATTTAGCGGTATAGAATCTTTAAAAACTTCAGCAATAGAAGCTAAGAGTAATGAAGCGAAAATACTTGAACAAAAGAAAAAATTAGAGCAAAGTTTAACTGATTTAACTACAAATTTAGAAAATGCTAGAGAAAAAATAGAAGTACTAACTACAGAAAGAGATTCATACAAAGAAAGAATCGAAAGATTAGAGGCAGAAGTAAATAGCTTGCTTGCTGAAGGTAGTAAAGAAGATTTAAAAAATGAAATAAAAAAATTTACATCTATTGTTGAAGGACTCGATGCAAAGATAAATGCTCAAGAGATATTAATATCTGATTTAACAAATTCTATAGAAACTAAACAAAATGAAATAGATAGATTAAATGATTTAATAGCGTTTAAAGATAAACTTTATGTACAAACATATATGAAAGCTATAGAATATGAAGAGCAGATTGAAGATTTGAGAGAAATTATAAATTCTAAAGATAAAGTAATTGAAAGATTACAATCAGAATTAGACAAATTACAATCAAATAACAGCAATATAGACAGTGAAAATTCAACATTAAAATCTCAAATAGAGAATTTAAATGAACAAATAAATGCCTTAAATAGAGAAAAATCACAACTTGAATCTACTATTGAGACATTAAACACAATTGTTTCACAATTAAAATCAGATTACGCAAACATGTCAGAAAAATATAATGCTTCACAACAAGAATTAAACGACTTAAGATCAGAAATGAATGATTCTCAAAATGAATCTAATACTTTATTAAATAAAGCTAATGCAGAAATTAAAAAAGCAAACCAAGACCAAAAAGATATATTAGAAGCTATTGAAAATGCAAAAGAAGAAATAGCTAACTATTAATAAATATAGATAGATAAATATAAATATAGATAGATAAATATAAATATAGATATAGATATAGATAGATATATAAATAAATATAAATAAAAAGGAAAGTGCACCCCTATTGTTGGATTATGTCTGATGATAGGGGTGATTTTTATAATTAAAAAGTAAAATAAGTATAAAATAAGGACAAAATGGCGAAAAAAATACTATAATGAAAGTGTACAATAATATCAGGGGGTAAAAAAATGCAAGAAGTATATGATTTTTTAAAAGCTTGTAATACATATTATCTAGCAACTGTAGAAGGAGATCAACCAAGAGTTCGTCCTTTTGGAACAGTAGACATATTTGAGGGGAAACTATACATTCAAACAGGTAAAGTAAAAGATGTATCAAAAGAAATGCAGGCAAATCCTAAAGTAGAAATATGCGCTTTTAACGGCGAAAAATGGATTCGTGTAGCAGGAGAAGTAGTAAGAGATGACAGAGTGGAAGCTAAAGAACATATGTTAGATAGCTATCCAAATTTAAAAACTCTTTATAGAGCTGATGACGATAATACCGAAGTTCTTTATTTGAAAAATGTAACTGCTACAATATCTTCATTTACTGAAGAACCTAAAGTTATAAAATTTTAATTAAATCTTTTTAGTATTTTTATTGTTTTACTAGAATATAAATTTCAAAAGGATTAAAAATAACAACTTTTTTACAATAAAAACTCCTTATTTTATATAGGGAGTTTTTTAAAATTCTAAGGAAATTATATATTATTTGATTTGTGGATAATATATAATTTCCAACCTATTAACTAAAGCAACGGACGAAGTCGTTGGCGACATGAGCGAAGCGAATTTTTTATAATTTTATAAAAGGAATCTAAGCAAGAAATACTAATTAGAGTGAGTTTAGTAATGTTTATAAGTGGTTTTATAGTTGCAGGGCTAAACTATAGATTTAAGTGGCTTATCTTACCTAGATGGATTATTGTTATTTCAACGATTATATTTTTATTTGCTTATGTATTATATGCAGAGGTTTTAAGAGAGAATGCGTACTTATCGAGAATTGTAGAAATACAAGAAAATCAAAAAGTAATAGATACAGGATTGTATAAGGTTGTAAGGTATCCTATGTATTTATCAACTATTTTATTATTCTTGTCTATGCCATTAGTGCTTGGTTCTTTATTTTCGTTTATAATTTTTCTTATCTACCCAGTTATTGTAGTAAAAAGAATTAAAAATGAGGAAGAGGTGCTAGAACGAGATTTAGATGGATATTTGGAATATAAAAGTAATATACATAATTTAATTTATAAGAATGCTAATTTTGAAAATGTACAATTTAAAAAAGTATTTTTCATTAGTACAAATATAAAAAATGCTAAAAATTTAAATTTAGATGAAGGTTGTGTATACATAAACTCTTACCCAAATATTGAATTAAATACTGATATTTTAAATGCTATAGATAAATTAAAAAATTGTAGTGAAATATATAATTAAAAAATCACAATAAAATCCATAAATAAAAATAAAGTAAACAAAAAATTAAGTCAAAAAAAGAAGTGAAGAAAACATCTCCACTTCCACGCTCCTATTCATCAGCTTCATATGAATTTCTACGCAAGCTCATTTTCTCGCCAATCTTATCAATATCATATGGTGTATTTTGATAAACTTGATAATTCAACCAATTTCCATAAAATAAATTGGCGTTTGATCTCCATGTATTTATCGGTTCGCTTTTTATATCGCCATTAGGGTAATAATTTTCTGGTATAAGAGGATTCATACCTTTATTGTAATCTCTTATATATTCTTGTTTTAATGTATCTGTATCATATTCTAAATGGCCTGTTACAAATATTCTTCTTCCATCTTTTGTAGACATTATAAATGGGCCTGCTTTTTCTGATTCAGCTAATATTTCTAGCTCATCAATTTTTAAGACATCTTCTTTTTTGACTTCTGTATGTCTAGAGTGAGGTGCGTAGAACATATCGTTTAGACCTCTTGTCAAAGTTGCATCTGGATTATTTACAGTATGTGCAAATACACCTGATAATTTATCTTTTAATTCGTATTTTGGGATATTATAGTAGTGGTATAATGCAGCTTGTGCAGCCCAGCAGATATGTATAGTTGAGAATACATTTTTCTTGCTCCACTCCATAATTTGAACTAATTCGTCCCAATAATCGACCTTTTCAAATTCTAAAAGTTCAACTGGTGCCCCTGTTATTATTAAACCGTCGAATTTTTCATCTTTAATATTTTCAAAATAAGTATAGAATTTATCTAAATGCTCGTTTGAAGTATTTTTACACTCATGGCTTTTTACATTAATCAAAGTGATTTCTACTTGTATAGGTGAATTAGATAAATATCTAAGTAATTGGTTTTCTGTTTGGATTTTAAGAGGCATTAAATTTAGGATTGCTATTTTTAATGGTCTTATATCCTGTTGCATAGATCTTTCTATGTCCATAACGAAAATATTTTCGTTTGATAATACTGAATATGCTGGTAACTCTTTTGGTATTTTAAGTGGCATATCATCTTCCCCCTTTTTTGTTTGACAGGTATATTATACGAAAAATAGCAAAATAATTCCATATTTTGCATAAAAATAAATTTGTATATTCATAAAATTAGAAAAATAAAAGCCTAGATACAATTATTTATATCCAGACTTTTATTTACAACAAATAAGAAACTATATTTATCTTACATACAAGGTAAATATAGTTTAATTAAATTCCAAATAAAGATTTATTTATTTTTGAACAAGTTTTAAGCTATGTTTTTTAGAGCCGAAAAACTCCTTTATAAATATAAAAATAGAAGTCAAAACAACAGAAAACAAACAAGCACTGAGTATTGCGAATTTACAGAGGTTTATAAGCTCAAAATCATATGAGAAAGTCAGCTCACACATAAATATCGACATTGTAAATCCTATTCCAGCTATTAATGAAACTAAAAATATTGAATAAAAATCTAAGCCCTTAGGTTTATTTACTAATTTTAATTTTGAAAATACATATGTAAATAAAGTTATACCGAGTGGTTTTCCTATAGAAAGTCCAAATAATATTCCGTAGTACAACCTTTGGCTATTATTTAAATTAGTAGTTATGTCTAAAGATACTCCGCTATTTACAAAGGCAAAAAGAGGTATAACTATAAAGTTAGTAAAAGGAGAGAGATTTTCTTGTAGTATTTCTAATACGCTCTTTTTATTTTTATAAGGTTTAGCAGGTACACATATAGCAAGTAATATACCGCTTATGGTTGGATGGACATTGCTACAATTAATCAAATACCATAGTATAAGCCCGCTGAATATATAATAAGGTATATTTTCGATATGAAATACCTTATTTGCAATAATTAATAAAAGCATAACAAGTATAGCTATAAATAAGTAGGTTGTGTTGATATTTTGTGTAAAGAAAACAGCTATGACTACTATTGAGATAAGATCATCAACTACTGCTAATGTAAGTAAAAACAATCTAGCTTGAGGGTTTATGTGATTTTTAAATATGTAAAATATACCGACAGCAAAAGCTATGTCAGTTGAAATTGGTATACAAAATCCGTTTAAATAATTTGTATTGTGATTAAATAGTATAAATATTATAGCAGGAACTATTACTCCACCAATTGAGCCAATTACGGGAAAAGATGCCTTCTTTATAGAAGATAAATTCCCAAATAAAATATTTTCTTTGATTTCTAGTCCTACATTTAAAAAGAAGAAAAACATCAAAAAGTCGTTTATAAATTCATTTAAGGGAAATTTAAAAAAATGATTATCAAAAATAATATTATTATAAACACCTTCAAATGAGCTATTGGCGATGCTGAGAGCACTTATAGTACAAACTAAAAGCAACACACTGCTGAGGGCTTCTGACTTCATACTTCTTTTATAACGTTCTAAATTTTTCATAAATAACACCTTCTTATAAGATATCTATTCAAATTTATGATAAAGTGTAGTATTATATGACAAGAATATTGTGAATAAAATCATAAAAATTGGAAATAAATAACTAAGTATTTAAATATTGAGTTATTATCTTTTTTGTAATATAATTCATATACGTAATATTTAAATAATATAAGATTATTAATGAAATGTATTCATTTAAGACTATATATGAAGGAGGAGATTTTTTGACAACTAATAGAATAGTAAAGACAGCGATAGTTGCATCAATTTATGCAGCTTTAACAGTTGGATTAAGTCCACTTAGCTATGGTCCAATTCAATTCAGATTATCAGAAGTACTTGTGCTTTTAGCATTTGTAAACTCTGACTATATAATTGGTTTAACAGTAGGGTGTTTAATAGCAAATGCATTAGGACCTAATGGTCTTGCTGATATAATATGTGGTACTTTTGCAACATTTGTAAGTGCTTATTTAATCTACATTACGCCTAAGTTTATAAAAAGCAAATATGCTATTTGGGTAGCATCTTTATGGCCAGTACTTATTAATGCACTTATAATAGGACTTATGTTAAATGTATTCCTTAAATACCCACTTATACTTAGTATGCTACAAGTTGGAATAGGTGAATTTGGAGTTGTAACTATTATTGGTGTTCCTTTATTTAAAATTATAAGTTCTAAATACCCATCTATTTTTAATATAAAGGAGGCTTAATGATATGGAAGAAAAATACACAAAAGTAATTTCAGTAGGTGACGAAGCAATAAATTATCTAGAAAATATAAAACAAGATTTAGAAAACAATACGAGCTTTGAAAATATAAAAGTAAGTAAAGATGTAGACAAAGAATTCGTAAGAGGTTTACTAGATGGAATAGAAGTTTTATATATGTTATACGATAGTTCAGATAAAGATATAGCTAATATAACTAAAGCGATATCTTTTATGGCTAAAGAAAGAAAAGTATTATGTATAGGTCTTGATATATGCCTAAAAGAAAACAAAGAAGATTTAGGTGTTGATAAAGAATTTAAACTAAACAAATACAACTTAAATACTACTATAGACATGATAAACATTATATGTGAAGCTATGCATGAAGATACTTTAATCTATGTAGATTTAAGTGACTTAAAAGAATTATTCCAAGGTGAAGGGGCAGTTGCTTATTCAGTTGAAGAAATTGAACTTAATCAAAACCCTGCTGACCTTGCAAAAATGCTAGAAGAAGACTTCTACAAAAGTGAAGGTGAACTTACATCTAAAAAAGGTCTTTTACTAGCAGAAAGTAGTCAAGCAGCTGGAAATGATACTTTAATTTACTTACATCAAGTAATAAATGCTCTACAAGATTTAAATGAGTCAAATATAGACGTAGTATTTTCATATAACGAAAAACAAAAAGACACAAAAACTATGAAAATTGCTTATTTAAGAAACTAATAATTAGATAATTATTTAAAATATAAATCCCGCACCAAAAAAATATTATGGTGTGGGATTTTTCCATGAAGATATTATTGACTTATAAATAGTTTTATTATAATATTAATTTTATTGTGTTAAATTTAAATATATATTAAAGAGAGGAAATAAACTAAATGTTACAAGTAACTAATGTAGGACTTAGATTTGGAGATAAAGAATTATATAAAGACGTAAATTTAAAGTTTACTAAAGGAAATTGTTATGGAATAATAGGTGCTAATGGTGCAGGAAAAACTACTTTCCTTAAAATATTAGCTGGAGATATAGAACCAAACACAGGAAGCGTAAGCATAACTGAAAAAGAAAGAATGTCAGTTCTTAGACAGGACCACTTCAAATACGATGAAGATACTGTTTTAGATGTTGTTATGATGGGTCACGCTAGATTATATGAAATAATGAGAGAAAAAGACGCATTATACATGAAAGAAGACTTCACAGAAGAAGATGGTATAAAAGCTGCAGAACTTGAAGGAGAGTTCGCTGAACTTGATGGATGGGATGCAGAAACTAATGCAGAAAAAATATTAATGGGTCTTGGAATAGACAAAGACTTACACTACAAACAAATGAAAGAATTAGAAGGTGGAGAAAAAGTTAAAGTATTACTTGCTCAAGCATTATTTGGTAAGCCAGAAATACTACTTCTTGACGAACCTACTAACCACTTAGATTTCAAATCAATCGAATGGTTAAACAACTTCATAATGGAACTTGAAGATTCTATCGTAATAGTTGTATCACATGATAGACACTTCTTAAACCAAATATGTACTCATATAGTTGACGTTGACTTCGGACAAATCAAAATATACGTAGGTAACTACGATTTCTGGTATGAATCAAGTCAATTAGCACTACAACTTATGAAAGATCAAAACAAAAAAGCTGAAGAAAAAATAGCTCAATTAAAAGAGTTCATCGCAAGATTCAGCTCAAATGCTTCTAAAGCAAAACAAGCGACTTCAAGAAAGAAACAACTTGAAAAATTAGAAGTAACAGAAATACAACCTTCAAGAAGAAGATATCCATACGTTGGATTTACTCCAGAACGTGAAATAGGAAACGAAGTATTAGAAGTTGAAGGATTAACTAAAACTATAGACGGTGTTAAAGTTTTAGACAACGTAACTTTCAGATTAGATAGAGATGATAAAGTTGCTTTCATGGGAGATGAAATGGCTATAACTGCATTATTCAACATAATAATGGGTGTTGATACTCCAGATAGTGGTACATTCAAATGGGGTGTTACAACTTCTCAAAGTTATCTTCCTAAAAACCACAATGACTTCTTTGACGGTGTAGAATATTCACTAGTTGACTGGTTAAGACAATACTCTGAAGAAAAAAGTGAAAGTTTCATAAGAGGATTCTTAGGTAGAATGCTATTCGGTGGAGAAGAAGCATTAAAACAAGCTCATGTTTTATCAGGAGGAGAAAAAGTTAGATGTATGTTCTCTAGACTGATGCTTTCTAACGCTAACGTATTAGTTTTAGACGACCCAACTAACCACTTAGACTTAGAGTCTATAACATCAGTAAATAAAGGGTTAGAAAAATTCCCTGGAGTATTATTATTCTCTTCTCATGACCACGAGATGATACAAACTCTTGCAAACAGAATAATAGAAATAACTCCAAACGGAATAATGGATAGAAAAACTACTTTAGAAGATTATTTAGAAAATAAAGATATACAAGCTCAATTAAAGAAAATGTACGCTTAATATATAAGTATAATTAAATATTATAGGTTTCAGAATGCCTTCTATATTCGATAAGATAAAGAACGTCAACGTTCTACTTTTTCAAATATAGGAGGTATTTTTTTATGCCAATAAATGATGCTATAATAGAATATTTAGACGAATTAGAAATAACTAACATAAGCAGTAAAATAATTATAAAATTCCAAGAATTATTTTGTATATCGACTAAATATTACAAAAAATGACAATAGATATAGTGTATAATAGAAAAGCATGTGCTATTAAGAAGTATATGATTAAATAAAAAAATTAATATAAAAATTATTACAGGGGAGTAAAGAATGAAAATAAAGAAAAGTATAAAATCACTAATTTTAATAACAACAATAACGCTATCACTTACAGGGTGTAGTAACCAAGATAGTAATGAAAATCTTGATAATAATACGAGTATAGAACAGATGAATTTAGATCAAGAAGATATGGAATTACCAAATTATAAGATTGCATTAATAGATGATTCTAATATTGCTAATGCAATAAGAGAAACTTTACATATAGTAGTTGAAGGGGAGTACAATTTAGAACAATTAAATGCTATAGCAGAAAAAGAAGCGTTAGAATATGTTAAAAATAATAAAGTCAATGCCCTAGCTATAGGATTTTATGAAGATGAAAAAAACATTGGTAAGGGATATGATATGGGAAGAGTAGAATATGTACCTTATGGAGATTGGGGAAGAGCTCTAGATGTTAAAACTGGAGATTATTCTAATTTTGAATTTGTAAATTATTTATGTGAATCGAGGTCGCAATATTTCACAAAAGGAACTCCTATAACTGAAGATATAGGTGAAACAGACATAAATTTAGTAAAAGCAGATATTGAAAATCTAGGGAATGAATTAAATGTAAGTGTAACTAAGCAAAATGATAAATTGATTATAAGTATAATAGAGACAGAAGAGTCAATATTTGAAGTTAATGAATTAAATATTACGGCATATACAGATTGGTGTTTAGATAATATAAAATCAGATATAAAAACTATAGATTTTACTGTTAAAACTACAAATGGAACTATAAGAGCATTATTAGATACAAGTGAAGTTTCGACTAGTAATGGAAGATATTTTGATAGTGGTTATGTAAGTGAAAATATAATAAATTTATAAGACTATATATTGAATAATATTTATAAAAAAGAAGATATTTTTGTATCTTCTTTTTTATAAATAAAAGCTATTTAATTAGAAATCTCTCAACTTAAAGAGAGATTTAAAGAAATTTAAATATATCTTTAACTAAGTATAATCTACATCAAATAATCACTAACACACCCATAGTATTCATAACTATCAAAAGCAGGAACAACAGAGTCGAATTTAATATATATAGAAGAGTTAACAAGCTCAGGATTATTATCAAATAACACACTATCACCATAAATAACAGCCATTATAGCCATTTCAATATGAGATTTAAATATTTTATATCGATTAGCACATTCTTCAAAGTCACAATCCCCTACATATACATAAAAAAGAAGTATAGGTGGCTCATTTTCAGGACAAATCCATTTCCCTAAAACTTCATCACGTAAATCTTGATTTATTGCAGAATAGTTATAAACCTCACCTATATCTAAAAAAAGCATACCCGTTTCATCTGAATGTGTAAGAGTATATTTTCTATCTTCAATTGCCCCATCTTCTGTCGTTGGAGACATAAGCGTTGTTTCAAGTTTGTCTGGAGTAAATTCCATAGTATCACCAACCTTTAATTTTTCATTAATTTATTATATAACTTAACGTAAGAATATGTTCTAAAAGGTTAGATCTATGAATATAAAGACACTAGGAATCGTTGTATATGATTATGTAGCAACTTATAAGATTATGTCTAAAATAAATGTTAAATTCATGTAAAGAAAGACAGGTTATTTTGTTAAGAACATGTAAAAAACTATTCCATGTGTTAAGGGTAGGTAAAAACTAATCAGAATATATTGAATTTACTGACAATTGGTGTATAATTTAGTTAACAATATAAAATTTAATTAACAAATTGAAGGTCTAATAAACAGTATAAAAGTTATATAGGAGGGAAAGATTATGACTGGTATAGCTTGGGGATTTATGATCGTAGTTTTTGCAATTATTATAGTTACTGCATGTTTGGCATTAAAAACAATTGTCGGTAATCAATAAAAGACTTATATGAAATTCAATTAAGAGTAATTTTTAATTTGTAATTCACCATCCAAACACGTACAAGTGTTAAATAAAATTTAAAGAGGGTATAAATCTTATATTTTAGATTTATACCTTCTTTTATTATATGAATAAGTACTACAAGTATATAAATCAAGTATGGTATTGTTAATTTTACGAAAAAAATAAATTTTATACATAAAAAACACAATCTTATTAATAAAAACATAGTATAATTATATTAAAAAATAAGATGGAGGTATAGTTATGAGAAATTTTGAAAACTATGAAGTTGATGAAAATGAATATATAGAAATACACGACACATATTGTGATGAATGGTCTTTAGATACATATGAAGAAAACGATTTCGAAGTTGATTGTGAAGAGGTTGAGATAAAAGACACATATAAAGAATAAAAGTATTTGATTAAATATTTTATAAAAATAAAATTCATTCCCCTAGATTTATAATAACTGGGGGATTTTTTATTTATTAAAATGCAATCTTATTATTAGAAAAATATAGAAATTTTATGGAAAAATGTATAAAATAATACTTGTGAAAATTAAAAGGAGGGCTTCTATTGAATATTGCTTTAATTGGTTTTGGGGAAGTAGGTAAGTCTTTTGTAAAGCTATTGCAAATAAAAAAACACTTACTGCCTAAAAATATAAAATTAAAATATATAATAAAATCAAATGGGGGTATCTATAATAAAGAAGGTTTAAACATAGATGAAATTGTAAAATATACTAGCTCAAATAATAGTATAGAAAAATATCCTCTATGGTCTAATATTACATTTAAGGATATATTAAAAAACAAAGACGTAGATATATTAATTGAGCTTACAGCTACAAATATAATAAATGGACAACCTGGATACACACATATAAAATCTGCGTTAGAAAACAATATAAATGTTATAACTGGAAATAAAGGTCCTATTTTGCTTTATTATAACGAATTAAAAAATATAGCAAATAAAAATAATCTTCACCTAAAAATAGGGTGCACAACAGGGGGAGCACTTCCATCAATCAATATGGGTACGATTGATGTGCTAGGAGCTCAAATAACGGAAATTATAGGGGTTTTAAACGGAACGACGAACTTTATATTAGGCGAAATGGTAAAAGCCAATATAACGTATAAAGAAGCGCTAAAAAGGGCACAAAGTTTAAAAATTGCAGAGAAAGATCCATCACTAGATGTTTTGGGAATTGATACAGCAATTAAAATGGCCATTTTAAGTAAAGTTATATGGGATATAGATTTTGATTTTCAAAAACTAAATATAAAAGGCATAACAGATATTAAATTAAATAATCTATTATTAGAAAATTTTTCTGGCAAAAAGACAAAATTAATAGGGAGAGCTTTCTATTTAAATGGAAATTTTGAATTTGAAGTAGGTCCTATGGTAATAGATAAAGACCATCCACTATATTTTGTAGATGGAAAAAATAAAGGGGTATATTATAAGACAGATATTTTAGGTGATATGACTGTAATTGGAGGGGCATCATCACCACTAAATGCAGCAGCTGCAATATTTAGGGATTTACTGTATATAATTTAGAATAGGAGAATATAAGATGTCGCATATAGTAGCAAAAAAAGAGTATAAAAATTTAGTAGATAGATTAAATAAATTTCCACAAGGGGCACCAGAATCTAAGACATTATATGAAATACTTAATGTTTTATTTACAGAAAGAGAAGCTTACTTAGTATCACAACTTCCAATTGGAGCTTTTAGAGTTAAAACAGCAGCTAGAATTTGGACAATGACGTATGATGAAGCGCTAAAAGTCTTAGATACATTAGCGTCAAGGGCACTTCTTTTGGATATTGAAGATGAAAAAGGTAAAAAATATATTCTACCTCCACCAATGGCGGGATTTATAGAATTTGCTCTTATGAGGACTAGAGGGGATATAGACCAAAAATTATTAGCAGAACTTTATTATCAATATTTAAATGTAGAAGAAGATTTTATAAAAGATTTATTTTATTCAGCAGAAACAAAATTAGGAAGAGTATATGTGCAAGAAGAAGTATTGAGTAATGAAAATCAAGTAGATATACTAGATTTTGAAAGGGCAACACATATAATTGAAACATCAGAGCACATAGCAGTTGGAATGTGTTATTGTAGACACAAGATGCAGCATATGGGTATGGCTTGTGATGCACCTATGGATATATGTATGACTTTTGGAAATACTGCAAACTCTCTAATACAAAATAACTATGCAAGGCGAGTTGATTCTGTTGAATGTAAAGAGCTTTTACATCAAGCTTATGAACATAATCTTGTTCAATGTGGTGAGAATGTAAGAGAAGGCGTTACATTTATTTGTAACTGTTGTGGATGTTGTTGTGAGGCACTTTTAGCAGCTAAAAAATTCGGCAATATGCATCCAGTCCAGACAACAGCTTTTTATCCATCGATAAGCGAAAACTCTTGTGTAAAATGCGGAAAATGTGAGAAAGCATGTCCTATAGATGCTATAAGTTTAATTAAAGACGAAAATAATAATAAAAAAGTAGAAATAGATTATGATGTATGTTTAGGATGTGGTGTTTGTGCTAGAAATTGTCATAAAGGAAGTATAATTTTAAAACGAAGAAAAGAAAAAATAATAACTCCATCTAGTTCTGTACATAGAGTAGTTCTTCAAGCTATTGAAAAAGGTACTTTAGTCGATCTTATTTCAGAAACAGAAGCATTTAAAAACCACAGAGTTATGGCATCTATACTTTCTGCAATTTTGAAAATGTCTCCAGTAAAACAGCTTTTAGCAAAGGAGCAAGTAAAATCGATTTATCTTGATAGGCTACTTAGAGTAAAATAAAAAATATTGAATTTTAAGATATTATTACTATTCATATAAATTTAATAAATAGATTATAATATGTAAATAAACTATGAAAAAAGGAGACACTATGAGGAATTATGAAAAAAGTAAAATTTATATATAATCCAAACTCAGGAGATAAAAGAATAAAAAATGAAATAGATAATATAATTCGAATATATCAAAAAAATGGTTATAGTGTTGTTCCGTATAGATTGACAAAAGCTCGCCCAAATAGCGAGGCATTTTGGGATATAGAAGATAACTACGACCATATATTATTGTCTGGTGGAGATGGAACAATAGATTTACTTATAAATACAATTAAAGAATTAGGTATAGATATTCCTATAGCAATACTACCTTCAGGGACTGCAAACGACTTTGCAAATGCTATAAATTACCCACACGATGTTAAAAAGTGTATTGAAAAAATAATTTCATCAAAACCTAAATACGTCGATATAGGAAAAATAAACGATAGATATTTTATAAATGTAGCTAGTGCCGGTATGTTTACTGATGTTTCACAAAAAATTAATCCAGATTTTAAAAACACTATCGGAAAAGTCTCTTATTATATAAAGGGAATTGAAGAAGCTTTAAATATGAGACAATTTAAAATTAAAGTAACCTCAGACGAGATGAATTATGATGGCGATATGTATCTTATGCTTGTATTTAATGGAAAAAGTGCTGGAAATATAAATCTAGCTTATAAAGCAGAGATAGATGATGGATACTTAGATGTAATTATTGTAAAGGGAATGCCAATACCAAAGACATTGCCGCTTTTAATAAATATATTAAAAGGTGAACATCTTGAAGGATATAATGAAAATGAGATACTATTTTTCAAGACAAAGAAAGTAACTATTGAATGTGAAGACAAACTTGGAACCGATATAGACGGTGAAAAAGGGCCTGATTTCCCTCTTACAATAGAATGTATTAAAGATGGTATACAGCTTTTAGGATACGAATAAAATAATTGACAAAGCAGAGTACATAAAGATTGACTATTTTGTCAAAGAAATATAAAAAAGGAATCGACTTTATATCGATTCCTTTTTTATTTATTTAAACTTATTTACTTTCTAATTTGAAAGAGCTTTTTAATGGAACTATTCTATTGAATACTAATTTATCATCAGTAGTGTATTTAGTATCAACACTGTAGAATCCATTTCTAACAAATTGGAATTTGTCAAGTGGTTTAGCGTCTTTTATTTGAGTTGGCTCAACATAACCTTGTAATATTTCTAGTGAATTAGGGTTTATTTGATCTAAGAAGTGTTTACCTTCATTTTCTGGATCATTATCTAATATTAATGGCTCAAATAATCTAAATTCACATGGTACACAGTTATTTGCATCTACCCAGTGAACAGTTCCTTTTACTTTTCTTCCAGTAAATCCAGAACCACTCTTAGTTTCAGGGTCGTAAGTACCGTGGATTTCAACTATTTCTCCATTTTCGTCTTTTACAAAGTCAGTACATTTAACGAAGTATGCACCTTTTAATCTAACTTCGTTTCCAACGAAGAAACGTCTATATTTTTTAACTGGTTCTTCCATAAAGTCGTCTCTTTCTATATAAAGTTCTCTACTGAATGGAACCATTCTTGTACCAGCTTCTTCGTTTTTAGCCATATTTTCAACTTCTAGCATTTCAGTTTGACCTTCTGGATAGTTAGTTATAACTAATTTTAAAGGTTTTAAAACTCCCATAGCAAGAGGAGCTTTTTGTTGTAAGTCTTCTCTTAAGAAGTGGTCTAAAAGTCTAGAGTCAACTGTAGAATCAGCTTTTGCAACACCTATTTCGTTACAGAAAGCTCTTATAGCTTCTGGAGTGAAACCTCTACGTCTAACACCTGATATAGTAGGCATACGAGGGTCATCCCATCCATCAGTTACACCTTCGTCAACTAATAATTTTAATTTTCTTTTACTCATAACAGTGTTTGTTAAGTTAAGTCTAGCAAACTCAATTTGTCTTGGAACACTTTCCATTTCGCATTCTCTAACAACCCAATCGTAAAGTGGTCTTTGATCTTCGAACTCTAAAGTACATATAGAGTGAGTTATTCCTTCTATAGCATCTTCTAGAGGATGAGCAAATGAGTACATTGGGTATATACACCATTTATCTCCAGTGTTGTGGTGAGTACTATGAGATATTCTGTATATAACAGGGTCTCTGAAGTTTAAGTTTGGAGAAGCCATATCTATTTTAGCTCTTAAAACTTTTTCTCCATCTTTGAATTCACCGTTTTTCATTCTTTCGAATAAATCTAAGTTTTCTTCTACAGATCTATTTCTGTATGGACTTTCTTTACCTGGTTCTGTTAATGTACCACGAGTTTCTCTTATTTCTTCTTGAGATAAATCACATACGTATGCTTTACCTTTTTTGATTAAGACAATAGCTCTTTTGTACATTTCGTCGAAATAGTCAGAGGCAAAGAATAGATTATCCCAGTTAAATCCTAACCATTTAACGTCTTCTTTTATTGAATTTACGTATTCTTCATCTTCTTTTAGTGGATTAGTATCGTCGAATCTCATGTTTACTTTTCCGTTAAATTCTTCTGCTAATCCAAAGTTTAAGCATATTGACTTAGCATGACCTATATGTAAATATCCGTTTGGCTCTGGTGGGAAACGAGTTATTATAGAATCGTGCTTTCCAGAAGCTAAGTCGTCTTTAATTATGTTTTTTATAAAGTTAGTACGATTATTTTCGCTTGACATAATAATTACCTCACATTTTTTCTATTATTTAATTTAATATGTATAAATTTATTATAATTCATATTATTAATTTTAATTCAATATTAAAAAAAAATAAAGTATATTTAATTAAATTAAGTAAAATAAAGAATTAAATAAATTTTAAAATTAATATTTAAAATTGTAAAATATTAATATATTGTGAAAAATCGTTTAAAACTAAGTATTAATGGAAAAAATAATTAACATAGTAAAAAACAGGTTTTTCTGTATTTAAGTATAATTATATACATATAAAATAGAATTTGTATTTAATAATATATAATTATATTATATAATTGTCTAATATTAATAAAGTTATTCTGATATATTGCCTGTCTAGTATATCATAAATTAAAAAAAAGTAAAAATATTTACGAGGAGGAAGAATGAAAAAATATTTAAAATCTTATGGAATTGCATTTATCATAGTTTTAATATATGCGTTTATCAAGTTACCAGTACTTCGACTTGATTTTACATCAGGCTTTACAACATTAATATTATTCTTTGTATTAGCTGGCATAATTGACATGATGTTTGATAGAAGTTCTAATACTTCAAAACTTGCAAAAAACAACTTTATAATAGCCTTAATTTTACTAGCTTTAGTTGTAATCGTTCCATTTTTCATAACTACACCTATCTTACATGCAAATGCATATAGAAACTTAATAGGTGAAGTATCTGAAAGTGAATTTACAGAAGATGTAAGTCCTGTAAATGTAAACGATATACGTATAGTAGATGAAGATATGGCTATGAAACTTGGCGAAAAGAAAATTGGTGAAATACCAGCAATAGGTAGTGTTTCACAACTTGGTACTTTCCACATTCAAAGTGTAAATGGAGAACTTTATTGGATAGCACCTCTAGTACATAGAGATATAATAAAATGGATTACTAACTTAGACGGTACTGATGGATATGTAATGGTTTCTGCTACAGATCCACAAGATGTCAGATTAGTTCAATCACTAGACGGAAAACCTATAAAAATAAAATATCAACCAGAAGCTTACTTCTTACAAGACCTACACAGATATCTATACGTAAAAGGTATTGTAAACTACGGTATGACAGAATTTACACTAGAAGTAGATGACAATGGTAGACCTTATTGGGTTGTAACATTATATGACCACAAAGTAGGATTTTCGGGTTCTGACGCAGTAGGAGTAGCTATATTAGATGCACAGACAGGTGACTTAAACGTATATGATATAGAAAACACTCCAAAATGGGTAGATAGAATACAACCAGAATCTCTAGTAATAAACCAAATAAAAGATTGGGGATTATATGTAAAAGGATTTATAAACTCAGTATTTTCTGAAGAAGGAGTATTAGTTCCTACAGAGGGAGCATCTTTAGTATATGGCGATGACGGCAAGTCATATTGGTATACAGGAATAACTTCTTCAGGAGGAGATGAATCTACAGTAGGATTTATGTTAGTCGACTCTAGAACAAAAGAAGCCAAACTTTATATGCAGACAGGTGCAACAGAAACAGCAGCCATGACATCGGCAGAAGGTAAAGTACAAGAAAAAAATTACGATGCTACCTTCCCTGTTATGTACAACATATACGGAACACCTACATATGTATGCGCACTAAAAGACAAAGCAGGACTTGTCAAGAGTGTAGCATTTATATCAGTAGAAGACTACAGTGTATTAGGTGTTGGAGATAATAAAAAAGAAGCACTAGCTGCTTATAAAGACGCATTAGAAGCTGAGGGTGATGATTTAAAATTTGAAACTGATGTAGATAATATAGAACTTACAGATACTATAGAGAGAATTAATGCAGATGTCCAAAGTGGCTCAACTACTTACTACTTTACTTTAAAAGACAACAATAAATTTATATTTAAAGGAACTTCAAAAATATCTAATGAACTTCCTATTACAAATATAGGTGATAATGTAACTATAACTTATACAAAGACAGATGCAACTACAATAAACATAACAAAATTCATAAATAACAGTATCTTAGATAAATCATCCAATAAAGATAAAGAAGATAACTCTACACAAGAAAGTAAAGATAATAAAGAAAATAGTTCTACTAAAAATTAATTAATTTATAAAACCAATAAAAAGTGTACTTATTTGTAAGTACACTTTTTTTATATACAACACATATTTTTTAAGTTTAATAAATATAATATAGTTAGGTCTTTTAAAATAGTAGAGTTTTTTTCCAATATTAATATAATATATTAAACAACAATATATCATCTTATGGAGAGGTTTGTATGAATGTACTTGAAAAGGAAATACTCTTTATAATTAGTAGGCTAAGATGTTTAACTGAAAATCAATTTAATAAACTATACAACTATAAAAGAGATTCTAAAAAGAAAACACTTAGAAAAACGCTTCGAAGAATGTGCAATGATTATATTTTAGTTAAATTTCCATGCAATATCAACTATAGAGGGTATAGGGAAAATTCTTATTTATATTATATTAATGGAAGCTGCGAATACTATGAAGGAGAGGATTTAGTAAAGACATTAATAGGATCTGATATAGCAGTAAAATTAAAACTAGCTAAGTTTGAAATAGTAAGATTTTATAGGAATATAAATATTGGAGAGCATAATTATCATCTATATATTGAATATATAGATAATTTTTACAGACGAAAACAGGTTTTATTTGATATACCTCTGAATGACAAAATTGATTTTTCAAAATACAGTAGTTTGAAATTTGACTTATCGAAAACAACTATACCGTTTTTTATGGTACCCAATATAATAGTTGTTACAAATAATGCAGATGAATATAATTTTCTAGAAGATAAGCCTAAGAATGTTTTTTTTATTGATATTGCTTTACATTCTTTGTTTAAATATTTATAATATATAGAAAAATCCGTTTAATTGCGCAATAAATACTAAAAATTGCCAAAATAATGGTTGCAAAATATTAAATAATATGATTAAATTATATTATTAATTTAATTTTTAAGCCTAGGGTAGAGGCGCTTTAAAATAAAAGTATTTATAAGGAGCTGGCAAGTTACGATTTATAAAGAAAGGATTTTAGAGCCGAAGTTGTAGACTTGGCGAAGTCTGCTGCTGGATTTATGCATAATATGTATGAGTCTGTCACATATCTGTGATGAGCTACAAGGTTTACTTTGTTTCTTAAACGTCCAAAGTATTCCTTTGGGCGTTTTTCATACCCAAAAAGATTAAGGGGGATTAAATAATGGGTGATATAATAGTACAAAAATACGGTGGGAGTTCAGTTGCAACAACTGAAAAAATAACAAATATTGCAAAGAGATTAATAGAAAGAAAAAAAACAGATTCTAAAATAGTAGTCGTAGTTTCAGCAATGGGAGATACTACAGACGATTATATAAGCCTTGCAAAGGATATAACTAAAAATCCAGATAAAAGAGAGTTAGACGTTCTTATGTCTACTGGAGAGATGATATCTGCATCTCTTTTAGCTATGAGTTTAAAATCTATGGGATGTGATGCAGTAAGTTACAATGCTTATCAATTAGAAATTCACACAAGTGGAACTCATGGAAAATCTTTAATTGATGATATAAATGTAAGTAAGATAAAAGAGTCTTTAGAAGAAGATAAAATAGTAATAGTTACAGGATTTCAGGGATTAGACGAAAGAGGAGACATAACTACATTAGGGAGAGGTGGATCTGATACATCTGCAGTTGCGCTTGCTGTAAAATTAAACGGTAAATGTGAGATATATACAGATGTAGATGGAATTTATTTTACTGACCCAAGAAAATTTAAAGAAGCTAAAAAATTAGAAGAAATTGAATATGAAGAGATGTTAGAGCTTGCTAGCTTAGGTGCACAAGTTATGCACTCAAGAAGTATAGAGCTTGCTCAAAAATATCAAATAGAATTATACGTAGGTTTATCATGTAGTGATATAAAAGGAACATATATAAGGGGGATAAAAAACATGAAATTAGAAGATAAAGTAATAACAGGTCTTGCAACAAGTGATGATGATGTTGCAATAACTCTAGATATAGATGAAGAAAAAGTAGTAGATTTATTTGAAAATATAGCAAACAAAAATATAAGTATGGATATGATAAGTCAAACTGCTCCAATGAATTCAAAAATAACTGTTTCATTTACAATACCAAAAGAAGATTTAGCTATTGCAAAAGAAATAGTATCAACTTATGCACCACAAGATGAAGTTATAATAGATGAAAATATAACAAAATTATCTTTAGTTGGATTAGGGATGAAGCATACTAGCGGTGTTGCATCTAAAGTATTCAGTATATTAAGAAAAAACGGAATAAAAGTAAAATTAATAACAACATCAGAAATAAGAATAACTTGTGCTATAAGCTCTGAATATACAGATATCGCTATAAGCGAAATAGCAAAAGAGTTTAATGTATAAATAATAAAAAATATTAGTTAATTTTATATAAAAAGAGTCTATTTGGGAGGATAAACATGAGACTTCAAGGAACTATGGAAATAAAAGATAATGTACTTTATATCGGTGGAGTAAGTACACTTGATCTTGTGAAAAAATATCAAACTCCACTTTATGTATTTGATGAAGAATTAATAAGAAATAATTGTAGAGAATACACTAAATCTTTTAAAGTAAAAGAAAACGGAAATAGTGTCGCTTATGCAGGGAAGGCATTTTTAACTAAATATATGTGCAAGCTTATAAAAGAAGAAGGTCTTTATTTAGATGTAGTATCTGGCGGAGAATTATACACTGCATATAAAGCCGGTATGCCTATGGAAAATATATTATTTCATGGAAATAATAAAACAATAGATGAAGTAAAGTTAGGGATAGAATTAGGCGTTGGAAGATTTGTAGTCGATAATTTCTATGAACTTGATTTAATCGAAAAGTTCTGCTTAGAAAACGACAAAACACAAAAGATTTATTTTAGAGTAACTCCGGGAATCGATGCTCACACTCATAAATATATAAGAACAGGACAAATCGATTCTAAATTCGGTTTTGCACTTATAAATGGAGATTTTTATAAAGCAATAGAGAAGGTAAAAGAATACAAAAATATAGAGCTAGTGGGAATACACGCTCATATAGGTTCACAAATCTTTGAAATAAAACCGTTCTTAGATGAAGTTGAGATAATGCTTAAATTAGTAAAAGAAGTAAACGAAAATAACATTGATATAAACCTTACAGAAGTCGATTTGGGCGGCGGAATAGGTGTTTATTATACAAAAGACGATAAACCTAAGACGATAACTGAGTTTTGTGAGGCTATAATAAATAAAGCTGATGAGGTTTGTGAAGAATTAAATATAAAAAGACCAAAACTTATAATAGAACCAGGTAGATCTCTTGTAGCAAATGCCGGAAGTACAATATATACAATAGGCTCAATAAAAGAAATAAAAAATGTCAGAACTTATGTAAGTGTAGACGGGGGAATGACTGACAATATAAGACCGTCTTTATATCAAGCAGGATATGAATGTGCTGTAGTGAATAAAATAAATAAAATTGGTAATAATCATAAAGTAACTATAGCTGGAAAATGTTGTGAAAGTGGAGATATATTAATATCAGATACAGAAATAGGCGATATAGAAAGTGGAGATATTCTTATAACTACAAATACTGGGGCTTATGGATATTCTATGGCCTCAAATTATAATAAAATACCGAAAAATCCTGTTGTATTTGTAAAACATGGTCAAGATGAATTATCATGCAAAAGACAAAGTTACGAAGATTTATTGGCATTAGAAGTATAAAATAGTTACAATTATGATAACACAAGTTACAATTATGACGTTTGATATTTTATATTTTGTAGTTATATAATTAATCTATACATTTAGAAAGTTTAAATAAGTTTTCTGGCGTTTGCGGAGGTATAACTATGAATAAAAAATATTTAATTATATTAATTGTACTGATGATTTTTTCTGTAGGATGTGAAAATAAAAAATCATCAGCGCTTAAAAATGGACAAACTGCACTTGAAAGTCACGAATATGTAAAGGCTCAAAAGTATTTATCTGAAGCTCTTGAGCAGGATTCTAAAAACGAAACTGCAAGGGCTATGTATATGCAATCTATAAAGATGCCTGAAGCTGAATACTACAAAGAAAAAGGGCTTTACAATAAGGGGATTGAATCTTTAGAATCAATAGTAAATTTAAATAATGGTTCACAAAAGATAAAAGTCGAGTCAGCTAGTTTAAAAAACGAACTAGAAAAGTCACAAAGTGAATTTGAAGAGGCATCTAATATAAGAAAAGAAAATGCAAAAGAAGCTGCCAAAAAAGGTGTAAAAAAATCAGAAGAAGAATTTTACATTTGGCAACAAAATCAACAAAAAACTGAAAAACCTAATAAAAATCAAGATGAAAACAAACAAGAAGAGTCTGATGATACAAATATAATTGATAGTATAAAAAATAAATTAGGTGAAATATTTAAATTTTAAAAACTTATAAATCAAACAAATGAAGGAAAAGTTGCTTAATATAGCAACTTTTTTTTCATTTCATCTTGTTAATTAATCAAACTTATATTACAATAAGTTTGCTAAATATGATATGAACTGAAGATGAACAAAGTTTAAATAGATTAAAGGAGAAAAAATGAGAATCAATAAATATATTGCACTTTGCGGAGTTGCATCGAGAAGAAAAGCCGAAGAATTAATATTAGCAGGCAAAGTAAAAGTAAATGATAATATAGTTACAGAACTTTCTTATCAAGTAGATGAAGAAAATGATGTAGTAAAAGTAGATGATAAAATTATAAAAGAAGAAAATAAACTTGTATATATACTTTTAAATAAACCAGAAGGATATATAACTACTGTAAAAGACCAATTCGATAGAGAAAGTGTATTAGATTTAGTTACAGACATAAAAGAAAGAGTTTATCCAATAGGAAGACTAGATTATGAAACTAGTGGATTATTACTTTTAACTAATGACGGTGATTTAACTTATAAACTTACCCACCCAAAACACGAAGTAGACAAAACTTATGTAGCGAGAGTTAAAGGTAAGTTAACTCCTGATGAAATAAAAATGTTTAAAAGCGGTCTAAAAATAGAAGACTATGTTACAGCACCGGCAAAACTAAAAGTTATAAGATACGACGAAAAAACAAATGTATCTCTTTTAGAAATAAAAATACATGAAGGTAAAAATCGTCAAGTTAGAAAGATGTGTAAAGCTATAAACCATCCTGTACTTAGACTTAAAAGAACTGCAATGGGTAAAATAAGAATAGGTGAATGTGAAATAGGTAAATACAGATATTTAACAGAAGATGAAGTTAAATATTTAAAAAGTATTTAAAGAAGAGGTAGTATATGTTAAGAGCTAAATATATAAATAAAGTAACAGAAGTAAATAAGATTTACTTAGAAAATATAATAAATGAAGATGATGTAGTAATTGATGCTACTATGGGTAATGGATACGATACTGTTTATCTTGCAAAAAAAGTAGGACCAAAAGGAAAAGTATATGCTTTTGATGTACAAGAAGAAGCTATAAAATCTACATCAAAAAAAGTAGCTAGAGAAGAACTTGAAAATGTAGAACTTATATTAGATGGACACCAAAATATGGACAAATATGTACAAGAAGAAGTATCTTGTATAGTATTTAACTTAGGTTATCTTCCAAGGGCTAAACATCAAATAATAACAAAATCAGATACGACATTAGAAGCTATAAAAAAAGGTCTAGACTTACTTAAGCCAAATGGAGTTATGAGTATTGCAATCTATAGCGGACACGAAGGTGGAATGGAAGAAAAAAATGCAGTTTATGAATTTACACAAACTCTAGATCAAAATTACTTCAATGTATTATGCACTAAATTTATAAACCAAATAAATAATCCACCAGAACTTTTATTAATAGAGAAAAAAGGATAAATATATATAAATTAAAGAATACAGATAAATAAAGAAAGAATAGTGATATAATAAATTAAAAAGTTTGTAGCTATTGAATAGGAAAGAGGGAAATATATGGATGAGAAAAAGTTACAAAATGACAATAAACAATTAATAAACATAATACAAGCACAATATCCAAGGCTTAGTAAAGGTCAAAAATTAATAGCACAATATATAATAAATAACTACGATAAAGTTGCTTTTATGACAGCTAGCAAACTAGGTGATACTGTAGGTGTTAGTGAATCTACAGTAGTTAGATTTGCAAACGCACTAGGTTATGCTGGATATCCTAAATTACAAGAAGGGCTACAAGAACTAATAAAAAACAAATTAACGACTGTTCAAAGAGTCGAAATGGCAAATGAAGACTATTCAGATGATTCAACAATTCTTAATAAAGTTTTAAAAAGTGATATAGATAATATAAAAGCTACATCAGAAGACATAGATGAAAAGGCATTTGAAGAGGCATCTAATAAAATATTAAAATCTAGAAAAATTTATATATTAGGAATGAGAAGCTCATTTACAGTAGCACAATATCTAGCATTTTATTTAAATGTAATACTAGATAATGTACAATTAATAAGAATAGATATGGGAGATCCTTATCAACAAATAGTGAGAATGAACGAAGATGATATCCTTATAGTATTTAGTTTCCCTAGATATTCAAAACAATCGCATCAAGTTGCAAAATACGCTAAAAGTAAAGGTGCATACATAGTATCTATAACAGATAGTGCTTTTGCTCCTATTGCATCACTATCAGATAATATACTACTTGCAAAAAGCAATATGGCATCATTTGTAGATTCATTAGTAGCACCTATGAGTGTTGCTAATGCACTTATAATATCAGTTGCCATGAAAGAAACAGACGATATTAAAAAGTATTTCCACGATTTAGAGCAAATTTGGGAACAATATGTAGTATATGAATAAAAATAATAATCTAAGATAATTAAATGTCGTAATTTGATATACAAATATCAAGTTACGACATTTTTTAATTCTAATAAAATTAGAGTGAATTTTAAGCAACGGAATCTTTGATTCGTTGGCGCATGAACAAAGTGAATTTTAAGCAACGGACGAAGTCGTTGGCGCCATAAACAAAGTGAATTTTTAAAAATAATAATTGACATTACATACTAAATTAACTACTATTTTATTAATAAAAAGATTTTTAATATTTAAAATTCAATGAAAAAGAAGAGTAGCTTTAAATTTATTTATAGAGAGTTGGGGATGGTGGAAGCCCGATAGCTTAGTTTATTGTGAATAGAGCTTTTGAGAAGATTATCTGAAATTTTAGTATGATAGTCGGTATACCTGCCTTAAAGGTCAGAGTGGATAAATTATTTTATTAAATAGAGTGGTACCGCGGAAGATTTCGTCTCTTAGTTTTTAACTAAGAGATTTTTTGCATATATGAATCTAATTATAACTATAATTTATCAATAAGAGTGGTACAGCGAATAATCGCCTCTTAGTTTTTAAAACTGAGGGGCTTTTTTACTAATAAATAATATAAATAAAAGGAGAGAATAGTATGGCGCAAAAAATAGAATTAAAGGGGAAAAGTTTCTTAACACTAAAAGATTTTTCAAAAGAAGAAATAAAATATTTTTTATCACTTGCAAGTTATCTAAAAACTAAAAAGAAAATAGGAATAAAAGATAATTTATTAGAAGGTAAAAACATAGCTTTAATATTTGAAAAAGCATCTACAAGAACTAGATGTTCGTTTGAAGTAGCTGCACATGATGAGGGAGCTAATGTGACTTATTTAGGTCCAAAAGATTGTCATATGGGCAAAAAAGAGTCGATGGAAGATACAGCAAAAGTATTGGGAAGATTTTTTGACGGTATAGAATTTAGAGGATATAAACAAGAAACAGTAGAATGTTTATCTAAATATTCAGGAGTACCTGTTTGGAATGGTCTTACTGATGAATACCACCCAACTCAAATCTTAGCAGATTTGTTGACAGTTTCAGAACATGTAGATAAACCTTTTGACAAGATAAAATTTGTATATATTGGAGATGCGAGAAACAACATGGGCAATTCGCTTATGATAGGATGCGTAAAAATGGGTATGAAATTTGTATCACTTGCACCAAAAGAATTGTGGCCAAATGACGAATTAGTAAACGAAATGCAAGAAGTAGCAAAAGTAACTAAGGGAAGTATTCATCTAACAGAAGATATAGATGATGTAGAAGGTGCAGATGTTATATATACTGATGTTTGGGTTTCTATGGGAGAAGAAGAACAATACGAACAAAGAATAAACTTATTAAAAGACTACCAAGTAAATATGGATATGATAAATAAAACTAAAAATGAAAATGTTATATTTTTACACTGTCTTCCATCATTTCACGATTTAGAAACAGTAGTGGCAAGAGAAATATATGAAAAATATAATTTGGCTGAATTAGAAGTTACAGATGAAGTTTTTAGATCTAAGTATTCAAAAGTATTTGATGAGGCTGAAAATAGAATGCACACAATAAAAGCAATAATGGTTGCTACATTAGCAGATGTAGATATTTCTGTTAACCATAAATAATAAATCAAAGGGCTTATATTAATAATTATATTGATATAAGCCTTTTTAAATAATACATATTTTTAAAGAAAAACTCTATTAATTTGTATTTATATTAAGTTTAAAAAGTTTTATTCCTTACTAAAAAAATATAGAAAAAATAAAATATAATAAAATTTATATAGTGAAAATTGCAATTTTGATAAAAAAACTTTCATAATTAATAAGTTTTAAAAAAGACTAAAATTATAATGCAATTTCTAATAAATGGTTATATAATAAGATATATAGACATTTATAACTATACTTTAGTATTTAAAATATATTGCACTTTGTAAAATAAATGAAATTTTAAAAAAAAATAATTCATTTTAAGAGGTTAATACATCATGTATACACATTTAATATTTAAATATAGAATATGTTTAGGGGGATGAAAATATGTGTGTTAAAGATAATATAAGAAATAAAGAAATAAAAATAGTTGATACAACTTTAAGAGATGGGGAACAAACAGCAGGTGTTGCCTTTGCCAACCACGAAAAAATAGCAATAGCCCAAGCACTAAGTGATATAGGTATAGACCAATTAGAAGTCGGTATACCCACTATGGGCGGTGACGAAAAAGCCACAATAAAAGCAATTTGTAAAAGAAATTTAAAAGCCAGTATAATGGCGTGGAACAGAGCAGTTGTCTCTGATATAGAGCAATCTATAGATTGTGGAGTCGATGCAGTTGCAATTTCTTTATCAGTATCAGATATTCATATTCAACATAAATTAAAAAAATCTAGACAATGGGTTTTAGAAAATATGTTTAACGCAGTTACTTTCGCCCACAAAAATGGATTATATATTTCAGTAAATGGTGAAGATGCATCAAGAGCAGATACAGACTTTTTAATTGAATTTATAAATGTTGCAAAACAAGCAGGAGCAGATAGATTTAGATTTTGTGACACAGTAGGAGTTATGGAGCCTTTTTCAACTAGAGATAAAATAGAGAAGATATATAAGGCAACTAATTTTGATATAGAGATGCACACTCATAATGATTTTGGTATGGCTACTGCAAATGCAATAGCAGGAGTTATAGGTGGAGCAAATTATATAGGTTGCACAGTTAATGGCTTAGGCGAAAGAGCTGGTAATGCGGCTCTTGAAGAAGTATTGATGGCACTTAAATTTGTATATGGATATGAAACTGATGTAGATACAACTAAATTTGTTGAACTATGCAAATATGTATCACAAGCATCAGGTAGACGTCTACCACCATGGAAGGCAATAGTAGGTACTAATATGTTTAGACATGAATCAGGAATACATGCTGATGGTGCTTTAAAAGATCCTAAAAATTATGAAGCCTTTGACCCAGCTGAAGTAGGTCTTCAAAGACAAATAGTAATAGGAAAACACTCAGGAAAAGCTGCAATAGTAAATAAATTTAAAGAATACTCTATAGAACTTACAAATGAAGAAGCAAATCAAATATTAGAAGAAGTTCGTAAAGTATCTGTAGGTCTAAAAAGAGAACTATTTGATAAAGAATTAGTTCAAATATATCATGATATAAAAAATAATTATAAAATATTTTAATATATATAAAAATTAAAACTTACAGGGGGATAGAAAATGTATAATGTAACATTAATACCAGGAGATGGAATAGGTCCAGAAGTCGCAGATGCAATGGTTAAAGTTGTGAAGGCTACTGGTGTAGATATAAATTGGGAAATAGTAGACGCAGGAGCAGGTGTTATAGATAAATATAAAACTCCTCTTCCACAACATGTAATCGACTCAATAAAAAGAAATAAAATAGCTATAAAGGGGCCTGTAACTACTCCAGTAGGAAAAGGATTTAAAAGCGTTAATGTAACACTTAGACAGACTCTAGATCTATATGTAAATTTAAGACCTGTAAAGAGCTTTAGAGGAATTAAATCTAGATATGAAGACATAGATTTAGTAATAGTTAGAGAAAATACAGAGGGGTTATATTCGGGAATAGAACATAAAATTGGAGACTATGGAGCAGAAACAATAAAAATAATAACTAAGCCGGCTTGTGAGAGAATTTGTTCCTTTGCATTTAATTATGCAAAAGAAAACAACAGAAAAAAAGTAACTGGCGTCCACAAGGCAAATATAATGAAGCTAAGCGATGGTTTATTTCTAAATACATTTAAAGAAATAGCATCAAAATACCCAGATATAATAAGTGATGATTTGATAGTCGATGCAGCTTGTATGAACTTAGTTATAAATCCTCAAAAATACGATGTAATGGTTATGCCGAATTTATACGGGGATATAATATCTGATTTATGTTCAGGTCTTGTAGGTGGCCTTGGAATGATACCAGGAGCAAATATAGGTAAAGATTACGCAGTATTTGAAGCAGTTCACGGTAGTGCTCCAGATATTGCGGGAAAAAATATAGCTAATCCAACTGCAATAATTCAATCATCAGTTATGATGCTTAGATATATAGGAGAGCAACAAGCAGCTCAAAAAATAGAAGATGCACTAGTAAAAGTCTTTGAAAAAGGCGAAAATTTAACATGTGACTTAGGTGGAAGTGCAACAACTGACGAATTTACAAATGAAATATTAAAATATATAAAATAATTTAAAATAAATCTATATTTAAATTATTAAAACAAAAATACATCTTTTATATTTGTGTACTTTAGCACAGTATAAAAGATGTATTTTTTAATTTTTATATTAAATATGCTTAAATACTTGTATTTTATATCTGAATATTCTGTAAAATACACCATATTAACAAATTTAACCACCTTGTCCTTATAAAATATATCTAAAAAGCAAATAATATTAAAAAAATAAATTTTAATTGTATTTAACTTTAAAAAATAAGAAAATATAAGTGAAAAATATGTTGACACTTAAAAAAATAATGCAAATATATATTTTTTATTGTATACTTAAGAAGTGGCAAGAGATGACAAAATATTTTTTATATAAAGGGAGATGGTTAAATGAAAAAGAAACTTAGCTTGACGACAAAAATTTTATTAGGATTGTTTTTAGGATTTGTCTGTGGACTTATATTAAAATCTGTTCCAGATAATTATATAAAAGATACAATTATTGTAGGCGGAATTTTAAAAATATTCGGAACAGGATTTACAACTGCAATTAAAATGATGGTTGTACCTCTAGTGTTTGTATCATTAGTATGTGGAACATCATCTATGGGAGATGTAAAAAAATTAGGTAGAATAGGTACAAAAACTATGGCGTTTTACTTATCTACAACAGCAGTAGCAATAATAATAGCATTAATTTTAGGAAGTGTATTAAAACCAGGTGCAGGACTTGATATGAGTCATATGGTAAGTGGCGAAGTATCAATTGGTGAATCTAAATCACTAGTAGATATAATATTAGGAATAATACCATCGAATCCAATAAAAGCATTTGCGGATGGAGAAATGTTACAAATAATATTCTTTGCAATGATTACAGGGATAGCAATGAGTATTGTTGGGAAAAAAGCTGAACCTGTTAGAGTGATATTTGAAAGTTTAAACGAAATATGCATGAAAATGGTAGGAATAATAATGTTATTTGCTCCATACGGTGTATTTGCTTTAGTTTGTGATACATTCTCATCAGTAGGACAAGATGCAATCCTTGTACTTATTAAATATATAGCAGTAGTTTTATTAGGTATGGGAATACATATAACTTGTGTATATGGAGGAATGTTTAAATTATTTACAAAAGAAAAAATAATGCCATTTTTAAAGAAATTTACATCAGTAGCAGCTATAACATTCTCAACAGCATCAAGTAATGCATCTGTACCAGCAAGTATGGAAATACTTGAAGAATTAGGGGTAGGTAAAACTACTAGATCATTTACTATACCAATGGGAGCAACTATAAATATGGATGGAACTGCTATAATGCAAGGTGTTGCAGCATTATTTATAGCTCAAATATACGGAATTGACTTAAGTATAAATCAAATGATTACAATAATTTTAACAGCGACTTTAGCATCAATCGGAACAGCAGGTGTTCCAGGTGTCGGAATGATAATGTTATCTATGGTATTAACATCTGTAAATCTTCCACTTGAAGGAATAGGGCTTATAATGGGTGTTGAAAGAATAATAGACATGTTTAGAACTACTGTAAATGTAATGGGTGACAATATCTGTACACTTATAATTGCAAATAGTGAAAATGACTTTGATAAAGATATGTTCTATGGAGAAAAAGAAGAACAATTAGCTTAATTTAAAGATACAAAAGGGATATAAAGCAAGTAAGATTTGCATTATATCCCTTTTATATTAAATAGAAAATGATATTTGTATGCTAAAAACAACTTATATTTTCAAAGTATAAACTATAAAAAATTATAATGTTGATTCTCTTTTTACAATAGTAGGGTCTATGACTACGTGTTTATTAACTCTTAGACAGCCTTTTTTATTTTTACGATTTATTTTTATTCCCTCTGTTAATATAGATAAAGTATTTTGGGTAATTTTATTAACATCTTGTTTAATTGAAGTTAATGGGATAAATGACTCTATTGCAGCTGGAGAATCATCAAAGCCAATTACCTCATAATCATCAGGAATAGATTTATTGTTTTTTACAAGTATTTTGATAAAATAATTGGCTAAAGTATCATTACTTAAAAATACCCCGATTTTTTTGCCGTTATATTTAGCTTCTATTTTTTTAAAAATATTAAATAATTTACTTGTAGTATCGCTTATATCGTTATTGAAAACTTCATAAAACACCATATGTTCAATATTTTTATCTAAACAGATATTTTCAAAGGCCTTAATTCTATCGATTGATGGAATTTCCTCTGATATAGGACTATTTATATGTATTAACACATCACAATTATTTTCAATAAGGGTGTTTGTAGCTAAAGATGCACCCAAGTAGTTATTTGTATCGACGCTTGAAATATATTTAGATTCCCTTTCGATTCCCACAATAGGTATATTATAATCTTTTAATTGTATAGAAGGGATACAGGAACTAATCATAATTAAGCCTTCAATTTGATATGCTAATAACTCATCTATATACTCTTTTTCTTCATCGATATTTCCATTACTAGTAAAAACTAAAAATTTATAACCATATCTAGAATAAGTGTTTAATATAGAATTTAGTAAATATGAATAAAAGTGTAATTCTAGTTTTGGTGCAATTATTCCTATAAATTCTGTTTTCCCATTAGAAAATATTTTAGCAACCTTATTTTTTTTATAATTCAATTCTTTTAGGGCATTTTCTATTAATAGACTTGTCTCTTTAGTAATGTTTTCTGGAGAATTAAAATATCTAGAAATTGTAGCAGTAGATAAGTTTGTATACTTAGCTATATCGCTATATGTAATATTTTTTTTCAAAATAACACCTCTTTATAATAAATAATTAATATTAAGTTTATCAAATAAATAAGTGTTTATCAACATTATAGGAAATAAAGAAAAAACAATTGGAAATAGAAAAAATTATAGTTGACCTAATTGGAAAAAATATGATATTATAAAAATATAATCAAAAATGTAATCGATTACATAACAAAATTAAGGGGGAATTAATTTAAATGACAAAAAAAATTGGGAGTATTCTATTAATTTTCATATTGATAATAAGTTTGGTTGGATGTGAAAAGAAAATAGAAACTGGAAGTATTAGTGGCTTTGATGAGAATGAGGAGTACATTTCTATGTGGATACATACAATAGAAAATACTCCAGAAGGGGAAGCATACAAAAAAAGTGTAGAACTTTTTAATAAAAAATATGATGGAAAATATTTTTTAGACATAGAGTTTATTCCACGTAATGAAAACGGAGGGGGATACTCAGATAAAATTAATGCTGGTGTTATGTCAGGAGACTTACCTGATATTATAACAGTTGATGGACCAAATGTTTCAGCATATGTAGCTAATAATATAATACAGCCTCTAGAAGGTGTATCAGAAAAAGACAAATCTGTATATTTAGATTCTATAATAGAACAAGGAACAGTTAATAATAAGCTTTACGCGCTAGGTGCTATGGAATCAAGCGTTGGATTATATTATAACAAAGATATAATAGAAAAGGCTGGTATTGAAATTCCTAGTATGGATGATCCATGGACTTGGGATGAATTTTATGAAGTATGCGAAAAAATAAAAAATGTCATTCCGGAAAACGATTATCCAATTGATATGACATTCCCTTCAGGAGAAACAACAATTTACTACTATGCACCTTTTATATGGTCTAATGGGGGAAATTTTGTGAGTGAAGATGGATTAACGGTTGATGGATATTTTAATTCAGAAAAGACTTATGAAACAGTGGATTATTTCAAAAAATTACTAGACAATAAGATGTTTTCAAAAACTAAGATAGAGAATTTATTTGAACTTGAAAGAGCAGCATTTAAATTTGATGGTGCTTGGCTAGTTAATAATATGAAAACTAGTTATCCAGATTTTAATCTAGGCATTGCACCTTATCCTGTAGGAAATGATTGGAACCAAGAAAAATATACACCAACAGGTTCATGGACATATGCAGTAAGTACTAATTGTACTAATGTAAGTGCAGCTACAGAAGCTGTTAAATGGTTAAGTGGTGTTGAAAGTGGTGTCATTCTAAGTGAATTAACTGGAAATATGCCTTCTACATATGAGGCATATGATAAATTACCTCAATTTAAAGATGGATTATATGCATTTTTAAAAGAACAATTAATAACTTATGGTCATCCAAGACCTAAAACACCAGTTTATCCTCAAGTGAGCGAGCAATATCAAAGATCACTAGAAGATATAGTTTTAAATAATAAAGATAAAAAAGATACAATCGAATACTCTGTGGAAAGGATAGACGCAAAATTAAAGCGTTATAGATAGATGAAATGGCTAAAAATAATACAGTAGAAAAAAGAAACTCTATTCTTGGTATGTCATTCTTTGGACCAGCGTTAGTACTTATGGCACTATTTCTATTCATACCAATGATTTTAACACTTGTGTTTAGTTTTACGGATTTCTTTGCATTAAATCCAAGCTTGACAAGCTTTGTTGGATTAGACAATTATGTAGCATTATTTAGAGATAGATTATTTGTTCAAGCTTTTGGAAATACAATTTTATTTGTAATTATAATAGTTCCTTTTCAAATGGGACTTGCTTTTGGACTTGCATTGTTTATAGATAAAATATCATATTGTAAAACTTATTTTAAAATATCATTTTTTATCCCAGTAGTAATGTCGCTAGCTGTAGTTTCTACTTTATGGATGCAAATATACAATGCAGAAGGTATTTTAAATACTCTTTTAGGATGGATAGGAATAGATCCACAACCATTCATATATAGTGCAAAACAAGCACTTCCTTCAATTGCATTTATGAGTATATGGCAAGGGGCAGGATATCAAATGCTAATTTTCTTAGGAGGATTACAAGCGATATCACCTAGTTTATATGAAGCAGCGGAAATAGACAATGCATCTGCATGGGCTAAATTTAGATACATAACTTTACCATCATTAAAACCAATTTTGATATTTGTATTTATAACAATAACAATTGGTGCATTTAAAATGGTTGTTCAACCTATGGTTATGACAGGTGGTGGACCTTCATATTCTACATACACATTAGTATATGACATATACCAAACTGGTACAGTAAACTGGGAAATAGGAACTGCATCTGCTATGTCTATAGTATTTGCAATATTTGTAATAATTCTAACAATAATACAAAATAAAATAACAAAGGACAAGGAGGAATAGGATATGAAGAGTCAGAAACGTAAAATTATTGAAATAATTGTATGTGTAATTATGATAGGAGTTTCATTATTATTCTTATTCCCTATAATATGGATGATAGCAAATTCATTTAAAGGAGATGCTCAAATCATAAAAGATATGAATACATTTGGAGCATTTATACCACCTACTTTAGATGGAAATTTCTTTAGTAACTATATAACTATAATTCAAAATTCTGATTTAATGAAGTATATGTGTAATACAGTTTTTTATGCAGCTATACTTATCGTGTTAAGTGTTTTAGTAAATGGTTTAGCAGGATATGCACTTGCTAAAATTAAATTCCCATTTAGAGAAGGTTGGGTATTAGTAATAACTTTACTTATGATAGTACCAGCTGAAACTATAATAACAATTAACTACATGATGATTGCAAAAGCTGGCTTATTAAATAATATAATAGGATATATTTTACCATTGATAGTCAATCCATTTAATATATTCTTATTTAGACAGGTGTTTGTACAACTACCTGATGAGCTTAGAGAAGCTGCAGAAATGGATCACTGTGGAACTTTAAAATACTTTTTAAAAATAGTACTTCCAATGTCAAAGTCAGTTGTTGCTACAGTTAGTGTATTTACTTTCTTAAATGTATGGAATGACTTTATATGGCCATCTTTAATATTTACATCTAATGATTTATTAACAGTTCAAATAGGATTAAACTCTATAACAGCTAACGATAATACAACTACAGGACAAGTATTAGCTACAATTTCATTAATAACAATACCAGTAATAATTATTTATTCATTATTCTCTAAACAAATTGTTGAGGGAGTTACGACAACAGGAACTAAGGAGGGGTAAGATATGAGCTTTGTATCTTTAAAAAATGTAAATAAACAATATAAAGGAAATAAGAAAAAATCAGTTACAGATTTTAATTTAGATATAGAAAAAGGAGAATTTATAGCATTTGTCGGTCCATCTGGATGCGGTAAGTCTACTACACTTAGAATGATAGCAGGATTTGAAGAAGTGACAGAGGGACAAATAGAAATAGACGACAAAGTTGTAAATGATTTATTACCAAGAGATAGAGGGATAGCTATGGTTTTCCAAAATTATGCTCTATATCCTCATATGACAGTAGAAAAAAATATAGCTTTTGGACTTAAAAATATAAAAACTCCACAAGAAGAAATCAATAAAAAAGTGGATTGGGCGATAGATGTTTTAGGACTTGAAGAATATAGAAAAAGAAAACCTAAAAATCTATCAGGTGGTCAACGTCAAAGGGTTGCACTTGGAAGAGCTATAGTTCGTAATCAAAAGGTATTTTTAATGGATGAACCACTATCAAACTTAGATGCCAAATTACGTGTAAGTATGAGAAATGAAATAACAAAATTACATAGAGAATTAGGAGCAACTACTATTTATGTAACGCATGACCAAGTAGAAGCTATGACTATGGCAGACAGAATAGTAGTAATGAAAGATGGAGTTATTCAACAAATAGGTTCACCAATTAAGCTTTACAATGAACCTGTAAATAAATTTGTTGCAGGATTTATTGGATCTCCACAAATGAATTTTATAGAAGTAAATGTAAAAGATGATGTAGTAGAATTTAACGACGGCAAAAAAATACATCTAACTAAAGGAATGAGAGATAGATTACAAAAATCAGGAAAAATGATTTTAGGTGTTAGAGGAGAAGATATTAAATTCGACTCTTTAAATATGGAACTTAGAAAAGACGATATATTAAAAGCTACTGTAAGCAATGTTGAAGTTATGGGAAATGAAAATAATATATACTTCACATTAGGAGGGGAAACAATAATAGCAAGAGCATCTAAATATGATTTAAAAAGTATAGGAGAAGAAATTGAATTTGTAATAGACTCAAATAGATTACACTTTTTCGATATAGAAACTGAAGAAAGTATACTTAACTATTTAAATGAAAGTGAGACAGCAATATAATGAAAAATAAAGCAATAAATAAACCAAAGTTACATCTAACAGGAAAAAGAAATTGGATTAATGATCCGAATGGATTGATATACTATAAAGAAAAGTATCATATGTTTTATCAACATTTTCCTTATGCACCTCAATGGGGAACTATGCACTGGGGACATGCTATAAGTGATGATATGGTAAATTGGACTTATGAACCAATAGCACTATTTCCAACAAAATTATATGATAGAAATGGGTGCTTTTCAGGTAGTGCAATAGAGGTAAATGGAGATTTATATTTATATTATACTTCTGTTAAATATCTAGATACACCTGAAGATAATATAACAGTACCAAAAGATGATGTATTTGAAGCATCACAAGCTATGCTTATATCTAAAGATGGATTTAATTTTGATAATTTCAATGATAAATCTTTGATAATACCTGCTATTGAAGATAAAGATTTAGGTCATTACACACATACTAGGGATCCTAAAGTATGGGAATATAAAGATAATTATTATATAATTCTTGGGACTAAGGTAAAAAAAGACGATAATGAAAAATATACAGGAAAGTTATTATATTATAAAAGTAAAGATGCGAAGAAATGGGAATATATAAATTCATTTGAATTACATGGATTAGGAGATATGTGGGAGTGCCCTGATATATTTTCTGTAGATGGAAAATATGTATTAACACTTTCGCCAGAAAATTATTATACTGATGGAATAAATCCAACTAATAATGCAGTATTTGGAATTGTAGATTTTGAAGAAGAAACTTGTAATACAAAATTTAAAAAGGATGACTTTAGAGTAGTAGATTTAGGATTAGATTACTATGCTCCACAGTCATTTATAGATAAAGAAGGTAGACGAGTTCAAATTGGTTGGATAAGAATGAATAAACCTTTTGAAAATCATACATGGTTAGGTATGATGAGTTTACCAAGAGTTGTAGAAGTTAAAAATGGACAAATTATTACTAATGTTCATCCAAATATATCATCTTTGTTTACAAAAGAAGTAGATATAGACCATGTAGATTTAAAAAACAGTATATGTATAAAAGCTACTTTAAAAAATAATTCAAAAATAAATATCGGAGGATATGAAATATCATTTGAAAATAATACTATAACTGGTGATAGAACTAAAGTTTGTAATCAAGAAAATGTAGCTTTAAAATCATCAACTAAAGTATTAGAAGATAATTGCTATATAGAGGTATATATTGACTATGGAGTAGTAGAAGTTTATATAAATAATGGACAATATGTAATGACCCATATTGTAAACCCATTAGAAGGTAAATTAGAAGCAAGTAATTTAAGTGATTTTAAAGTATATACTATTAACTAGTAAGGAAAGGAACTTATAACTATGAAATACGATGTAGTAGCTCTCGGGGAATTATTAATTGATTTTACCATTGATGGTAAAAGTAATCAGGGCAATAACACTTATGAAGCTAATCCAGGAGGTGCTCCTTGTAATGTATTAGCTATGTTAAATAAGATGAATAAAAAAACTGCTTTTATAGGAAAAGTAGGAAACGATGCTTTTGGCCAAATACTAAAAAAGACAATCGATGATGTAGGTATAGATTCTAAGGGTTTAATGTTTGATGAACATGTTAATACTACATTAGCTTTTGTAAATATTGATGAAAATGGAGAAAGAAGCTTTTCATTTTATAGAAATCCTGGAGCAGATATGATGCTAACAGAAGAAGAAGTAGATTTTGAAATTATAAAAAACGCAAAAATATTCCATTTTGGAACATTATCAATGACACATAAAAAAGTCAGAATGGCTACAAAAAGGGCAATAGATGAAGCGAAAAAACGAAATATATTAATATCTTTTGATCCTAATTTAAGACCATTATTATGGGAAGATTTAAATTTAGCAAGAGAACAAATCGACTTTGGATGTTCTGTATGCGATATTTTAAAAATAGAAGATGAAGAAGCTAAGTTTTTAACTAATTGTGATAATATAGAAGAAGCTGTGGAAATATTAAAAAATAAATACAACATAAAGATTATTTTATTAACTGCTGGAAGTAAAGGAAGTACAACATATTATAAGGATTTAGTTGTAAAACAAGAAGCTTATTTACAATCAAATACTATAGATACAACTGGAGCAGGGGATACTTTTTGTGGAAGTTGTTTAGGTTATATAATAGAAAATGATATAGATAATTTAAATGAAGAAAAAATAAAAGATATGATTTCTTTTGCTAGTGCAGCAGCATCTATAGTAACTACAAAAAAAGGTGCAATTTGTTCTATGCCAGAAATTGAAGAAGTAGAAAAATTGAGAAAAAAATATGAGTAATTTATATAATTGTTTGTAATGGGAAATGGAGGTAATTGTGACAGAAAAAGAAAAAATGTTACTGGGGAAATTATACAATGCAAGTGATGCAGAGCTTCAAAAAGAACTGAAAAGATGTAGGAAATTAACTAGATTGTTTAATAATTCAACTGAAGAAGATATTGAGTATAGAAGTAAATTATTAAAAGATTTATTTGGGAAAGTTGGTAAAAATATATTTATAGAGCCTACATTTAGATGTGATTATGGAAAGAATATCTATATTGGAGACAATTTTGTTGCAAATTACGATTGTATTATATTAGACGTTTGTAAAGTTGAAATAGGAAATAATGTCATGTTTGGACCAAGAGTATCTGTATTTACAGCAGGTCATCCAATAGATGCAGATGTAAGAATTACAGGTCTTGAATTTGGAAAAGAAATAAAAATAGGAAATAATGTATGGATAGGTGGGAATACTGTTATAACCCCAGGAGTCAAAATAGGGGACAATGTAATTATAGGTGCTGCATCAGTAGTTACAAAGGATATAGAAGACAATGTAATAGCTGTAGGTAATCCTTGCAAGATTTTAAGGAAAATAACAGAGAAGGATAAGATATATTGGAATAAAAAGAAAGAAGAGTACTTTCAAGATTAAAAAGATATAATTAGAAAATATAGATTTATTTGTTAAATTGAAAATATCTGAAACCAACTTAATATGGTTTTGGATATTTTCTTTTTTAGGTTATATTATTATTTTGATATAATAGATAAAATAGAATAAAAGATTAAAAAAGTTTTAATTTATGGAAAGGGTGAGTTTATGAAAATAGGAATTTCAGCATTAAAATTTAATTTAGAAGATGCGTTAAATATATGTAAGAAAAATAAAAAAATAAGCCATATCGAGATGGGAATTGACAACTTAGAAGATGTAGAATCTTTAAAAAAATACAAAGACGAGATAAATAAATTGAATTTAAGTATATCAATTCACCTTCCGATGGAATTAAATACTTGTGAAGATATAAAATTTATAAGAAATTCATGGGTAGATTTTATATGCGAGATGGATAAAATTTTGAGTTTAGACTTTGATATAAAATACTATAATGCTCATTTGGGTTATATTATGAGCACTCGATTAGACAAAAATAGACAAAGGTATTTACAAAATACAGTAGAGTTTTTAAATGATGAGAAATTAAAAAATAATTTACAAAATAAAATTATATCTATAGAAAATACATATTCTAAAAAAGGTGATTTTTCGAATGTAGGAAACTCTGTCTATGATTTTAAATATATATTTGACAAAATTGAAAACGATAATGTGTATTTTTGCTATGATACAGGACATGATTTAATAGATAATAGTGATTATGAACAGATTTTTGATAAAATAAAAATAATACATTTTAGCGATAATAATGGAAAAGAAGATTTACATATCGGATATACAAAGGGGATTTTAGATTCTAGTATATTTGAAAAGATAGAAAATGTAAATCCAGATTATTTAATTTTAGAAATAAACTTTGATGATATAGAAAATACACTAAGATATTTTTAAATTAAAATTTAAAATATATTTAAAAATATTTTAAATCTAGACAAAATTGTGTATAATGGAATTTTACGTTTATTATATAGTAAATTAAAAAAAGATTTTTTATTTTGTATATATTAATGTAATAACACTAAAGTGTGCTATAATCTAACTACGTAGTTAAATTAAATATCCCCTTTTATGTAGAAATTTAGAGTTTTATAGGAAAAATTAAAAAAAGGGAGAAAAAACATGATTCTAATGATAGATAACTATGATTCTTTCGTATATAACTTAGTTCAATATTTTGGTGAACTAAACGAAGACATGGTAGTGAAAAGAAACGACGAAATTACGATAGACGATATAAAAACATTAAACCCTGAAATTATCGTCTTATCACCAGGACCTTGCAGTCCAAATGAAGCTGGAATTTGTATGGATGTTGTAAAACATTTTAAAGGCGTAATACCTATACTTGGTATATGTTTAGGACATCAAACTATAGGGCAGGTATTTGACTCTAAAATAGTTAAAGCTATAGAGCCTGTTCATGGAAAAGTACACAATATAACTCACGACAATAAAGGAGTTTTCACAAATTTAAAAAATCCTTTAAATGTCACAAGATACCACTCTTTAGTAGTAGATAGAGATACTTTATCAGACGAGTTAGAAATAACTGCAGAGACTAAAGAAGGAGAAATCATGGGACTTAGACATAAAAAGTACATGATAGAAGGTGTGCAATTCCACCCAGAAGCAGTGCTTACTGAATGTGGACATGAACTTTTACAAAACTTTATTACTTTAGCTAGAGAAAAAGCAAAAAGCTCAGAAAGGGAAGAACAAAATGCTTAGAGAAATTAATACTAAATTAAATGCTTTTGAAATCTATACAATATTTAAAGATGAAAATGACAGCTTTATACTAGACAGCGCAATGGATCCTGAAAAACTGGGGAGATACTCTTTTATAAGCAGTAATCCATTTAAAAAAATAAAAGCAAAAGATTCTAAAACAAATCCTCTTGATGATTTAGAGGAAGAACTTAAAAATTATCAGGGCGAAAATGATACACATTTGCCATTTGTAGGTGGCGCGGTAGGTTATTTATCTTATGACTTAGGAAACTATATGGAAAAACTACCTAAAATTGCAGAGGATGATATGAATGTATATGATTTATATTTTGGGTTTTACAATTGGGTAGTTGTAGTTGACCATCTAGAAAACAAAACCTACATAGCAACACCGAATTTAGACAGACAAAAAGAGGAATCTTTAATTGATGAAATTGAGAGAAAAATAAAAAATGCAGAACAAAATGGGATAGACCTAATTTGTTATGAAACTAAAAACATTAAACCTATAAAACTTAAATCGAATTTCACAAAAAAAGGATTTGAAGATGCCGTTCAAAAAGTAAGAGACTACATAAGAAGCGGGGATATATATCAAGCAAATTTAACTCAACGTTTTAGTGGAAAAACCACTTTATCTAGTTACGAATTATATAGAGATTTAAGAAGATTCTCTCCAGCACCATTTGGAGCATTCTTAAACTTCGATAAATTCCATATACTATCTAATTCACCAGAAAGATTTATAAAGTGTGTAGATAGAAAACTAGAAACTAGACCGATAAAAGGTACTAGACCTAGAGGTAAGGATGAAGCTGATGATTTAAGATTAAGAGAAGAATTAGTAAATAGTGAAAAAGACAGAGCAGAATTACTTATGATAGTAGACTTAGAAAGAAATGACTTATCTAGAGTATCAAAAGTAGGTACTGTAAAAGTTCCTGAGCTATTTGTAATTGAACCTTATGCAAATGTAAATCACTTAGTTTCAACAGTAGTAGGAACTTTAAAAGACGAGTATAATGCAGTAGATGTAATAAAGGCCACTTTTCCTGGGGGGTCAATAACAGGTGCGCCAAAAATTAGATCTATGGAAATTATAGAAGAGTTAGAGCCAACTAAGAGAAATGTTTACACAGGTTCTATTGGGTATATAGGATTTGATGGAAATATGGACTTAAATATAGCTATAAGAACTATAGTAAAAGAAAATGAAGATGTTTACTTCCAAGTTGGTGGAGGTATGACATGGGGTTCTAATCCTAGTGATGAATATCAAGAAACACTAGACAAAGCTGCTTCTATAATGAAAGCACTTAGAGGTTACTATGAAGAGTAATGTTTCTTTTAATTCAACCCTTACAAAATTTGGTATAGGTTTATTTGAAACTATAAAAGTTACAGATTATCCTCTAGATTTAGATTTACATATGAATAGATTATTTAATTCGATAAAAGAATTAAATTTAAGTATTGAAAATGATAAAGAGTTTTATAAAGAAACAATTTTAAAATATATAAAAGAAAACAACGTGAAAAATAAAGCACTGAGACTTACAGTATTTGACGAAGGATATAATATAAGTTTGAGAGATATAACTTATAACGAAGATACTTATAAAAAAGGGTTTAGTCTATGTATATCTCCAATTAAAAGAGGAGACAGCATAATATACAGACATAAGACAACTAATTACTTTGAAAGTATTTACTCTAAACATTATGCAACTGATAGAAATTTCAATGATGCTATTTTTCTAGATAGCTTAAGCAATATTCTTGAATGTTCAATGAGTAATATATTCTTTATAAAATCAAATACTATATATACACCAAAGAGTTCATCTCCAATTTTAAATGGGATAATGAAGTCTAATGTTAAGAGTATTTGTAAAAACTTAGATATAAACTTAGTAGAGTGCGATATAAATATTTCATGTATAGATGAATACGATGCCGTATTTGTGACAAATAGCTTAATGGGAATTATGCCAGTTACAAATATATGTGATGTAAATTACGATAAAAATTACGACTTAATAAAAAAATTACAAAAGAATCTATAAAAGGAAGTGAGTCTATGTCAAAACTAAGCGAGATATTCAATAGAGAAATAGATTTGATAAAAAAAGACGAAAATACGTTAGGTATAGTTCTTGTAGGTTCTAGTAAAGATTTAGATTTTGAAAAAGATATAAAAATAAATGATATAGATCTTTTTATATTTACAAAAGAGCAAGATGAAAACCAAATTCGTATAAATAAAGAAATCTCTTCTATAGAGTTTGATTTAAATTACATATCTATAAAAGGGTGCAAACATTTTATAGAAACTAAAGAATACTTCTTTTTAAAAATAAATGATGGAAAGATAATTTATGATACTTGTGGTTTTGCAAAAGAAACACTACAAAAATGCAAAACTATTTATGATAACGGTCCTGATAAGATTTGTGAAGAAGAAAAAAGAGATAAGATGCTAGAAATTAAATCGGAAATTAAAAAACTAGAATCAAAAGACGAATTTGAAGAATTTGAATACGACTTTTTTATAAATATAGCTCTTAGAGATTTAATAAGAATGTATTATATTAAAAATGATAAATGGGTACCTAAGGACAAAAAATTATTAAAAAGCATAAAAAAAGATGATAAAAATATATACGATATATTAAAAAATGAATCTTTTAACAAATATGAAGTGCTATTAAAAATATATAAGTATATAAAATAATGCCCTTAGAAATTTGGAGGTAGAAGTATGGCAGTAGATCAAGCAAAAATAAGAAAAGCAGTTAGAGATATATTAGAGGCAATAGGAGAAGATCCAGACAGAGAGGGCTTAGTAGGGACTCCTGACAGAGTTGCTAGAATGTACGAAGAAATATTCTGTGGATTACATCAAGATCCAAGAGAGCATCTAAAAGTATTATTTGCAGATGAAAAACATGAAGAAATGGTTGTAGTAAAAGATATACCATTCTATTCAAGTTGTGAACATCACTTAGTACCATTCTTCGGAAAAGCTCACGTGGTTTATATACCAAAAGACGGAAGATTAACTGGTTTATCTAAATTAGCTAGAGTTATAGAGACAATAGCAAAAAGACCACAATTACAAGAAAGAATAACTAAAGATACAGCAAACATAATAATGGAAGAATTAAGACCTTATGGAGTTATGGTAGTTGTAGAAGCTGAGCATATGTGTATGACTATGCGTGGAGTTAAAAAACCAGGTTCAAAAACTGTAACTTCTGCTGTTAGAGGTGTATTTGAAAATGATGCACTAGCTAGAAGTGAAGCTATGGCTTTAATAAACTTATAAGATAATACTACATTTTTAAAAGTTATATTCACTATTTTTTAGTGGGTATAACTTTTAATGCAGTTTAGATAAAATTATATATAGAAATTTTAAATTATATAATACTATTTAACTTGAAAAATACTACAATTAAATATATAGAAATTTTTAAGAGGAGAAAAAAATGTTAGATTACGGGAAAAAAACATATATAATGGGAATATTAAATGTAACACCAGACAGTTTTTCTGATGGTGGAGATTTTACAAACGTAGACATAGCTGTAAATCACGCAAAAGAAATGATTAATTTAGGTGCAGATATGATAGATTTAGGCGGAGAATCTACAAGACCGGGTCACAAATTTGTATCAGCAGAAGAAGAAATATCTAGAATAGTTCCAGTTATAAAGAGACTAAAAGAAGAGATAGACGTTCCAATATCAATAGACACTTATAAAAGTGAAGTTGCAGAAGAAGCTTTAAAACTAGGTGTAGACATGGTAAACGACGTTTGGGGCTTAACTTACGATGGTAAAATGGCAGACGTAGTTGCAAAATACGACGGTGAAGTTTGTATAATGCACAATCAAGAAGGAACAACATACGACAAAGACATAATAGAATCAATAAAAGAGTTTTTACAAAAAAGCATAGACATGGCGCTTGAAGCAGGTGTCAAAAAAGAAAAAATAGTACTAGATCCAGGTATAGGATTTGGTAAAACTTATGAACAAAATATAGAAGTTTTAAATAGATTAGGTGAACTTAGAGATTTAGGATATCCAATATTACTTGGAACATCTAGAAAATCAGTTTTAGGAAAGATACTAGAAGGTTCTACTCCAAAAGAAAGAGTAAACGCAACTGTAGCGACTACTGTGCTTGGTGTTAGAGATGGTGTTGATATAGTAAGAGTTCATGATGTAAAAGAAAACAAAGAAGCTGCAATGGTAGCTGATGCAATGTATAGAAAATAACAAACAATCAATATAATTAGCGAGGTGTAATATGGATAAAATATTGATGAATAACTTAGGATTTTACGGGTATCACGGTGTTTTAAAAGAAGAAGCTACTTTAGGACAAAAGTTCTTTATAGATATGGAGCTTTACCTAGATACAAGAGAAGCTGGTCAAACTGACGATATGAACAAATCTGTAAGCTATGCAGATGTTTATGAATTAGTAAAAGAAATAGTAGAAAATAAACGATTTAATTTATTAGAAGCATTAGCAGAAAATATAGCAGAAGAAGTTTTAAATAAATTCGACCTTTTAAAAGGAATAATGGTCAGAGTTAAAAAGCCAGAAGCTCCAGTACCTGGAATATACGATTACTTCGGTGTCGAGATAAAAAGGGCAAAAGATGAATAGAGCTTACTTAGGACTTGGGACAAATATGGGAGATAGACTTGACTATCTAAATAAGGCATGCGATTTATTAGAGCAAAACGAAAATATAATATCTCTTAAAAAATCAAACCTTTACGAAACTAAAGCGTGGGGATATACAGAACAAGCTGATTTTTTAAATATGTGTGTCGAAATAGAAACAAACCTAGCTCCATACGACCTTCTAAGTCTATGCCAAGAAATAGAAAATAAATTAGATCGTGTAAGAGTTATAAGATGGGGTCCTAGAACAATAGACGTAGATGTGCTTTTCTACGACGATATAGTGTCAGATGACGAAAAACTTCTAATACCACATCCAAGAATAAAAGAAAGAGCATTCGTTCTTGTTCCGCTTATGGATTTAAATAAAGAACTTAGTATAGATGGTAAGACTATAGAAGCTTATTTAGAACATTTAAGTCAGGAAGAAAGAGACGAGGTTAAGAAATTTAGATTGTAATATGGAAAGATGTCTGGAATTGATTTTCTAGGCATCTTTTTGTATTATAAATGGCTCTATTTTTATAAAGTAGAAAAGAATTATATTTTGCATAGATTTTTATTTTTATGTAAAAATGATATAATAAATAAAGAAAACATAAATAATTAGATAATATTATTGAAGATATATATTATTAAAAACTTTAACTCATTTATACATACAATATAAAAAATAGAACTTATAAGTAACAAAAAAAATAATTGACTCTGTAAGATATAACTTAATACTAAAACTTATGAGTTATAACTTAATATAAAGTGTTAGAAAATATTAGAATATAATTTTAAAAACTCTCTACAAATAGACTTGTGGATAGTTTTATATTAAGGGGGAAAATATTTATGAGTAATCTACTTGAGAATAATTTTATTATGAATTTTATAATATCAATTTGTATAGTATTGTTCATTAACAGAGTAATTGGAATAGAGTTTAAATTTTTAAAAAAATATACAGGAGACATATTAAAAGTATTAATAATAAATATTAGTATTGCTATAATAATACATAATGTTATCAATATAAGTAGTAGCAATGAAGTTATAAATATAATAGAGGTTATTTATAATAATTTTTTATCTATAGTTATAGTGTTATTGTTAATTTGTTTGATAGATAAATACTTAATTGATAAAAGTTTAAATAGTTATATAAAATATTTTATAATTTTAAGTAATATATACATGTATTTAGCTATAATTTTAGAGAAGAGTAGTTTACAAATAATTTTAGCTATAATTGTATTTATGGTATGTAAACTTTTAGATTATAAATGTATTATTGACAATAAGTATGAAGGTTTAAAAGAATCATTTAGTATAAAAGGATATATTTTTTATTCTATTTTGCTATTTATAGTGATTTATTATGGGTTTAATTGTTTAGAAAATAAATTATGGGATAAAGGTATTTTAAACATTTTAGTACTTTGTTTAATTGTATGTTATTTATTACATAAGGATTTAAAACTAAAGGTACAAGATAATTCTGAAATAGATGACTTGAGTGATAAAGAAATAGTAAAAAGAGGTCAATTGTTTGAAACAAGAAGAAAAGAATTAGATTATGTACTGAAATATTTTAGGGATTATAAAAATAAAATAAAAGAGCCCTTTGCTGTTTCAATTTCTGGGAAATGGGGAGAAGGAAAAACAAGTTTTACAAATGTGTTGAAGGAAGAGTTGAAGAATGATTATATTATTCTTGATATACAACCAATGATAACAGATACAAAAGAAGGACTAATAAAGTATTTTGCTAGTAACTTAGAAAATCAATTTATACAGCAAGGTATAGATATAGGTTCTGATAGTAGTATTGAAGGGTATTTCAATGCAGTATTTAGTTTAATAGATGATAAAGGTATTATTTACAATAATAGTATTTTAAAAGATGAATTATCATATTAAGTGCAACACTTAAAAATGGATAAAAAAATAGCTCATAAGTTTATGTTCATGTTACA
>NZ_JBCLNH010000015.1:0-89866 GCF_039062665.1 Clostridium sp. 2218st1_F5_2218SCRN_220325 | reverse complement strand
CTGTAACATGAACATAAACTTATGAGCTATTTTTTTATCCATTTTTAAGTGTTGCACTTAATATGATAATTCATCATTTAGAATAAAAAATAGGAAAAAATTTAAATTCTAAGGAAATTATGTATTATCTAGAATAACGGAAAAAGCCATTGACACTATGAACAAAGTGAAATTTTTAAGCAACGGACGAAGTCGTTGGCGTCATGAACAAAGTGAATTTTTTATATAAAAATTTAAAAATATGATGGAAAAAAATAGAAATAAGTATACAATATATTCATGAATAAAAAATAACTGGATATTCAATTAATAAATAACTGGGGTGATATATGATGGAAGTAAAATATGCAAAACGAATGATGACAGAAGGTGGATCTGAAATAAGTGATATATTAGCATTAACAGCTAAACCAGAAGTAATATCTTTTGCAGGGGGGCTACCTGCGCCAGAATTATTTCCTGTAGAAGATATGGAGAGAATGGCTAACGAAGTTTTAGAGGAAGTAGGAAGAGTAGCTTTACAATATTCTTCAGCTCAAGGTTTCCCAAAATTTAGACAACAGATAGCTGATAGAATGAATGATAAACAAAAAACTAATGTTAAAGCTGATGATATATTAATAACTAGTGGTTCACAACAAGCATTAGAGTTTTCAGCAAAGATATTTATAGATGAAGGCGACGTAATATTATGTGAAAGTCCAACTTATTTAGGGGCATTAAATGCATTTAATGGATATGGACCAAAATACATAGAAGTTGAAACAGATGAAGATGGTATGAATATGGAAGCTTTAGAAAGAGTTTTACAAACAACTGACAGAGTAAAAATGATATATGTTATACCAGATTTTCAAAATCCAACTGGAAGAACGTGGCCAATTGAAAAACGTAAAAAATTTGTTGAATTAATAACTAAATATAAAATAGTTGCTTTAGAAGATAATCCTTATGGTGAGTTAAGATATGAAGGAGAATTTTTACCTTCATTAAAATCTTTTGATAAAGAAGGATATGTAGTATATTTAGGAACATTTTCAAAAATACTATGTCCAGGATATAGACTTGGATGGGTATGTGCAACGCCAGAAATATTATCTAAATATATAAGATGTAAAGAAGATGGGGATTTACAAACATCTACAATTTCTCAATTAGAAGTTAGTAGATATTTAGATGAATGTGATGTTGATGCACATGTAGTAGAAATAAGAGATTTATATAAAAAGCGTAGAGATTTAATGTTAAAAACAATAGAAGAAGAGTTCCCAGAAGAAGTAAAATGGACTCATCCAGAAGGTGGATTATTTATGTGGGTAACAGTACCTGAAAGCATAAATACTACTGAAATGATGAAAAAATGTGTCGAAAACAATGTAGCATATGTTCCAGGTGTTGCTTTTTATCCGGGAAGAACTAAAACTAATAACTTCAGATTAAATTATTCAAATATGGATGAAGACAGAATAGTAACAGGTATAAAGAGAATAGCTGAAGTTATAAAAAATGAATTAAAATAATAGAAAGTTTATACTTGTAAAATTAGAAATAAGACATATGGTTAAATATATGTCTTATTTTTATAACTTATAGGAGAATTTATAAAAATATACATAAATATATAAATTAAGGGCAATTTATCATAAACAGGTATTTTATCATAAATATTATGATTAATAATATAAAATTTTTAATATAGGAGGTAGGGTATAGAATGTTAAAAGAAAATTTAATGGTCAAAGCATTAAATAAATTTGACGATATTTGTTTTTTGGTTATAGTTGATGGAGAAGAGTATAAAATAGGAGAGGGAGAACCAACATTTACAGCAAAATTTAAAGAATCTATACCAGTAAGTAAATTGCTTAGCAGTACATCTCTTGCATTAGGAGAAGCATATATGAGTGGAAATTTAGAAATAGAGGGGGATTTATATCATGCCCTTGATTACTTTATGAGTGAAATGGATAAATTCTCTATAGATAAAAAGGCAATGAAAAAATTAATTTTCACATCAATATCTAAGAAAAATCAAGAAAAAGAAGTTAGAAGTCATTATGACATAGGAAATGATTTTTATAAGTTATGGCTAGATGAAACTATGAGCTATTCTTGCGGATATTTTTTAAATGATAATGATACTCTATATCAAGCTCAAGTCAATAAAGTAGACTACATTTTAAAAAAATTATACTTAAAAGAAGGAATGACACTACTTGATATAGGTTGTGGATGGGGATTTTTATTAATTGAAGCAGCTAAAAAATATAAAATTCATGGAACAGGAATTACATTGAGTGTTGAGCAATACAATGAATTTAGAAGAAGAATAGTAGACGAAGGTTTAGAAGACTACTTAGAAGTAAAACTTATGGACTATAGAGATTTAAAAAATAGTGACTTAAAATTTGATAGAGTTGTAAGTGTAGGTATGCTTGAACATGTAGGGCGCGATAATTATCAATTATTTATAGACTGTGTAAATACAGTATTAAAACCTCATGGGCTATTTTTACTACACTTTATAAGTGGTCTGAAAGAGCATCCAGGCGATCCATGGATAAAAAAATACATATTCCCAGGAGGAGTTATCCCAAGTTTAAGAGAAATAATGAATTGTTTAGCAGAAGATAATTTCCATACACTAGATGTAGAGAACTTAAGAAATCATTATAATCGCACACTTTTATGCTGGGAAAAGAATTATAAAGAACATATAGACGAAGTTAGAGAAATGTTTGATGAAGAATTTGTACGAATGTGGGATTTATATCTTTCAGCTTGTGCGGCAATTTTCCACAATGGAATAATAGATATCCATCAAATATTAGTATCTAAAGGAGTAAATAATGATTTACCAATTGTTCGTTGGTACTAAAATTTAAAAATACAAAACTCTTATATAAAAAGGAATAGATAGTATATAACTATGTATTCCTTTATTTTTTGGGATTATATCATATAAAAATCTATATTAAGACTCTTTAATATATAGTCTAATTACAAATATATCAAATTACGTTGTAGTTTTGATAACTTAAATATTATATGATTTTATAAATAATAGAAATCTAAAAAAATAATTATTTAAAATTGAGTATACTTTTTAAATAAGGTCAATAATACTAAAAATAAACTTTTAGGGGTGAGACTTTGAGAAGACCGTTGTTATTGATTTTTATAATAATTTTAATTTTAGGATTATTTATCACATCAAATAAAGAATTAGACAATATAAATTCTGATACTAACATAACTATAAATGGAGTTGTAAAAGATAAAAAAGAAAAAAGTAAATATACTCAATATATAATAGATGGATACTTAGTAAACGATTATAAAAGAAAATACAACCTTAAAATAGGACAAATTGTAGAAGTAAAAGGTAATTTAAAAGATTTAGATAACCTAAATTTAGACGACTTTAATTATGGAAGATATATAAAAAGTTGTGGTTATAAAGGACTAATAAATTCAAACTACTTTAATGTAATTGGACAAAATAAATTTTATATAAATTTGGGAAAGATAAAAATATACATGAGAGATACATTTAGATATCTATATAAAGATTCATCTAACTTTATAAATTCATGTTTATTGGGAATAAAAGACGACTTAACAAAAGAAGAAAAAGATATGTTTTCTAAAACAGGAACGAGTCATGTACTTGCAATATCAGGACTTCATACAGGAATACTATGTGTATTGATAGCTTATATAATAAGAGGAATAAATAAAATATATAAATTATTTATCTTAGTTATTATTATGGCTTTATATAGTATAATGGTTGGATTTTCTCCATCTATAACACGAGCAGTATTTTTTGTCACAATTATGTATTTAGCAATATTTTTATTTAGGAAAAGAGATGGAATAACAACTTTATCATTAATTGCTAGTTTATTAATTATAAATAATCCATACACTATATACAATATTAGTTTTCAGTTGTCATTTTTAGCGACACTGTCTATCTTGTATTTTAATAAAATAATTAAAAGAAAGTTGAAATTTGATATCATATCAATGACTATAGCTGCCAATATTCTAACTATGCCAATAGTTTACTATATATTTGGAGGAATTGCTCTTTTATCGATTTTAGGCAATATAGTAATAATACCTTTTATAGGCATTATTATGAATTTAAGTCTTTTTAGTATTTTATTATTTGAGGTAAATTTAAATATTACAAAAGTTATAGTTTATATAAACAAAAACCTTATTAATATGGTATATTATATATTGGATAAGTTGAGCAAAATAGAAATTGGATATATAGAAGTTGAAAATCCTAATATAATATATGTAATAATTTATTATGTTTTAATTTTCTCTTACATGATATACAAAGAAATTAAAACTATGAAGGAGCAAGAAAATGAAATACAAGGATATTGTCTATAATATAAAAGCTAAAAATTTTGAAAAAATTTATCTATTATATGGTAGAGAGCACTATTTAATAGATAATACTATAAAATTATTTAGAGAATCTTTGAACGAAAGTATGATCGATTTCAATTTAGATATAATAGATGGCAAAGAAATTACATTAGAACAATTGCTTAGTTCTATAGAAACACTTCCATTTATGGATGAAAGAAAAATAGTAATAGTAAAGGAGTTCGAATTGCTTACAAAAGCTAAGAAAAAGAATTTTTCTGATAAAGAAGAAAAAACTCTTGCTGAGCACATAGAAAATATTCCTGATACTACTATTTTAGTTTTTACTGTATATGGTGAAATTGATAAAAGAAAAAGCATTGTAAACAGAATAAGTAAAAATGGAGTTGTCTATAATTGTGAAAAAATATCTGATATGGAACTGTTTAAATGGTCTAAAAAGAAATTTACAGAAAACAACATAATGATAGAAAATGCACAAATTATGTACTTTATTGAGTCTACTGGATATAAAGATAAAAATAATGAATTTACATTATCTGATATAGACAACGAAATAAAAAAGATAAGTTCTTTTGCAGGAACAGATACACAAGTTACAAATGAAATAATAGATAGACTTTCACAAAAAAAGATAGAAAATGATATTTTTAAACTAATTGATTATATTGGAGATAAAAATTCACAAAGTGCTATAAAAATACTAAATGATATGATAAATGAAGGGGAATCTGTTTTAGGAATTTTTGCTATGATAAATAGACAATTTAAAACAGTGCTCCAAGTAAAAGAATTATTAAATAAAGGACTAAATAATAAAAGTATATCAGAAAAATTAAAAACTTCTTTATTTATAGTAAATAAATCGATAAAAATAAGTAAGAACTTTACAGAAGATATGATAATAGATATGTTAAATTATATACTAGAGAGTGATTATAAAATAAAAAATGGTCTGATGAGGGATACACTTGCTATAGAAATGTTAGTAAGTAAGTACTGCCAGAGAAGAGTGAGTTAAAGTCTTCCTAAAAAGGGGAAGACTTTTTCTTTTATTTAAATTTTTACAAAATAAAAAACCCTTGAAATTAATCAAGGGCCAATTTATGCACAAATTAAACTTCTTATTAAGCGTTCATAGAGTTTAATTTTTGAGCTAATTTAGCTACTTTTCTAGCAGCAGCGTTTTTGTGTATAGTTCCTTTAGAAGCAACTTGAGATATTTTCTTTTGAGCGAATTGGAATCTTTGAGTAGCTTCTTCTACGTTACCAGCAGTAACAGCTTCTTCGAATCTTCTTATAGCTGTTTTAACTTGTGATTTTCTAACTCTGTTTAAAGCAGTTTTCTTATCGATAACTTTTATTCTCTTTTTAGCAGATTTTATATTAGCCAACCTGTTCACCTCCCATAAAATTTATTATTCTCATCGTCAACATATTTGATTTTAACAGAAATAAAAATAAAAATCAAGTATTAATATTCAATAGTTTTAATTTAATTTAACTTTTATTTAAATTATGTTTAAAAATCGTAAAAGAGTTAATAATTATAACCAAAGTTAAAAAACAGAAATTAAAACTATAATTCTGTTTACTAAATATGATTAAAATGTTTTTCAATAAGACTTAATAACATTTGGAGGTTTTTATGATAAGTATAAGAACAGATTTAGCACTTGAGGCGACAGAAATATGTGAAGAACAGTCGACAGCTCTTGATGGAGTCGTAGTAGACACAAAAGAACTAGAAGATTGCACTGTTACTACAGTCGAAATAATAAATGAAACTGGTTCAAAAATAATGAATAAAGAAATAGGTAAATATATAACTCTAGAAAGCGACTTAATGAAATTTGATGATGACGATTCTAGAGAAAAAGTTATAAATTATCTAAAAGACGAACTAATAGATATATTTGGAACAGATCAATCTAAACGAACTCTAGTAATAGGACTAGGAAACTGGAACATTACCTCAGATGCACTAGGGCCTAGAGCAGTATCAAAAACACTTGTAACTCGCCATATTTTTAAAAACTACAACAAAGACTATGATGATGACTTTTCTGAAGTAGCAGCATTGAGTCCAGGAGTTATGGGGATTACAGGTATTGAAACAGTAGAAATAGTAAAATCAATCGTAGACAAAATTAAACCAGATAGAGTAGTTGCAATAGATGCATTGGCATCTAGAAAAATGGATAGAGTTAATGCAACTATTCAAATATCAACTGGTGGTATAGCACCAGGAGGAGGCGTTGGTAATAAAAGAAAAGCATTAGATAAATCTTATTTAGGTGTAGATGTAATTGCAATAGGCGTACCTACAGTAGTAGATGCTGCCACACTTACGATAGATGTGCTAGATTTAGCTATAGATAATTTAATGGAAGTATCTGAAGAAAGCAGTGGATTTTATACAATGCTTAAAAAATTAAAAGAAGAAGAAAAATACCAATTAATTAAAGATTCTTTAGACCCATATGATAAAAATTTAATTGTAACTCCAAAAGACATAGACGAAACAATAGAAAATCTAGCGATAATAATAAGCGAAGGATTAAATAGGTCCCTCCATCCAGGAAGGATTTAAAACTAAGGAGGAGAAATATGTATAATAAATTTGCTAAAGTAATAAGTATAGCTATTTTATTATTTACAATACCAAGTATTACATTAGGGCTTGATAAGAATGGATTATTTAAAAACTTAATAAAATATTCTTATCCCGAAGTTAAAGTTATAGAAAAAGATGAACAAAATACAGATAAAAGCGATCAATCAAATAAAGAAGATACAACTACAAATAATAATAAAGCTACAAATAATCAGTTTGTTAATGTATATGTAGGAGAAGATAATATTCCTGTTGCAAAAACGACAAATGCTAATGGTATAACATTAGACAGTAGTGTATATAATTCAAAATTAAGAGTTACTAACAATAAACCACAAATTTTGATATACCACAGTCACAGTTGTGAAACATATTCTGATTCACCAAAAGGAAATTATCACTCTGAAGATAAGGACCACTCAGTTATGTCTGTTGGATGTTTACTTACAAACCAACTGTCTAACTTGGGATGGGGAGTCGTTCATTCTACTACTTTTCATGATAGTCCTACATATAATAATTCATATGCAAGAAGTGCAGAAACTATAAAATCTGTAATGAATCAATATAATGATGTAAATATAACTATAGACCTACATAGAGACGGTCTTAATATAGCTAATCAAGCTACAAAAAATAATATTCACAATAAATACACTACAACAATAAATGGAGAAAAAGTAGCTAAATTTTTCTTTGTTGTAGGTGCTAGAAATGATGATGTTGAAAAAGTACAAAAATTAGCTGATGGATTGACTGAATACGCTAAGAAAAAATATCCTGATTTAATAATGCCAGTAGTATTAAAACCTTATGGTAGATTCAATCAAAGTATCTCAGACAATGCTATATTAGTAGAAGTAGGAAGTAATGGTACTACTACTGCAGAAGCTCAAGCGAGTGCAAAATATATAGCACAAGTAATAGATGGATATTTTAAAGAACAAAATATAAAAAATAATTGAGAAAGAATAAATAAATGCCTACATTAGATGAAAGAATAAATAATAGAAAAAATAAAAAGAAGAGAACAATAACTTTTAAAACATTATCTATAATTTTTATGATAAATATAGCTATAGGATGTATATTTTTTACAGATTATAATATGAATAAAAATCTTAATAAAAAATCAATAATAGATATGAATATAGAATTAATACAGAAAAAAATAAACTCTATAGAAGAAATTTTAAAAAATTTTAACTTAAATATAAAAGGATAGTACTATAATGATTGTATAAACTTGGAAAAATAAGGCTTAATATATGAATAAGTCTTATTTTTCTGTCATAACTTATATTTACAGAAAAGCTGATATATTATAAAATAAAATCTATGATTAAAATAATTTAAACTAAATTTTAAGGAGGAAAAAAGGTGGACAATAAACAAAGTAGAACGAGAAATTTTAGTATTATTGCACATATAGACCATGGAAAGTCTACCTTGGCGGATAGATTAATTCAATATACAGGTTTAGTTAGTGATAGAGAAATGAAAAATCAGTTATTAGATAACATGGATTTAGAAAGAGAAAGAGGAATCACTATCAAATTACAAAATATAAGATTAAAATACAACGCTAAGGATGGAAATGAGTACTATCTAAACTTAATAGATACTCCAGGTCATGTCGACTTCAATTATGAGGTATCAAGAAGTTTAGCTGCGTGTGAAGGAGCTCTATTAGTAGTAGACGCTGCTCAAGGTGTAGAAGCACAAACATTAGCAAATGTATATTTAGCATTAGATCAAGATTTAGAAATATTACCAGTAATAAATAAAATAGATCTTCCAAGTGCTAGACCAGACGAAATAAAAGAAGAAATAGAAGATATTATAGGGCTTGATGCTAGTGAAGCTCCATTAGTATCAGCTAAAAGTGGTTTAAATATACAAGACGTATTAGAAGATATAGTAAATAATATACCTGCTCCAGAAGGTGATATAGAAAAACCATTAAAAGCTTTAATATTCGACTCATACTATGATGCTTATAAAGGTGTTGTAGCATATGTTAGAGTATTCGAAGGTGAAGTTAAAAAAGGTATGACAATCGAGATGATGAATACTAAAAAGAAATTCGAAGTTACAGAAGTAGGGGTTATGGCTCCACATCCAACTGAACTTGATAGCCTTCAAGCTGGAGATGTTGGATATATAGCAGCGAGTATAAAAGATATAAGAAGTTGTCATGTTGGTGATACTATAACAGATGCATCAAGACCTACAGAAGAAGCACTTCCAGGATACAAAAAAGCTACACCAATGGTTTACTGTGGTATTTATCCAGGTGAAGGTGAAAAATATGAAAATGTTAAAGATGCATTAGAAAAATTACAAGTAAACGATGCAGCATTAGAATTTGAACTTGAAACTTCTGCAGCATTAGGGTTCGGATTTAGATGTGGATTCTTAGGATTATTACACTTAGAAATAATAGAAGAGAGACTAGAAAGAGAATTCAACTTAAACCTAGTAACAACAGCTCCATCTGTTATATACAGAGTAACTAAGAATACTGGTGAAGTAGTTATGATACAAAACCCAACTAACTTACCAGACCCATCAGAAATAAAAATGATAGAAGAACCAATCGTAAAAGCTGACATAATAGTACCAAAAGACTATGTTGGTATAGTAATGGAATTATGTCAAGAGAGACGTGGAACTATGCATAATATGGAGTATATAGATCCTAAGAGAGTTATGTTACATTACGATTTACCACTAAATGAAGTTATATACGATTTCTTTGATGCATTAAAATCTAGAACAAGAGGATATGGTTCATTAGACTTTGAAATGAAAGGATATGTTCCATCTACACTAGTAAAACTAGATATATTAATAAATAAAGAACAAGTCGATGCACTAAGTTTTATAGTACATGAATCAAAAGCATATGCTAGAGGAAAAGCTATGTGTGAAAAACTTAAAAATGAAATACCAAGACATCAATTTGCTGTGCCAATACAAGCAGCTGTTGGAAATAAAATAATAGCTAGAGAAACTATAAGTGCTCTTAGAAAAGACGTACTTGCTAAATGTTACGGTGGGGATATATCTCGTAAGAAGAAACTTCTTGAAAAACAAAAAGAAGGTAAAAAACGTATGAGACAAATCGGAAACGTAGAAGTACCACAAAAAGCATTTATGGCAGTTTTAAAATTAGACGACTAGATTAAAATAAATAAAAGCTCTATAAAAGATGAAGTATCTATTTTATAGAGCTTTTTTAACATCATTTTTATACTATAATATAAGTTGAAAAGGGTTATAAAATAATATAAAATAAACTTATGCTAATACAGCATTTAAGCTTATTTTATAGCGCATAGGAAATTATATTTATGTAAAGTAAATCTTTAGGAGGGATGAGTTATTTTTATTATAATAGCAATCGTAGCAATAATAGTGGTTTTAAGCATAATTTTAATTAACAAAAATAAATCACAAAGACAACAAATCATCGATAAAATACCAATAAGAATAAGTCTAAATGGAATAAAGGGGAAATCTATAATAACTAATTTAGTCAGTAATATATTAATAGAAGCAGGTTATAAAGTTATAGGAAAAACTGCAAACGAATCTTCAGATATAATTTTAGGACTACAAAATGGTTCAGATGATGAATATTCAAAATTACAACATAAAACTAATAATGATAAATTTTCAGTTTTAAAAAATGCATCAGAGTTAGGCGTCGATGCTGTAATTTATGAAAATATAGATGCAGATTCGGCTTCTAAAAAAGTATCTAAATTTAATGAGCTAAATGAAAATATAGCTGTTATAAGTGAGATTTCTGAGGATTATGTAGAAGAAGATGATAAACTTGTTCAATCATTTGCGCAAGTTATACCTTATGAAGGATATTTAGTAACAACTAACAATAATTACACAGATTATTTTAAAAGTATAGCAAGAGAGAGAAATACTAAAGTAATAATTGCGGATAACTCAAAGATTACATATAAATACTTAGATTTATTTGATTATGATGATGTATCTGTAGAAAATGCTGCCTTATCTATTGCTGTAGGAGAAGCACTAGGAATAGATGAAAAAACATGCCTTAGAGGTATGGTAAATATAAATACAAAAAGGTAAACTTATTTTTAAGTTTACCTTTTTTAATTTTAAAGTAATTATATATTATCTAAAGCAATGTAGTCAGTATATTGATGAATTTTTAATTAAAAAAATAAGTTATTTTATATAGAGTGATTATAATTTATAATAGCAATAGAATGTATACTTATAATTTCATTGTGAAAACTATAAATAAGATAAAAAAACTTATAAAAGCTATAAGAAATAAAAATAGAGAGGGTGATTTTTTGCTTGGATTATACATACATATACCTTTTTGCGTGCAAAAATGTAAATACTGCGATTTTAATTCATATAAAATGATAGTAAATGAAAAAGATAGATTTTTATCTGATTTAAAAAAAGAGATGGCTTTATATAAAAATAAAGATAGAAAAATAAATAGCATATTTTTTGGTGGAGGGACGCCTAGCATATTAAACAATAATGACATGCAATTTATAATGGACGAAATAAAAGAAAACTTCTCTATAGATGAAGATGCAGAAATATCAATGGAGTGCAACCCAGGTACACTTACAGAAGATAAACTAAAATTTATGAGAAGTATTGGAGTAAATAGACTTAGTATAGGACTTCAAGCTGTGCAAGAAAATTTACTTAGATATATAGGTAGAATACATAATTATGAACAATTTGAAAAAAACTATTTAGAAGCTAGAAAAGTAGGATTTAAAAATATAAATATAGATTTAATGTATAATCTTCCACATCAAACTTTTGAAGATTGGAAAGAAACTCTACATAAAATAGTAAGCTTGAATCCAGAACATATATCAGCGTATTCTCTAATTTTAGAAGAAGGAACTAAATTATACGACATGTATATGAAAAAAGAGTTTGATCTTGGTGATGAAGATGAAGATATAAAAATGTATGAATATGCTATAAATTATTTAAAAGAAAATGGATATAATCAATATGAGATATCAAATTATGCTAAAGTGGGATATGAATGCAAGCATAACATATTATATTGGAAATGTAAAAATTACATAGGATTAGGACCGGGAGCATCTGGATATATTAATAATGTTAGATACAACAATGTACAAAGTTTAGATGATTATCATGAAAAATTATTACAAAATCAAAAGCCTATAGATTTCTTTGAAACTCTTACTCAAAAAGACGAAATAGAAGAAAAGATTATCATGGGACTTAGAATGAATGAAGGTATAATTTTTAAAGATTTTGAGGAATTTGAAATAAACTTTGAAGAAAAATATAAAGAACAAATAGCTAAACATTTAAATTTAGAATTAATAGAAATGACACAGGTCGGATTTAAATTTACTCAAAAGGGAAGAGAAATATCAAATAATATTTTTTTAGATTATATAGATTAAATAAAAACTGTTGACAAAAATAAAAATAAGTGTTATATAATATATATAATCTTTTTAGCACTCGAAAATAGTGAGTGCTAACAGCAGGGAGGAAATGAAAAATGGAACTTAATGAAAGAAAAATGAAAATCCTCAAAGCGATAGTTAAAGATTATATTGAAACAGCTGAAGCTGTAGGATCTAGAACAATTTCTAAAAAGCATAATCTTGGAGTTAGCGCTGCGACTATAAGAAATGAAATGGCGGATTTGGAAGAATTGGGATATTTAGTTCAGCCACATACATCAGCAGGAAGGGTGCCAACAGAAAAAGGTTATAAATTATATGTAGATTTGTTGATGGGAACTAATGAATTAAATGATAGCGACAAAGAAATAATTGAAAAATGTGTAGAAAGCAACATGAATCACATACAAGATTTAATTCATGAAACTTCTAAGATGTTATCACAGCTTACTAATTACACAACTATAGGTACTACTAAAATAGTAAAACCAAGTGTGATTAAACATATCCAACTAGTTAACATGGGTGAACACAGTATATTATTAATTGTTGTAACAGATATTGGAGATATTAAAAAGACTGATATTCCTACTAAAAAGTATTTAGATCAAGCTAAGTTGAATATAATTTCTGATAATCTTACTAAAAAGCTTGCAGGAAAAAGTATAACAGATATTGATAACAATTTAATAGCTTTTATAAAATATGAAATAGGAGAATACTCTTCTATAGTGGATAAATTGCTTAGCGTATTAAATTCAAATGTATCAGATGATGATGTATCGATAACATTAAACGGTGTTACAAACATACTTGATTATCCAGAATTTAATGATGTATTAAAAGCTAGAAGCTTTTTAGACATGCTTGAAACAAAAGAAACAGTAGCTAAAATAATACAATCAAAAGGAATATTAAAAGACAATACCAATATAATAATTGGTAGTGATAATGACTGTCAACAAGCCCAAGACTGTAGTGTTGTAACAGCTACATACAAAGTAGACAATGAGCAAATCGGACGTATAAGTTTTATAGGTCCAACGAGAATGGATTATTCTAGAATATATTCGATAATAAATTATATGAATATATTGCTTAATAATAAATAGAAAAATAAAAGAATCGAGGGGTGTAATATCTTGGAAAATAAAGATGTACAATCTGAAGTTAAAAACGATACTAACACTTCAGTTGAAGAACAAGCGGCTGAGGAAGTAAAAACACAACAAACTGAAGATGATAATGTAACAGATATAAATTCTAAATTAGAAGAAAAGAAAGTTGAAGATAAAATAAAAGACTTAGAATCTAAAGTAGAAGCATCTGAAGATAAATATAGAAGACTTCAAGCAGAATATTCTAACTATATTAGAAGAACACAACAAGAAAAAGAGACAATTGGCGTATTTGCTAATGAAAAAATAATAACTGAATTAATACCAGTTATAGATAATATGGAAAGAGCATTAGATGCTTGCCCAGATAAAGAAGAAGCTCTTTATAAAGGTGTAGATTTAGTTTATAAACAACTAAAAGATTCATTAGTAAAATTTGGTGTTGAAGAAATAGAAGCAGAAGATGCTGATTTCGATCCAAATGTTCACATGGCAGTAATGCAAGAAAACATAGATGGAGTAGAACCAAACAAAGTTGTTATGGTACTACAAAAAGGATACAAACTTGGTGCAAAAGTAATAAGACCAACAATGGTTAAAGTATCTTGCTAATAAATTTGTAAATAATAAATAGCTAATAATTGAAAATAGCTAACAAATTAAATAAATTAATTAAAATGAAAATTCCAGGAGGCGTATTAACATGGCAAAAGTAATAGGTATAGATTTAGGTACAACAAACTCTTGTGTAGCAGTTTTAGAAGGTGGAGAACCTCAAATAATAGCAAATAACGAAGGTATGAGAACTACACCATCAGTAGTAGCATTTACAAAAGATGGTGAAAGAATAGTTGGGGAACCTGCAAAAAGACAAGCAGTTACAAATGCAGAAAGAACTGTAACTTCAATAAAAACTCATATGGGTACAGATTACAAAGTAGATATAGATGGTAAAGGATATACTCCACAAGAAATATCAGCTATAATACTTCAAAAATTAAAATCAGATGCAGAAAGTTACTTAGGTCAAACAGTAACAGAAGCAGTTATAACTGTTCCAGCATACTTCACAGATGCTCAAAGACAAGCAACTAAGGATGCAGGTAGAATAGCAGGACTTGACGTTAAAAGAATAATAAACGAACCAACTGCTGCAGCTCTTGCTTACGGTATGGATAAATTAGACGAAGAAAAGAAAATATTAGTATTTGACTTAGGTGGAGGTACTTTCGACGTATCAATACTTGAAATAGGTGACGGTACTTTCGAAGTTTTAGCTACTGCTGGTAACAACAGATTAGGTGGAGACGACTTCGATAAAGTTATAATAGATTACTTAGCTGACGAATTCAAAAAAGCTGAAGGTGTTGATTTAAGATCAGACAAAATGGCATTACAAAGATTAAAAGAAGCTGCTGAAAAAGCTAAAAAAGAATTATCTTCAACAATGTCAACTAACATAAATCTACCATTCATAACTGCAACTGCAGAAGGACCAAAACACATGAATATAGATTTATCAAGAGCTAAATTCAACGAATTAACTGCTGATTTAGTAGAAAAAACTATGGGACCAACTAAGAGTGCTTTAGCTGATGCTGGACTTTCAGTTTCAGAAATAGACGACGTATTATTAGTAGGTGGTTCAACAAGAATACCTGCAGTTCAAGAAGCTGTTAAAAACTTCATAGGAAAAGAACCTCACAAAGGTATAAACCCAGATGAATGTGTTGCTGCTGGTGCTGCTATACAAGCTGGTGTTTTAACTGGTGAAGTTAACGACTTATTATTATTAGATGTTACTCCATTATCATTAGGTATAGAAACTATGGGTAACGTAATGACTAAAATAATAGAAAGAAATACTACTATACCAACTAAAAAATCTCAAGTATTCTCAACTGCTGCAGATAACCAAACTGCTGTTGATATACACGTATTACAAGGTGAAAGATCAATGGCTTACGATAATACTACATTAGGTAGATTCCAATTATCTGAAATACCACCAGCTCCAAGAGGAATACCTCAAATAGAAGTTACTTTCGATATAGATGCTAATGGTATAGTTCACGTTACTGCTAAAGATTTAGGAACTGGAAAAGAACAAAAAGTTACTATAACTTCAGGAACTAACTTATCAGAAGAAGAAATAGAAAGAAAAGTTAAAGAAGCAGAAATGAATGCTGAAGCTGATAAACAAAAGAAAGAAAAAATAGAAGCATTAAACCAAGCTGAATCAACTATTTATCAAACTGAAAAAACTTTAAACGAATTAGGAGATAAAGTAAGTGCAGAAGATAAATCAGCTATAGAAAGTGCTTTAGAAAACTTAAAAGCAGTTAAAGATAAAGAAAGCGCAACAGCTGAAGAATTAAAAACTGCAATGGATGAAGTAATGAACAAATTCCATAAAATATCTGAACAAATGTATCAACAAGCTCAAGCAGCACAAGGTGCAGAAGCTCAAGATGCTGGTTATGACCAAGGTTCAAACGCTGGAAATAGCGATGACAACGTAGTAGATGCAGATTTTACAGAAGTTGATGATAAATAGGTTACAAAGACAGAGTATTTGTGTATAATAAAATTAACGTACTTTTTAAAAGTACTTAGTAAAGAAGATTAGTCTGTTAAAATAAATTTATAATAGCTTGTAGTTTAACATTCTACAAGCTATTATTTTGTAAGATGTAAAGGTGGTGAAATCCTTGAGTGAAAAAAGAGATTACTATGAGGTGCTTGGTGTAGGCAAAGACGCAGACGCTAAAGAGATTAAAAAAGCTTATAGAAAATTAGCAATGAAATATCACCCAGACAAAAATCCTGGTGATAAAGATGCTGAAGAAAAATTCAAAGAAATAAATGAAGCTTATGAAGTTCTTTCTGATGAAGAAAAAAGAAGTACTTATGATAGATTTGGACACGACGGATTAAATGGTCAAGGCGGATTTGGCGGCGGTCAAGGATTCGGCGGATTCGGAGGAAGTGGCTTCGGTGGATTCGAAGATATATTCGGAGACATATTCGGTTCTAGCTTTGGAGGTGGATTCGGAGGTTCTTCATCTAGAAGAAGAGGACCAAAACGTGGTGCAGATATAAGACAATCAGTTACTATTAGTTTTGAAGATGCTGCATTCGGTAAGAAAATAAAAGTTAAAATAAATAGAAGTGAAGAATGTGAAGAATGTCATGGTAGTGGAGCAAGACCAGGAACATCTAAAAAAACTTGTCCTACTTGTCATGGTTCAGGAACAGTTCAAAGTGTTCAAAGAACTCCATTCGGTAATATAGCTAGCCAAAGAACATGTTCTACATGTGATGGTGAAGGGGAAATAAATGAATCACCATGTAACAAATGTCATGGAAAAGGTAGCGTAAGAAAAACTAAGACAATAGAAGTTGATATACCAGCAGGTATAGATGATGGTCAAATGATAAAACTTTCTGGTCAAGGTGAAGTAGGAGAAAAAGGCGGTCCTAGAGGAGATTTATATATCGTAGTTAACGTACAAAAACACGATATATTCACAAGAGAAGGATACGACGTTTATATAGAAATGCCAATAAGATTTACTCAAGCGGCATTAGGGGATAAATTAGAAGTACCTACACTAGACGGAAAAGTTTCATACACTTTACCTGAAGGAACTCAAACAGGAACAGTATTTAGACTTAGAGAAAAAGGTATACCTAAATTAAGAAGTAATTCTAGAGGTGACCAATACGTTAAAGTTATAATAGATACACCTAAAAAATTAAACGAAGATCAAAAAGAATTATTAAGAAAATTTGATGAATCTTGCGGAAACAAAGTCCACGAAAAACAGAGGAATTGGAAGAACAAGATAGACACTTTTTTCAAAAATTTAAAGAAATAAATTTATTTAAAAAGTATTTTAAATAGTTAACTGCTATTTAAAATACTTTTTTTTGCTAAAAATTTAAAACTAAAAAGTTTTAATAAGAGAAATACTGGTTATTAAATTTATAAGAAGTTTTTGTATGAATTATAAAATTACAATATTTAGGACAAAATATATAAATACAGAAAAAACTGTTAATTATATGATTTAAAAACTAAAAAAATTGCAGAATTTTGGCGATAGATGTAATTTAGTAATTAACCAATAGATTAAATATGATATAATAATTAAATGAAATTTTTAAAATTGAAAATCATAAGTATAAAATTATAACTTTAAATAATAAAACCTAGAAAGGAAGATAATTATATTATGAATTGGACAGAAGTAACTATAAAAACTACTACAGAAGCTGTAGAAGCAATAAGTAACATATTAATGGAAGAAAGATGTGGAGGGGTTATGATAGAAGACCCAAAAGACTTCTTATTCCAAAAGAAAAATGAACTAGATTGGGATTATGTTGAAGAAGAAGTATTCAACAAAAGTGGACAAGACGGAGTACTTATAAAAACTTACATACCAGAAGAAAGAAATGTATTAGAATTAATCGAAACAGTAAAAGCTAGAATAGCTTTATTACCATCATTCGGATTAGATATAGGTGAAGGTTCTGTATCTTTAAGCAATGTCAACGAATCTGATTGGGCAAATGAATGGAAAAAATACTACAAACCAACAAAAGTAGGTAAAAAAATAGTTGTAAAACCTAGCTGGGAAGAGTATGAAAAACAAGAAGGTGACCTAATAATAGAATTAGATCCAGGGATGGCATTCGGAACAGGAACTCATGAGACTACTTCTATGTGTATAAGAGAATTAGAAAACTATGTAGACGAAACAAAAACTGTATTTGATATAGGTTGTGGTAGTGGTATACTTGCAATTGCAGCTGCACAGTTAGGTGCAAAAGAAGTAGTAGCAGGTGACTTAGACGAAGTAGCAGTGAAAGTATCAAAAGAAAACTGTGAAATAAACAACGTATCTGATAAAGTAGTAGTTAAACATGGTTCATTATTTGAAGTTGTAGACTCTAAAGCAGACGTAATAGTTGCAAACATAATAGCAGATATAATAAAAATACTTGCTAAAGATGTAAGCAAATTCTTAAAAGATGATGGTGTATTCATATCTTCTGGTATAATACTTGCTAAAATAGATGAAGTTTGTCAAGCTTTAGAAGAAAACGGATTTGAAATAGTTAAAGTTGAGAGATTAGGAGAATGGTCAGCTATAGTTTCTAAACTTAAGTAGGTGAAATAATGGATAGATTTTTCGTAGATAAGACTAATATAAATTTAGAAAACAACACATGTGTAATAGTAGGAGAAGATGTAAAACATATATCTAAAGTTTTAAGATGTAAAATCGGTGAAAAATTAGAAATATGTGATAATGACAACTCTGAATACATTTGTGAAATAACAGAAATAAACAAAGAGCAAGTAGATTTAGATATAATCGAAAAAAGAGAAATAAAAAGAGAATCAGACTTAAAAGTAAAACTATATCAAGGTCTTCCTAAAAGTACTAAAATGGAATTAATACTTCAAAAACTTACGGAAGTTGGAGTTGATGAAATTATTTTAGTATCTACAAAGAGAAGTGTAGTCAAAGTTGACGACAAAAAAGAAGGCAAAAAGATAGAGCGTTGGGAAAGAATTATGTATGAGGCTGCTAAACAAAGTAAAAGAGGTAAGATACCTAAATTAAGAGGTGTTTTATCATTTAAAGAAGCTTTAGAAGACATGAAAAACAACGATATGAATATATGTCCTTATGAAAATGAAAGAACTGTATCTATAAAAAGTGCAATTAAAGATGCAGATATAAATACAATAGGAATCTTTGTAGGACCTGAAGGTGGATTTGAAGAAGAAGAAATAGTAAATATTCAAGATATAGATTCTAAAGTTGTATCATTAGGACCGAGAATATTGAGAACGGAAACTGCATCAGTAGTCGCTTCTTCAATAGTTTTATATGAACTAAGTGACTTAGGAGGAAATATTTAATGAAAAGAGTGGCATTTTATACTTTAGGGTGTAAAGTAAACCAATACGAAACAGAAGCAATGCTTGAATTATTCGAAAAAGAAGGATATGAAAAAGCAGAAACAGAAGATTATGCAGATGTTTATGTTATAAATACTTGTACAGTAACTCATATGAGTGATAGAAAATCAAGACAATATATAAGAAGAATGAAAAAGAAAAATCCAGACGCGATAATCGCTGTAGTTGGATGTTATTCACAAGTATCTCCAGAAGAAATACTTTCAATAGACGAAGTAAATCTTGTTATGGGTACAAATGATAGAAAAAAAATCGTAGAAGAAGTTAAAAAAATCGATGCAAGCAGAAAAGTTAGTACAGTTGACGATATAATGAAAGTTAAAGCTTTCGAAGAAATCGAAATAAACAAAACTAACGGAAAAACTAGAGCTTTCTTAAAAATACAAGATGGATGTGATAGATACTGCTCATACTGCATAATACCATATGCAAGAGGTAGAGTTAGAAGTAGAGATTTAGAAAGTATAGTTAAAGAAGTAGAAAATCTTGCAGCTAATGGATATAAAGAAGTAGTTTTAACAGGAATACATGTTGCATCTTATGGAAAAGACATAAAAGAAACGGATATAAAACTTCTAGACGTAATAAAACAAATAAATGATATAGAAGGAATAGAGAGAATAAGACTTAGCTCTGTTGAACCTATATTATTTACAGATGAATTTGTAGAAGCAGTTTCAGCTATGGATAAAGTTTGTCCACACTACCACTTATCACTTCAAAGTGGATGTGATGAAACTTTAAAAAGAATGAAACGTAGATATACAACAGAAGAATATAAAACAATAGTAGATAGACTGAGAGCAGCTATACCAAATGTATCTATAACTACAGATGTTATAGTTGGATTCCCAGGTGAAACAAATGAAGAATTTGATAAAACATATGAGTTCTTAAAAGATATAGAACTTACTCATATGCATATCTTCAAATATTCACCAAGAAAAGGAACACCAGCTGCTACTATGGAAAATCAAGTAGACCCAAGCACAAAACATGAAAGAAGTGAAAAATTACTTCAATTAAACGAAGAAAACTTCAAAAAATTTGGGCAAAAAATGTTAGATAAAGAATTTAATGTATTATTTGAACAAAAAGTTGGAGATAATAAATTTGAAGGTTTAACAGAAAACTATGTTAAAGTTATAGTAGAAAGCGATAAAGATTTATCAGAACAAATTTTAAAAGTAAAAATAACAGATGTAAAAAATGAATTCTTAGAAGGAATTTTGGTATAGTATGTAGAAATACATATAATTAGACAGGAGGTGTAGAGGGGATGGACTGTTTATTTTGTAAAATAATAGATAGAGAAATACCAGGCGATATAGTATATGAAGATGACAAGGTTTTAGCATTTAATGATATAAACCCTGTTGCACCATATCACATTTTAGTAATACCTAAAAAACACTATGATAGTATGATAGATGTTAATGAAGAAGATATGGATATTATTGCACATATTCATAAAGTAATTAATATAATAGCAAAAGAAAAAGGATTTGCAGATAAAGGATTTAGAATAATAAATAACTGCGGTTCTGATGGTGGTCAAGAGGTAAAACACATTCATTTCCACGTGTTAGCTGGAAAGAAACTTCCAATGTATGAAAAAGATGCCAAATAAATTGAATGTTTTTGGTGAAAAAAGTAAAAATGTTCTTGTATATTAATAATTTCATTTTATATTTAATTAAAATACTTGATAAATATAAAAATATAGTTTATAATATACAAGTATGAAATCGCAGAGGTTTTGTAAGGACTAACACGATTTTATACATAATTCGCGAAATCGGAGGGAGGGAAAAAGAATGTCAGAAGTAAGAGTAAGAGAAAATGAATCATTAGATAGTGCTTTAAGAAGATTTAAACGTCAATGCGCTATGTCTGGCATAATGTCAGAAGTAAGAAAAAGAGAACACTATGATAAACCAAGTGTTAAACGTAAGAAAAAAGCTGAAGCAGCTAGAAGAAAAAATGCTAAAAGATAGTAATATCTAAAAGTAGTAATATGAAATAAAGAGGTGAAGGGAATGTCCCTTAAACAAAAGTTACAAGAAGATCTAAAGTCTTCTATGAAAAACAAAGATAATACTAAAAAATCAGTAGTAACTTTAATTAGGGCTTCAATTAAGCAATATGAAGTCGATAATAGGGTTGAGCTAGATGATTCTCAAATTATAGATCTTATAGCTAAACTACTAAAACAAACAAAAGATTCTCTAGACGAGTTTAAAAAAGCCGGAAGAGAAGATTTAATGACTCAAGCAGAAGCTGAAATAGAAGTTTTAAAAGAGTACCTACCTCAACAATTAAGCGAAGAAGAACTAAACGAAATCGTAATTGCTACTATATCAGAAGTTGGAGCTACTTCAATGAAAGATATGAAGCATATTATGTCATCAATAATGCCTAAAGTAAAAGGGCGTGCTGATGGAAAGCTAATAAATGAATTAGTTAGAAAAAACTTACAATAGATTAAAAGGTCTAGAATAGTATTCTAGACCTTTTTACGTTTTTAAAAACAATAAAAAGACAAATTTCGTCAAACAATATAAGATTATATCTATTAAAAATAATAAATAAAACTATAAAATTTACACTGTAAAATAAATAAGTCTATAAAATTTATAGTGTAATATATTTAAATCCTTCTACATAATTATTATAAAAGAATTTTAAAATAAAAATAAATTAAAAACTTAGTGATTTATATTTAATAATTATTAGGAAGGTGAAAATATTGATTATATCTGTTAAAGAGATAAAAAAATTTATTATATGTGTTGCTATTCCGCTAGTAACAGGTATACTAAGTAGTTCAATTGCAGTTTTACTATCTCAAATGCCTTTTAAAATGCAGTATATGCAATTAATAAAACCGGATTTTTCTCCTCCGGCATCAGTATTTCCTATTATTTGGCCCATATTATATATCTTGATGGGTATATCAGCGTACATAATTCTAAGTTCAAAGAAAAGTACTCAAAAAATAAATGATGCTATGTTCTTTTATTATCTTCAATTAGTTTTAAATTTTCTATGGAGTATATTGTTCTTTGGATTAAACTTAAGATTTGTTGCATTTATAGAAAGCATACTTTTAGGTCTTGTCCTTATAGCAATGATTTATAAATTTTATAAAGTAGATCAAAGAGCAAGTTTAATAAACATACCTTATTTACTTTGGATATTTTTTGTAATATTTTTAAGCTATTTTATATGGATATTAAATAAATAAGTTTACTACCTATAGGGTAGTAATTTTTTTTGTTTAAATATTAAAAAAGAGTTTGTGTCATATACATAATATATAACATATAACATTTATAAGCATTTAAATTCATAAAATATATGAAGAAAATCTATTTAAGGAGGAAGTTTATGGAGATATCATCAGATTTACAAGTTATAAAACCTATTATTACTATTGTTAGTAATACGTTTTTGAGTATAGAAAATTACGTAAATATAGTTGAATTTGATAATAATTTAATAAGAATAAAGACAAAAGAAAAAATAGTTAAAATAACTGGCGATAAACTTGTTCTAAAGTATATAAACGAAGGGGAGATAGGCATAAAGGGGATAATTTATTCTCTAGAATATGTTGATTAAGGGGAGGAATAAAATTGATTAATTATATTAAAGGATATTATGTATTAGTTGTGGAAGGGATAGATACAGAGAAATATTTAAACTTTATTTGTAAAAATAGAGTACCTATTTATAATGTAAAAAGAATTGATAAAACAAAAGTAGAATTTAGTGTATCTAGAAGTGATTTGAAAAAAATAAAAAATATGTATAGAGGTAATAAGTTTGAGGTTAAAATAAAACAAAAAACAGGAATTCCATTTTTAGCAAGAAGAATATATAAATACAAGACAATGGTTTTTTCTGCAATAGTATCTCTTTTATTACTTCTTTCGACAACTCAATTTGTAACAGATATATACATAGACTGTCCTGAAGGTATAGATAAAAAAGTATTAAAAGCAGAGTTAGAAGAATGTGGATTAAAACCTGGAGTATTTAAAAAGACAATAGATAGAAAAATTATTAGAGATCATATAATGCAGGAAATAGACGAAGTTGCGTACTTATCTATCAATGTAAAGGGAACAAATGTATTTGTAACAGTGACAAAAAAAGATGATGAGAGTACAAAAGTAGCTAATTCTAATTATTGTAATATTATTGCATCTAAAAATGGTATAATAGAGAAGGTAATTGCAAGAAGTGGAGAAGCTGTTGTTCAAGTAGGGGATATAGTCAAAAAAGGAGACCTTCTAATTCAGGGTGCAAATACCACATCTATGCCGGAAGTATGGGCGACAACTTTTTATGAAAGTGTTCAGAAAAAACCGTACATAAAAACAATAAATAAAAAGACAGGCAAGAGCAAAAACGTATACACTATAACTTTTTATGACAAAGAATTTGAAATAAATAGAAATATAAAATATAAAGATTACATAATTGAAAATAAAACTAAAGATATTAAACTTGGCAATTATACTTTCCCAATTAAGATAGTAGTGAGCACATTTTATGAAGTGCAAAAAAAACAAGTTGAAGTAGATTCAAACAAATTAAAAGAAGAATTAAAACAAAAAGCATTGAAAGATTTATATTATATGATGCCTGCATCTGCTAAAATGGGGGATGTAAATTATCAACATAAAGTTAGTAAAAATATGTTAGAATATATTGTAACAGTACAAGCAAGTGAAGATATATCAAAAGTATATTCTCTTAGTAAGCAAGAAATAAATCAAATTTTACAAGAAAATAGTAAGAGTGAAGATGGAGAACCAGTGCCATCTAACCCAACTAAAAGACCTATAAATGATATAAAAAATGAATTTGAACAACAACAAAATAACAAAGATGATGAAACGAAGAATAATTAATAAAATATATGAATAAAAAGGGTAAAACTTTTAAGGAGGCACAATTTAATTGATAACACAAAGAAAATTTTTAATTGCAGAACAAGAATTTGAAAGAGAATTATTTGGAAACTTCGATGAAAATATTAAATTAATAGAAGATACATTAAGTATTGATGTTATTTTAAGAGAAGGTAATATTGTTTTAATGGGTGAAGAAAAAAACGTAGACTTAGCATATAAGCTTATGAATGAATTACAAGATACTGTTATAAAAGGAAAATCACTAGATAAACAGTCAGTTACTTACAGTTTATCATTATTGCTTGAGGGCAGTGAAATGATGATAAAAGAACTAGATGATGTTATAGTTGTAACAAAAAAGGGAAAAGCAGTACAACCTAAGACGCTAGGTCAAAAGAAATATATTGAATTAATAAATCAAAATGATATAACCTTCGGAATAGGACCAGCTGGTACAGGTAAAACTTATCTGGCAGTTGCGATGGCTGTTAGTGCTTTTAAAAAGGACGAAGTAAATAGAATTGTATTAACTAGACCAGCAGTAGAGGCAGGAGAGAGTTTAGGATTTTTACCAGGAGATTTAAAAGATAAGGTAGATCCATATTTAAGACCATTATACGACGCTTTATTCGATATGCTTGGTGGAGAAAGAGTAAACAAATTCCTAGAAAGAGGTACTATAGAAGTTGCACCACTTGCATTTATGAGAGGTAGAACATTAGACAATGCCTTCATAATACTAGATGAAGCTCAAAATACAACTCCAGAACAGATGAAGATGTTTTTAACAAGACTTGGATTTGGGTCTAAAGCTGTAGTAACAGGAGATATAACTCAAACAGATTTACCAGATAAAAAGAGAAGTGGGCTAGTTCAAGCGACAACAATACTTGAAAATATAAAAGGAATTGGTAAAATAGAACTTACAGAAAAAGACGTTGTAAGACATGAATTAGTTCAAAGAATAATAAAAGCATACGATAAGTATGAAAAAAAAGAAGAATTCAAAAAAAGTAAAAAAGAAAAAGAAAAAACAATGAAAAATTCTAGAAGATAAGAATTTAAAAATAAATTATAAAGATAATAACAAATATAGGATTAAATAATTTCCTATATAAAATAAATAGAAAGATAAATTTAAAATAGTAGGTGAATTTATGGAATTAATAATAGACGATAGACAAGACAAATTAGAAGTTAGCGAAGAATTAATAGAAAAAATAAAAGATATTATATTAGAATGTTTAGATTATGAAGATTATGATGATAATTATGAAGTAAGCTTATCTTTTGTAGATAATAAAGAAATACATCAATTAAATAATGAATATAGAGGAATAGACAGAGCGACAGACGTATTATCATTCCCTCTTTTAGTAGAAGATGAATTTGGTATAGATTTTGGAGAAGAATCTCTAGGAGATATAGTAATATCATTAGAAAGAGCGTTTGAGCAAAGTCAAGAGTACAACCATAGCTTTGAAAGGGAAGTATGCTTCTTAGTTTGCCACAGTATGTTCCACTTATTAGGATATGACCACGATACTGAAGAAAATACAAAAGAAATGAGACAAAAGGAAGAGTATATTTTAAACAAGTTAGGAATAACAAGGGAGTAGGTTTTTATGAAAAGAAACAAACCACGCCAAAATATAATAAAGGCATTTAATGCAGCTATTGAAGGTGTTATATATACATTTAAACACGAAAGAAATATGAAAATCCATTATGTTATAGCAGTAGTAGTACTTTTAATAAGTCTATTTCTAAATTTAAGTAGAGTAGAAATGATGATATTATTACTATCAATAAGTTTAGTAATCGTATCAGAAATGTTTAATACAGCTGTAGAAAATGCAGTAGATTTAACTACAAATGAAATTCATCCATTGGCAAAAATCGCAAAGGATGTAGCAGCAGGTGGAGTTTTAATTGCATCATTAAATGCGGTGGCAGTGGGATATTTGATTTTTTATGATAAATTTATGCATTTATCTCAGTCAGTAATAGTTTCAATCAGAAAATCAGATCCGCATGTAACTTTAATATGCATAGTATTAGTTTTAATTTCTGTAGTTGTAGTAAAGGCGCTTACAGCTACGGGTACACCGCTTCAAGGTGGAATGCCAAGTGGTCATGCGGCACTTGCATTTGCACTTGCAACATCTATAACAATGATTATAGAAAATCCAATTGTAGCAGCTTTAGGATATATAATGGCTGTGTTAGTAGCACAAAGCCGTATAGAAGGTAAAATACATACATTTTGGGAGACTATAGCGGGAGCATTGCTCGGAATATTAGTAGCAATGCTCGTCTTCCAAATTAAGATATTTAATTTTTATTAAAAAAATTTAATTAAAGCAAATAGATAATAGTTAAATTATATCTTTGTGTTATAATATAGTATTATGGTAAGAATATGAATAAGATTAATATCGAAAAATGATTACCATAATTATTTTGCTAAGGGTGACTTTTAAGCAATGACAAAATAAACAAAATTAGTAAAAGACAGAAAGTTAGGAGAAAATGTAAATGTTCAAATCAGGATTTGTTAGTATAGTAGGTAGACCAAACGTAGGGAAATCAACATTAATGAATAACGTAGTAGGGGAAAAAATAGCTATAATGAGTGACAAACCTCAAACTACAAGAAACACAATTCAAGCTGTGTACACTGATGAAGATTGCCAAATTGTATTTTTGGATACACCAGGTATACACAAACCAAAAAATAAACTAGGCGAGTTCATGGTAAAATCAGCAACAGATGCATTTAAAAATGTTGATTTAGTATTATTCGTAGTAGATGATTCTAAAAAAATCGGGCCTGGAGATAGAAAAATAATCGAAGACTTAAAAGGAATAAAAACTCCAGTTATATTAGTTTTAAACAAAATAGACAAACTAGAAGAAGCTGAGTTATTTGAATTAATGCATTTATATTCAAAAGAAGAAGTATTCAAAGAAATAGTTCCAATATCAGCTCTTAAAGGAAGAAATGTAAATGAACTATTAAAAGTTATAGGAAAGTATCTTGAAGAAGGTCCAAAATACTTCCCAGATTATATGATAACAGACCAACCAGAAAGAGTACTTGTTTCAGAATTAATAAGAGAAAAAGTATTACACTACTTAAATGATGAAGTACCTCATGGAGTTGCTGTAGAAGTTGAGAGAATGAAATCAAGAAATGACAAAGATATAGTAGATATATCAGCTGTTATATACTGTGAAAGAGACTCTCACAAAGGTATCATAATAGGGAAAAACGGTAGAAAATTAAAAGGTATAGGAAAATCAGCAAGAGAAGACATGGAGCTTTTATTAGGTTCAAAAATAAATCTCCAATTATGGGTAAAAGTAAAAGAGAACTGGAGAAATCTACAAAATTACATCAGTGATTTTGGATATAATGATAAATAAAGGTGGATTATATGGATAGGAAAAATGATGATTCTAGACTGTTGTTAGAACAGGTGAATGATTTATTAGAAAACAATAAAGTATTGGAACTAAGGGAACTATTAGAAGAATATCACACAATGGATATACTAGATGTAATGGAAAACTTAGATGAAGAAATGAAAGTAAAGCTTTTTGAGGTTTTACCAATTGATGTATCAGCATCAATACTAGAGGAAAGCGGATCAGACTTTTTTAGAACAATGCTTTCGTTAATAGACGTACAACATGGAAGAAACATATTAGAACAGATGTCTCTTGATGACTTAACAGATATATTAAGCGAATTAGACGAAGATGAAAGACAAAGAATAATAAATCTATTAAATAAAGAAGACGCCGAAGACGTTAAAAAACTTCTTGGATATGAAGAAGAATCAACTGGTGGAATAATGACTACTGGTTATATCGAAGTCAACGAAAATATGACAGCAAAAGAAGCTATAGACCATATGAGACAAAATGCAGAAGATGCTGAGACTATTTACTACATATACGTTGTCGATAATGATGAAAAATTAGTAGGTGTATTATCTCTTAGAGAGCTTATAACAGCTAGAGATTCTGTTGTTGTTGGAGATTTAATGAGTGAAAATATTATCTCAGTATACGATGACGACGATAGAGAATTAGCAGTAAAATTAGTATCAAAATACGATTTAATAGCTATACCTGTTGTAGATAGAGAAAATGTTCTAAAAGGTATAATAACTGTCGATGATATAATAGACGTTATGGAGGAAGAAGCAACAGAGGATTTATATAAATTGGCTGGGTCTTCTGAACATGAAAGAGATGTCGCAGAAAAACCAAATTCAACTATGTTAGAGCAAATAGCATCATCAGTAAGAGCTAGAATTCCTTGGTTAATATTAATATTAATAGGGGGATTATTCACTGCTATCATATTAACTAAAACTACTTTTGTAGAAGGGTTAACTTATGTTAAATTTCTATGCTTTGTACCTGTAATTTTAGGTATGGGTGGAAGTGTTGGAATGCAGGCTTCATCACTTACAATAATGACTTTATCCAATAATGAGGAAAATATAGATTTTAAAACAGTACTAAAAGAAGGTGCTGTTGGATTGATAACAGGATTATTATGTTCCATTATAATCGGAATAATGGCTTATTTAATCTTAGATAATTTAAATATGGCTGTAGTAATAGCTATTTGTGTATTAATAAATATGGTTGTAGGCTCTATGATAGGTAGCTTTACACCACTTATGCTAAAACATTTATCAGGAGACATATCTATAATATCTTCACCTCTTATATCTGTTTTATTAGATATGATAGGCGTAGTGTTATTTTTCATAATTACGACAATATTTTTGTCAAAAATTGTTTCTTAAATAGATGAATTTTTTAACCTCTTCTTACAAAAACTACGAATAAAATGTAAGAAGGGGGTTTTTTAGATGTATAAATTACTTTGGGAAGTTTTTAAAAAAACTGGAAGTATAGAAGCATATCTATATTTATATGACTATCGAATTTTAAATAAACAAAAATTCGAGAAAAGGGAGACGTTGAATAATAATGGTGATTGTAAACACCCAAGGAATAGTCCTTAGGGCTGTAAAATATAAGGAAAATGATTTAATATTAACTATATTTACACGAAAGCTTGGCAAAATATCTGCAATAGCAAAAGGTGCGAGAAGGACTAAAAGTGCCCTTTTATCATCTTGTCAAGTTTTTGCATATTCAACCTTTACTTTAAAAAAGCAAGGAAGTATGTATAGCGTAACTCAAACTGAAATAATAAAGAGTTTTTATGAAATATCTTATAATTTAGATGCTTTTTCATATGCTACGTATATTATTCAACTTATTGACTATAATTTAGAAGACGAGATAACTAACAACAGATTATTTATTTTATTAGCACAGACTTTATATCTATTTGCTAAAGAAGAAATAGACATGATATATATAAAAGATGTATTTGAATTAAAGTTTTTAGATTATATAGGGTTTAGACCTGTAGTTAATAGATGTAGTAATTGTGGTAATAAAAATCTAAATAATAGTGTATTTAATATATATGAAGGAGGAGTTATCTGCAAAAATTGTAGAGAACTTTTTGACTACAATATGAAAATAGATTTAACAACTATTAGACTAATGGAATATATATTAAATAATGACATTTTGACATGTAATAAAGCAAAAGTATCAAAATATATAGTAAAAGAATTGGATGTACTATTGAAAAGGTATTTAAATCAATATATTGACAACAGAGGGTTTAAGTCATTAAACTTAATAGAGAGCATAGAAAATAAAAAGGGAGCTGAATAATATGAGTCAAGTAACAATAGAAGCCATAGATAAAGTATTGGCTAGATTGCCAAAGGCAACTTATAAACAAGCTAAAGAAGCATTACAAAAAACTGACGGAAATGTAGTTGAAGCTATTATATACTTAGAATCAAACTACAGTGATTTAAAAGGATCTTCAAAGAAAACTACAGAAATCTTTGGGAAAACTACAGACGAACTAAAAGAACAAGTTTTAGACCTAATAAAGAAAAGTAATGTTGTTAGATTAATCATCGAAAGAAAAGGAGAAACTATGTTAAATATACCACTTACTGTAGGTGTAGTAGGTGTTATAATAGGACCAATGCTTACTTTAGTTGGATTATCAGCTGCAGTACTTTCAAAATGCAAAATCAAAATAGCTAATGAAGATGGAGATACTGTTATCGATTTAGGAGAATTTAGTGAAGAAAAATTCAACACTATAAAAGACATGGTATCTAATAAAGCAAAAGACGTAAAAGAAGCTATGGACAAAAATAAAGAATCAAACACTTATCCTAATGATGAAATGAAAAAACAAGATGATGAAATAGTAATAAGTTTAGATAAAAAATCATACGACGTAAAAGACGACAACAATAATCAACAATAATTTAAAATAAACTAAAAATACATCTATATATTAAAAATTTTAGGTAGGATAATTTTTATCTCTACCTTAATTTTTTGTATATTAAATTTTATATATTAAATAAAGTTTATTTTATGGTAAAAAAAAATACAATTTGGCTTATAATAGTAGATAGGGCAACAATATTGACAAATTAAAGCACTTTTGTTATCCTAATCGTATTAACGAAGTACTTTAAAGCCTTTCGTGTAAGCGAGAGGCTTTAATATTATTAAATAAAATAAATAATTTTCATAATATATTAGAAAATATTACAGGAGGTATTATTATGAATTTTCAAGAAATGATACTTGCTTTACAAAGCTATTGGGCTAAGCAAGGATGTATCATGATGCAACCTTATGATGTTGAAAAAGGTGCAGGAACTATGAATCCTAACACACTTTTACGTTCTTTAGGACCAGAACCATGGAGCGTGTGTTATGTTGAGCCATGTAGAAGACCTGCAGACGGTAGATATGGTGAAAATCCAAACAGATTATATCAACATCACCAATTCCAAGTTATATTAAAACCATCACCAGATGATATACAAGATTTATATTTAAAAAGTTTAGAAGCTATAGGAATAAATCCATTAGAACACGATATAAGATTCGTTGAAGATAACTGGGAATCAACAACTGTTGGTGCTTGGGGACTTGGATGGGAAGTTTGGCTAGATGGTATGGAAGTTACTCAGTTCACTTATTTCCAACAAGTTGGTGGTATAGAATGTGAATTAGAAACTGGTGAAATTACATATGGTTTAGAAAGACTTGCTATGTATATACAAGATGTAGATAGCGTATACGATTTAAAATGGAATGACAAAATAACTTACGGCGATGTATTCAAAAAACAAGAATTTGAAAACACAATGTATGCATTTGAAGAATGTGATTCAGAAATGTTATTCAATTTATTTGATATATATGAAAAAGAAGCATTAAGAATATTAGATAAAGGATTAGTTATACCAGCGTATGATTATGTTTTAAAATGTTCACATGCATTTAATACATTAGATGCAAATGGAGCTATAGGGGTAAGTCAAAGAGCTTCATTTATAGGAAGAGTTAGAGATATGGCAAAAGCTGTTTCACAACTTTATGTTGATCAAAGAAAAGAAATGGGATACCCTCTTATAAAGGAAGGTGAAAAATAATGAAAAATTACTTTTTACTAGAAGTTGGTGTAGAAGAATTACCATCAAGATTTGTTGAATCTACATTAACACAAATAAAAGAAAACTTAGAAAAATCATTAAAAGAAAATAGAGTTGAATTTGAAAATATAGAGAAATATGGAACTCCAAGAAGACTTACTTTTGTTATAAACAATATATGTGACAAACAAAGCGATCTTGAAGAAGAATTAAAAGGACCATCTAAAAAGATATCAGTAGATGCTGATGGAAACTTTACAAAACCTGCTTTAGGATTTATGAAAAGTAAAGGATTAGACGAAGCTAACGTATACTTCAAGCAAGTTGGAAAAGATGAATACTTATTCGGCACTTTAAAACAAGAAGGACAAGCGACTTCTGAAGTTTTAAAAGAAATAGTTCCAGCTGCTATAAAAGGTGTTACATTCCCAAAAGCTATGCGTTGGGGTGGAAAAAACATGAGATTTGCTAGACCAATAAGATGGATGGTTGCTTTATTAAACGATGAAGTATTACCAATAAACTTAGAGGGAATAGTAGCATCTAATATAACTAGAGGCCATAGATTCTTAGGAAGAAACCAAATAGAAGTTTTCTCAATAGAAGACTACTTCAAACAATTAAGTAAAAACTCTGTAGTTTTAGACCAAAATGTAAGAAAAGAAGCTATAAAAGCACAAGCTGAAGAAGTAGCAAAATCTTTAGGTGGAGAAGTTGAGATAGAAGACGATTTATTAGAAGAAATAACTTATTTAGTAGAATATCCAACTGCATTTTATGGAGAGTTCAACGCAGATTATGTAAAACTTCCAAAAGAAGTTGTAACAACTCCTATGAAAGAGCACCAAAGATATTTCCCTGTTTCTAAAGACGGTAAATTATTACCATACTTTATAGCTGTTAGAAATGGTGACAAAAACGGAATAGAAACAGTTAAAGCAGGTAACGAAAAAGTTTTAGAAGCTAGACTTGCAGATGCTTTATTCTTCTATGATGAAGATATCAAAAAGCCTCTTGAATCATTTGTAGAAAATTTAAAAACTGTTGTATTCCAAGCTAAATTAGGAACAGTATATGACAAAACTTTAAGAATAGAAAAATTAGCATCAGATATAATAAACAATCTTGATGAAAAAGAAGCATTAAATGACACTTTAAGAGCAGCTAAATTATGTAAAGCAGACTTAGTAACTAATATGGTATTCGAGTTTACTGAACTTCAAGGTGTAATGGGACGTGAATATGCTAAAGTTAGTGGTGAAAATGACGATGTAGCACAAGCTATATTTGAACACTACTTACCAAGATTTGCTGGAGATATACTTCCACAAACTAAAGCTGGTATAGCATTATCTATAGCTGATAAATTAGATTCTATAGCAGGATTCTTTGCAATAGGAATAAAACCATCAGGTTCTCAAGACCCTTATGCTTTAAGACGTCAAGCTTTAGGTATATTAAGTATATTATTAGACCAAAAACTAGACATAAACTTAGAACAATTAATAAGTGATGCTCTTGATAACTACAGTCACTTAGCTTTCGATAAAGCTGAAGTTACTTCTCAAATAATGGACTTCTTCATAGAAAGAATCAAAAACTTATTTAAAGATTTAGGTATAAGATATGATGTAATAGATGCAGTATTAAGCTCTAATTTAAACAGTATATCTGATATACATACAAGAGCAGTTGAATTAAATAACTGGCTTCAAAAAGAAGAATTAGTTGAAATGTTAACTGCATTTAACAGAGTTTCTACTTTAGCTCAAAAAGCTGAATCTGATAGAGTTGAAGAATCTCTATTAAAAGAAGATGCAGAAATTAAATTAAATGCTGGATTTAAAGAAATAAAAGCACAAGTTGAAGGATTCTTAGCTAATAAAGAATACAACAAAGCTTTAGATGCTTTTGCTTCAATAAAACCACTTGTAGATAATCTATTCGACAATGTAATGATAATGGACAAAGACGAAGCTGTTAAAGAAAATAGATTAGGATTATTAAAACAAATATACGATACAATGTTAACTATATGTGATTTATCTAAAATAGTTTATAAATAAAGATAATACTTATAAAACACTGTATATGTAATTATTAAATATAACCTTAAAAATAAAATAGGCATATAGGCAAACTTTTATTAAACATGAGTAAACCTATATGCTTGTTTTTTTTCGGAAATTAGTAATAATAATTATCAACAAAAATAAACATTTATCTACTATAAATGAAAATAAATTCTCTTTTTATATAAAAAAAATTGATTTAGTATGTATTTAATTAATATATATATTCCAAAATATATATTATATAGTATAATGAAATAATAAGATATATAAGTGTGTGTAAATTTTATCTAAAAGTATACAACATAAATGTAGAAATAATTAGAAAAATAAAAAAGTAAATTAATTATGTTTAATAATTATCATAAATAACATATAGCATTTATATAAAATATGGAAAATAGGACACACTAAATAAAAAAAGTGTTTACAGAATAGCAAATAGAGTTCTATAATATACTATATAGGAAAAAGATGGCAAAAAGTATAGCGTATTGAAAGAAGGTGATTATAATTCAACTTAATCAAAGACAACAAAAAATAATAGAAATAGTAAAAGAAAATCAACCTATAACGAGTGAAAATATAGCATCAATGTTAAACGTTACTAGGGCGACACTAAGATCAGACTTAGCTATTTTAACAATGACAGGAATATTAGATGCAAGACCAAAAGTTGGATATTTTTATACAGGTGTCAGCCAAATTAATTTATTAGGAAATGACATAAAAGAAAAAAAAGTTGAAGATATGATGGGAATGCCTGTAGTAGTAAAAAAAGATGTAAGTTTATACGATGTAATAGTAGAGATGTTTTTATCTGATGTAGGAAGTATATTTATTATAGATGACCAAGAAAATTTATGTGGAGTAGTTTCACGTAAAGATTTATTAAAAGCAACAATTGGGGGTCTTGATATCAATAAAATGCCAATAGGAATGGTTATGACTAGAACGCCTAATGTTGTGACAGTTGAAAGAGAAGACAGTATAGTATTAGCAGCTAGAAAAATTATTGAACATGAAATAGATTCTATACCAGTTGTAGATACTGATAAAGATAACCACACAATGAAGGTAATAGGCAGAATCTCAAAGACAAATATAACAAAACTATTCTTAGAGATTGCTGGAGAATAAGGAGGATTACCCGATGGATAATTTACTAATTTATGCAGTTTCAGATTCAATAGGAGAAACAGCACAACAAGTTTCTAGAGCTGCAATATCACAATTTGGATTATCGGAAGATGAATATGATATAAGAAGACATCCATTTGTGAATACTGAAGAAGTTTTAATGGAATTATTAGAAAGCGCAAAAAGATGCAATGCAATGTTTGTTTATACATTAGTTAATCCTAAGTTAGCAAAAATGGCAAGTGACTACTGTGAGGCAAATGGTATCTTAAAAATAGATTTATTAACAGATATCTTGAGAATATTATCTGAAAAAACTGGTAAGGCACCAAAAGGGGAAGCGGGCATTATCAGAAAAATGGACGAGAGTTACTTCAGAAGAATTGCAGCTATAGAATTCGCTGTTAAGTATGATGATGGTAAAGAACCAAACAAAGGTATATTAGAAGCTGAATTAGTTTTAATAGGTATATCAAGAACTTCAAAAACACCGCTGAGTATGTACTTAGCAAATAGAAACATAAAAGTAGCTAATGTGCCTTTAGTTCCAGAAATACCGATACCAAAAGAAGTATACGAAATAGATCCAAGAAAAATAATAGGTCTTACTAATTCACCAGAAGTGCTTAATCAAGTTAGAACAACAAGATTAAAAGCTCTTGGACTATCTAGTAGTGCAAATTATGCTAAGTTTGACAGAATACTAGAAGAACTTGATTATGCAGAAAAAGTAATGAAAAAAATAGGTTGTCCAGTTATAAATGTATCTGATAAGGCAATTGAAGAAACAGCAAGTGATATTTTAGATATAATGAAAGAAAAAGGGATACATAAAAAAACACATAAAGACGCATAGAGATCATTAGTATTGTTTAAATAGCCGATTTTAATAGCATTTTTAAAATTGACTTTAATATAAAAATTTTTCTAAAGAAAATAATAGAAGTTATTGGAGGAAAAGAAAATGGAAACTAAATATGTTTACAGTTTCAACGAAGGAAATAAAGACATGAAATCTTTATTAGGAGGAAAAGGAGCTAATTTAGCTGAAATGACTAAGATAGGATTACCTGTGCCTCCAGGATTTACAATTTCAACAGAAGCATGTAATGACTACTATGTTAGCAATAAAACTATAAAACCAGAAATAATAGAACAAATAGAATCAAAATTAGCGCAATTAGAATCAGAATTAGGTAAAGAATTAGGTTCAACAGAAAATCCTTTATTAGTATCTGTTCGTTCAGGTGCAGTTATATCAATGCCAGGTATGATGGATACAATATTAAACTTAGGTTTAAATGATAATACTGTTGTAGGTCTTGCTAAAGCTACTGAAAATGAAAGATTTGCATACGATAGTTATAGAAGATTTATACAAATGTTTTCTGATGTTGCTATGGAAGTGCCTAAATATAAATTTGAAAGCGTATTAGACAGATATAAAGAAACAAATGGATTTAAATTTGATACAGAATTAACTACAGACCATTTAAAAGCAATAGTTGAAGAATTTAAAGCTATATACAAAAAAGAGGTAAAAGAAGACTTCCCACAAGAACCTAAAAAACAATTAATGTTAGCTGTTGAGGCAGTATTTAGATCTTGGAACAACCCTCGTGCAATAGTATATAGAAAATTAAATGATATACCTAATAATTTAGGAACAGCAGTAAACGTACAATCAATGGTATTTGGTAATATGGGTGACAATAGTGGTACAGGTGTTGCATTTACAAGAGACCCTGCTACAGGAGAAAATAAATTATTAGGTGAATACTTAATAAATGCTCAAGGTGAAGATGTTGTTGCGGGTATAAGAACACCACAAAAAATAGCAACACTAGAAAATATAATGCCAGATATATATAAACAATTTGTAGAAACTGCAGACAAATTAGAAAAACATTACAGAGATATGCAAGATATCGAGTTTACTATAGAAAGAGGAAAACTGTTCTTATTACAAACTAGAAATGGTAAGAGAACAGCAAAATCAGCTATAAATGTAGCTGTTGATTTAGTACAAGAAGGTTTAATCACAAAAGAAGAAGCAATAATGAGAATTGAACCTAACCAATTAGATCAATTACTACATCCAAAATTTGAAGATAAATCTTTAAAAGAAGCTGAAGTTTTAGCAAAAGGTCTTCCTGCATCTCCAGGAGCTGCTAGCGGTAAAATATACTTCAGTGCTGAAGATGTAGTTGAAGCATCAAAAGACGGTACAGAAACAATACTTGTTAGACAAGAAACTTCTCCAGAAGATATCGAAGGTATGGTAAGTGCTCAAGGTATACTTACTGCAAGAGGTGGTATGACTTCACATGCTGCAGTTGTTGCCAGAGGTATGGGTAAATGCTGTGTAGCTGGTTGTGGAGAAATAAAAGTAAGCGAAGTTGCAAAAACTTTAGAAGTTGGCGATTTAGTGCTTAAAGAAGGAGATTATATATCTTTAGACGGATCTACTGGTGTAGTTTATTTAGGAAATGTAAACAAAGCTACAGCAGATATGACTGGTAACTTTGAAAAATTAATGAGTTGGGTCGATGAAATAAGACAAATGCAAGTTAGAACTAATGCAGACAATCCAAGAGATGCAAAAGCTGCTGTTGAGTTTGGAGCAGAAGGTATAGGACTTTGTAGAACTGAGCATATGTTCTTCGACGAAGAAAGAATACCTGCAGTTAGAAAAATGATTTTATCAAATACTGTAGAAGAAAGAGTTAAAGCATTAGAAACATTACTTCCAATGCAACAAAAAGACTTTGAAGATATTTATAGAGTTATGGGTGAGCGTCCAGTTAATATAAGACTATTAGATCCACCACTACATGAATTCTTACCACAAGACGACGAAACTATAGAAGAACTAGCTAAAGATATGGGAATACAACCTATAGCAATTAAGAAAAGATGTGAAGAATTAGCAGAGTTCAACCCAATGTTAGGTCACAGAGGTTGTAGACTTGCTGTAACATATCCAGAAATAGCTGTAATGCAAACTAAAGCAATAATAAATGCAGCTATAGCAGTAAATAAAGAAGGTTTAAACGTTGAACCAGAAATAATGATACCTCTTGTTGGTGCTATAAACGAATTTAAAACAGTTAAACAAATAATAGTTGATACAGCAGAAGAAATTATAAAAGAAGCTGGTGTAGAACTTAAATACACTGTTGGTACAATGATAGAAATACCTAGAGCTTGCTTGATAGCTGATGAAATAGCAAAAGAAGCAGATTTCTTCAGTTTCGGTACAAATGACTTAACTCAAATGACATTTGGATACTCAAGAGATGATGCAGGTAAATTCTTAGGTGAATATGTTGATAGAGAAATACTTGAAAAAGATCCATTCCAAGTATTAGACCAAGATGGTGTTGGTAAATTAGTTCAAATGGCTGCAAAATTAGCAAGAGGAGAAAAAGGTGACAATATCAAATTAGGTATATGTGGAGAACATGGTGGAGAACCATCTTCAGTAGAATTCTGTTACAATACAGGACTTAACTATGTATCTTGCTCACCATATAGAGTTCCAATAGCTAGACTTGCTGCTGCAAGAGCGACTATAAAAAATCCTAGAAAATAATTATTAGTAAATAATTTAAAAAAAGCTATCTCAATATGAGGTAGCTTTTTTAATTTTCAACCTATTTAACTTAAGCAACGGAATCTTCGATGCGTTGGCGACATGAGCGAAGCGAATTTTTTAATTCTTATGAAATTTTAAATTTTACAAGAAAGAGTTGCTTATTTTTAAAAAGAGTTGAGATTTTATATGAATTTAGGTAAAATAATTTATAATTTTAAATACATACGAAGATTTTAGGAGGAAAAAATATGAAGTACCTTACAAAAGAATGGTATTACGGAAATAAAGATATTTGTTTAGACTTAGATGTTGATTCAAATGCAGAACAATTATCAGAGGATTATTATAAAAAACTTTATAATGAAAAATTAAATGAATTTTTAGAAGCTGAAAAGGAAGCATCAGAAATAGAATATGAACCGGAAACTTGGGAAGATATACAACTTATGGACGATGAAGGTAATATAGTAAATGCTAGAGATATAATGTCTGATGAAGAATTTGAACAATTAAGACAAGAGCTTTTACAAAATGAACAAGATAGTGCAGAATATGAAGTAGAAGAATATGATGAAGAGAAACTTACAAAAGATTTCTTAGAAATGCATCAAGGTGAAATAGAAGACTTAAAAACTTCTTTAGCAAAAGAAATACTAGATGAAGTAGCGGATATAAGAGTACTAGCACTTGGACTTTCAACGCAAAATGTTAAGGATTTAGTAGAAAAATACAGTCAAGAATGTGAAAAAAGATTTGAAAAAGCATTCAATGAATATAATAAACACTGGTATAGTATAAGTGATAAAGTGCCAGCTAATATAAAAGAAAATTATAATTTCCACGATTGTAGAATTTTAGATATAAAAAAAGAAGGAAATGATATAGTATTTGAATTAGATAATAGCGGTGGATTTACAAATATAAATAAAATAATATATAAAGATGCAGAGATATTAGAAAATAACTTTGTTGAAGGTTGTTATTGGGTTTATGATGAAATGTATTTATGCGACAAAGGATATGAGTTTCATATAGCTGTTGATGGTGAAAATGGATATAATTATATCACGCTTACAGCAAGCGATGTAACATTTGAATAGATGATTAAAAATAAAATGTCAGTTTTATAATAATTAAGATATTATAAAAAATGGCATTTTATTAATTTTTAGTAAGTGTGGCGAAATTAGTCGATTATAATTTATAATTGTATTAGGAGATAAAATATTAAAAAGATTTATATTAATATAAAAATATTTAAAAATATAAACGAAACAGTAAATAAAAAGGAGTTAAAAAATGAAAGATATATATTTTGATAATTCAAGTACATCTTTCCCAAAGGCGCCAAATGTAGGACGAGCTATGGGAGAATTTATAGAAAATGGTGCTTTTAATATAAATAGAGGAAGTTATGAAGGTGCTTATGAGGCAGGTAGCGCTGTTTTAGATACAAGAGAAATGTTAAAAGATTTATTTAACGCTCCTGATTCAAAAAATGTAGTTTTTACACCTAGTGTAACTTACTCATTAAATTACTTCATCAAAGGATTTTTAAAGCCAAATGATCACGTTCTTGTAACAAGTGTCGAACATAATGCAGTTATGAGACCACTTGTTCAAATGAAGGAATTAGGATTAGAATTTGATGTTGTACCTTGTGACGAAGAAGGAAGTATAACTGCTGATGACTTTAGAAAATATATAAAAGAAAATACAAAAGCTATCATAACAACACATGCATCAAACGTATGTGGAACAATAATACCAATAGAAGAAATAGGGGCTCTATGCAAAGAAAAAGGATTAGTTTATGCTGTCGATACTGCCCAAACTGCTGGTATATTAAATATAGACATGCAAAAAGCTAATATAGATTTTCTTGCATTTACTGGACACAAAGGTCTATTAGGACCTCAAGGTATTGGTGGATTTATATCAAGTGATAAATTAGAAGGATTAATCTATCCAATTATAAGTGGTGGGACAGGAAGTTTATCAGATTCAGAAGAAATGCCAGATTTCCTACCAGATAGATTTGAAAGTGGGACTTTAAATTTACCTGGAATAATAGGATTACACCAAGCTTTAGTTTATTTAAAAGAAGCTGGAATAGATAATATGAGAAATGAAAAAATGGAAATAACTAAATACTTCTTAGATAAAGTTAAAGAAATAGAAGGTGCAAAAGTTGCTGGTAAAAAGACTGTAGAAGGTAGACTTGGAGTTGTATCAATCGATTTTGAAGGATTTGATAATAGTATAGTTTCATTCTACTTAAGTAGTAAGTATAAAATAATGACTAGAGTAGGAATGCATTGTGCGCCAAGAGCACATCAAACATTAAATACATTCCCTCAAGGAACTGTTAGATTCTCATTTAGTCATTTTAATACAAAAGAAGAAGTAGATATATGTATTGATGCTATAAAAACTATTTTAGATGATTTAAGACAAGGGGAAGATATTATTTAGATTATATTAAAATTAAATAAAAATTTAAGTTATGCTTGTTTTAAAATACATTATTTATTGTATTATAAGACAAGCATATTTTTTATAAATTCTACTTATGTGAAATTTTATTAAAAACTTTTAAATAATAACTTGACTTGGAGTTAACTTTAAGTGATAAGTTATTATTAGAGAAAAGATAATTGATAAAAAATTTAAAAGTAAAAATAATAATTCAAAATTTAGATGTGATTTGGAAGTAAAATGGAGTATTAAATGGAGGAAATATATGAATAAACTTTATTTAGAATGTTATAGTGGAATCAGTGGGGATATGACAGTAGGGGCATTATTAGATTTAGGTGCAGATAAAAAGGTTTTAGAATATGCACTAAATAGTTTATCTATAGATGGATTTAAAATAAAAATAAGTAGGGTTTTAAAAAGTGGCTTAGATGTATGTGACTTTGATGTGATATTAGACAAAGATAACCATGATCATGATATGAATTATCTTCATGGCCACACTGATTCTAATGATGAACAAAATAAAGCTGATAGTCATGATGAACATCAACATAGTCATAGCCATGAACATACAAATTTAAAACAAATTTTGCATATAATAGACCATGCAAAAATGACAGAAAATGCTAAAAAAATAGCAAATAATATATTTGAAATACTTGCAAAAGCTGAAGCTAAAGCTCATGGTGTTTCAATAGAAGATGTGCATTTTCACGAAGTAGCAGCAATAAAGACAAGTAAAAAATTGCCGGATAAATTTAAAATAGAAAAAATAGGTATAGGTGCTGGAAAAAGAGAATACGAAAAAGCAGGAATCTTAAGGGCTATGATAATAAAAGATAATTCAAACAAAAATCACAATATATACAAATTAGAAAGCAATATAGATGATTGTAGCGGGGAAGCTCTAGGTTATATAGTTGAAAAATTATTAAACCAAGGTGCAAAAGACGTTCATTTTATACCTGTTTTTATGAAGAAAAACCGTCAGCTTACCAATTAAATGTAATTTGTAGAGAAGAAGATGTTGAAAAATTTGAGCAAATTATATTTGAAGAGACGACAACTATAGGTATACGCAAACAAAAGATGGAAATGACTATGCTAAAGACAGAGATTAAAAATATAGATACACCTTTAGGCAAAGTTCAAATAAAACTATGTGATTTAAAAGATGAAAAGCGTATTTATCCAGAATATAATAGCATAGTTGAAATATGCAAAAAAACTGGTAAATCGTATCAAGAAATTTATCAGTTTATAATGGATGAAGCATATAAAATGGGACAAGAAGTATAAAAATTGTATTGATTATATTGTAAAATATAGTTAAATAGAATAATACAAAGAAAGGAGAAATCACCATGAAAATAGCCGAAGTAAGTAAACTACTAGACATTTCAGCTGATACACTTAGATATTACGAACGTATAGGATTAATACCTAAAATACATCGTGACAAAAGTGGAAACAGAGATTATACAGAATTAAACTGCAAATGGATAAAATTCATAAAATGTATGAGAAATGCTGGGATGCCTATAGAAATACTTATAGAATATGTAACTCTTTTACAAGAAGGAGAACATACTGCTGGAGTTCGTAAAGAATTGCTTTTAGAACAAAGAGAGCATCTTCAAGATAAAATTGACGAATTACAACAAATGTTATCATATTTAAATGGAAAAATTGATAAATATGATGAAGTTATTATGAAAAAAGAAAAAGAATTAAGAAATGAATATTAATATAAAAAAATCTCCAAACATTTAAAATGCTTGGAGATTTTTCTATCTTTTGATAAACCAACTGAAATATCCGTTTTGATTTTTTTGATATGTAAGTATTGCATCAAATTTATTTCCGTTTTTATCAGTAAGTGATTTTACTTTTGCTTCACCTTTTTTAAGAATTGATTTAACCATTGTTTTATTAGGTTTTTTCTTATATAAAGCTAAGTATTTATCGTCTTTAAATATACCGTATTTACAAGTTTGATAATTTGTACATAAAAATCCTTTGTCAGTTTCAACTACATCTGAGCCACATACAGGACATTTTCCAAGTGATGTGTTATCAGTTTTGGAACTAGATTTTTTAGATGAAGCTTTGGCGGCTTTGGTAGCTTTTGCTTCTAATTGTGATTTTGACAAAGCTTTTTTAGTTTTAGGATCGTAAACATAAGCATCTGTATTTATTTTTTTAGGAGCATCATATTTTATTAGATTTACATTTTTAACTATGAAATTCATTATATTAAGAAGATATTCTTTACGAGAGAATTGTCCCTTTTGAATATCACTTAAACTTTTTTCTAGCTTACCTGTATAATCGACGTCAAATAAGTCTTTTACAGGGAAGATTTCAACTAAATTAATTCCTAAATCAGTTATATAATATGATTTACCTTTTTTATTAACATATCCAACTTGGGCTATTTTTTTAAGAACATCACCACGAGTTGCCGATGTACCTATAGAGTATCCAGCTAAAACTAAATCTTCATCATCGACATTTTTACCGCAATTTTTCATTGCTTTAAGTAAAGTATCTTCAGTATAAGATTTAGGAGGTGTAGTTTGTTTCTTAAGTGGTAAAATTTCTAAAACTTCTACGTTTTCGCCCTTTTCCATGGCAGGAAGAAGGTCGTTTTTCTGTTCTTTATTATATACTTCTAAATAACCTTTAACTTTTAATACCTTACCTTTAGTTAAGAAAACACTATCGTCGACATCTGTTTTTATTTCAGTATTTTCATATTCAGCAGGTGGCATAAAGTTTGCAATAAATCTATCTTTGATAGCTTGATAAACTATTTGTTCATCAGGAGTCAATGAGTTAGGCACTATATATGTAGGTATAATGGCACTGTGGCTATCCACTTTTGATGAATCAAAAACTCTCTTAGTTTTTGCAAATTTGATTTTATCTTCATAAGGAAGACCACTTTTTAATCTATTTAATGTTTGGCTAGCTTTATCAGTTAAACTCTCTTCTAAATAAACAGAATCGGTTCTAGGATATGTGATATATCCACCTTTACCTTTCCCTTCATAAAGAGATTGACAAACGCTTAAAACCTTATCTGATGTGAAATGAGAGTATTTAGAAGTAATATGACCTTGAAGTGAAGTCAAACTGAATAATTTTGGAGCATATTCTTTAGATTTAGTTACTTTTTTAGATGATATAACTCCATTTTTAGAAGTAATGCTATCAATAACAGCCATAGCTTCTTCTTCAGTATCAAATTTTGTTTCTTTACCTTTTATTAATTTACCTTTATATGTACCATTTGCGCATTTAAAATTACCTTCAATTTCAAAATATGTCTTAGGAACGAAGTTTTTAATCTCCATATCTCTATCATATACAAGTTTGACAGTAGGCAAAATAACACGTCCGATATTTAAAAGTTTTCCATTTCCATATTTTAATGTTGCAACTGATGTAAAATTAATACCTATAAGCCAGTCTGTAATAAGACGAGTATATCCAGCTGCTTGAAGATTTCTCATATCTTCTTCGTCTTTTAAATTCTCAAGTCCTCTAGTTATATCTTGTGGTGTCCATTCATTTACTAGAATTCTCTTAACAGGTTTTTTATTTTTAGCAAGTAAGAATATTAAAAATGCGATAAGTTCTCCTTCGCGGTCATTATCTGTTGCATTTATTACATATTCTACATCCTCTCTATTTAAAAGTTCTTTTATTATGTTGAATTGTTTTTGTTTTGAATCATCTACTTTGAATTTGAATTTATCTGCTGGTATAAATGGGAAATTAGCCATTTTCCAAGAACCAGAGTACTTTTCTTTGTCATAATCTTTCATATCATACAAAGAAACTAGATGACCAAATGCATATGTTACAATATATCCATTTCCTTCAAAATAGCCATCCCTTCTAGTCTTAGCTCCTAAGAAAGAAGCGATAGTTTTTGCGACAGATGGTTTTTCTGCAAGTATTACTTTCATAAGGAACCTCCTTTTTAAATACTCTTTATGTTATCACAAAAAAGAATTAAATTTCAAGATAAGGGGTTTAAATTTATATTGTCAAGTTAAGTTTTATATAGGCACTTAATTTATAGCTTGAAGTAAAAAAAGAATTTATTTATAATATTATTTAGTCAAAATAAAAGGAGAGATAATAATGAAAGAAATTAAAATAAAATATCTTAATGATGAAATAACTAGATTAGAATACATAGATGGAAAATCTGACTGGATAGATTTAAGAGCAGCAGAAGAAGTTGAATTAAAAGCTGGTGAATTTAAATTAATCCACTTAGGTGTAGCAATGCAATTACCAGAAGGATATGAAGCTCATATAGTACCAAGAAGTAGTACTTTCAAAAAATGGGGTATAATCCAAACTAACCACTGTGGTATAGTAGATAATACTTATTGTGGACCAAATGACTGGTGGCGTATGCCAGTGTTTGCACTTAGAGACACTAAAATAGAAGTTAACGATAGAATATGCCAATTCAGAATACAAAAAAATCAACCAACTTTAGTTTTCAATGAAGTTGAAGAAATGGAAGCTGACAATAGAGGCGGATTCGGAAGTACAGGTACAAAATAATTTTATATATAAATAAAGGGTTGTTATATGGGATTTTCATATAGCAGCCCTTTTAATATTTTTCTTAAAATAATCTTTTTATAACAAATAAAATCAGTTGTATTAATAAAAGTAATATTCCTACAAGAAAGAAAAAACACTCAATAGGAACTAAAAAGAATGGTTCGTCTAAAGTACCATCAGATAAAACTCTAGATCCAATTATGTTATAAGTAATTGCACACCCAAATGAAATTAAAAAAGGTAATAATATTACACATTTTTTCATAATTTAATCCTCCTTATAAGTATTAAATATTTAATTTATATTTTGAATTAATTGCATTTTTTTATATAATATCAGGATGAACATCAAAAAACAATATTTGATTATTGAAAAACAATAAAAATATATTGATTATCATTAAGTGATAGAGCGCATCTATCTTTGATGCTTATTATAATTAAGTAAAATAATCTATCAAAGATGGGAACTTAATATAAAAAATAGGTAACTAAAGAAAAAATATACATGGTAATTAAAGTTATTGTTTTATTTTTATGGACAAAAGGGAAGGGGTATAATAATATTTAAAATGAAAAATAAAATTAAATTATAAAAAACAAAAAGGAATACAATTTCATAGACTTTAGATAATATGAAATTTATTAAAATGTGTTTTTCAAAGATTAAAAAATCTTTGGATAAATGGGAGGAGTTGAGGATTTGTAATATCTTAAATATTGATATTACATTAAAGAAATATGGATTTTACAAGTAAAAATATTATAACAACAGCAGCAGTAACAGCGTCACTTTTACCGACATCTAGCTTTTTAATGCAAGAAAGTCAAGTAGCATATGCAGACAGTGTAGAGTATCGAGTAATAACTGGAGATGATGTTAATTTTAGAAAAGGACCGTCTACTGATTATGCATCATTAGGAAAGTTAAATAAAGGTTATAAGGTAGAATATATAAGTGAGACAAATTCATGGTCAAAAGTTAAGTACAATGGGCAAACAGGATATGTATATTCTAAATATGTAGCTCAAACAAGTACTACTTCAAACACACAAGTTAAATATGTAAATTGTACATCACTAAATGTTAGAAGTGGACCTGGGACAAGTTATTCAATAATAAAATCAATTAGTACGAATACAAAAGTAGAGGTAATATCTACAAATAATGGTTGGTCAAAGATAAAAGAAGGCTCTACCACTGGATATGTATCAGCTAAGTATTTAAGTGACTCACAGACATCATCAAGTACTTCTTCTAATACTACGAGCACTTCAACATCAGCTAGTAAATTAGTTAGTTATGCAAAATCACTTTTAGGAAAACCATATGTTTGGGGAGCGCAAGGACCAAGTAGTTTTGATTGCTCTGGATTTACATATTATGTATTCAAAAATTGTGCAAACATAACTTTACCTAGAACATCAGTAGATCAAAGTACTTACGGAATTACTGTAAGTAAAAGCAACTTAAAAGTAGGAGATTTAGTATTTTTTGATACAGATGGTGCTAATGATGGTAATGTATCCCATGTAGGTATATATATAGGTTCAAATCAATTTATACATTCGTCTTCAACTAAAGGTAAAGTAGTAATTTCTGACTTTACAAATTATTATAATAATGCATTTGTAAGGGCAAAACGTGTATTATAATAATTTCATATTATAGTAAATTATTTTAGAGACTAAAAACTTAGTCTCTTTTTTTTGAAAATAAATATATTTTTTGTATTAAATTCATATAATTTTGAAAATAATAGTAAATAAGAAATTATATGCAAGGAGTGATTAGATGGCTGAAATAATTGACTTTTATCAATATAAGTATAGCCGAAGTAATTATTATCTTAATTTAGCTTTAACTAAAGATAAAATAATTAATATAAAAAATTCTATAGAAGATGGATTTGAAGACTTATTTATAAATAAAGAATATGAATACGCATATAAAAGACTACACCTATTATTCGAAAATGCACTAAAAAAAGAATCTAAGGGGTATGTCACTATAAGAATAAATAAATGCTATACAAAATATCTAAAAAACTTATACTTTTCTTATTACAATAGACCAGAAAGCGATGACATAAAAGAATTAATATTTTACATGCAGTATTTAAGTGATATAGAAAGTGAAAGTATATCAAAATTTACAACACTTAGCGAAAAAACAAAACTAAGTATACTATCATATATCTAGTATAAAAGCACATATGATATAGAATTTTAACTTAAAAATGATAATAGAACTTTAAACCTATACATAAAATAATTTCTGTTATCATTTTTATGTTAATGAAATTTTTAATATAAATTTTATAAAAAAATAAACACTTGATATACTATATCTAGTGTTTTAAAGTTAGCTCAAATAAAAGCTAAGATAATTAATATTTTCTAGAAAAATTTTTTACAATCAGTATAATCATAAACATCCATCAAAGCTTCCCCGAATCTTTGATAATGAGTGATTTCTCTTTGACCTAAAAAGCTTAGCACATCTTTTAAATCAGGGTCATCTGTTAAATTTATCAATTGATAATATGTTGCCAATGCCTTTTGTTCAGCAGCCATATCCTCATGTAAATCAGTAACAGGGTCTCCAAATACATTTATATAAGCAGTTGTAAATGGAACTCCATTTGCATCAGTTGGTTGAATTCCGTGTCCAAATTGAGTATAGTTAGCATCTAAGCCAGCAGCTTTTAATTCTTCTGGTGTAGCTCCATCTGTTAATTGATAAATCATAGTTGATATCATTTCAACGTGAGCTAGTTCTTCAGTTCCGATATCTGTCAATAATCCTTTTGATTTTCCTGTAGGCATAGTGTATCTTTGTTGTAAATATCTAAGCGCTGCACCTAATTCGCCATTTGGGCCTCCAAGTTGAGCCATTATAACTTTAGCCATTCTAAGATCGCGGCACTTCAAATTTACTGGATATTCTAGTGTTTTTTCATAAATCCACATAATTTAAATCCTCCTATTTTTTACATATAAAATTCTTTTTCCCAAGGCCAAGGTTCGTCAACCCATTGCCATGGACAGTTACTTGGAGCGTGTCCAAAATTTGTTAAAGGGCCGTATTGTTTTTCATAGGCACATCTAGCTTTTGCATATTGAGAGACAAAAGAATTGTAAGTATTTACGGCAGTTTTGTCTTCAGGATTATTATCTAAATATAAATTCATATCTACAGCTGCAAAACCTAATTCCATAACGGCTTTTATAAGGTCGTATCTACAAGTTGATTGTCTCATTATCTTCTACCTCCCAATCTGTTTTTTGGTGATTCATAAAGGTAAGCATTGTAATTTTCAGAATTAAATAAGTATAATTCTGGGAATAAGCTACCGTATTTTAAAGCAGTACATAAGTTATACATTTTAGTTAGAGTCTGATTATTTACATATGGTCTTGCCAATTGGTCACCACAATTAGTTTTTATACCTCTAGTTTTTTCCATTATGTTTAAACCTCCTTGATGATATGATAGAATAAGTAATATCTACCTTAATATATAATATTAAAAGCGGGTTAAAATGTTACATTAGATATAGGAATATACAAGTTGTATATATAAAAATTAATGTATAAATTATTGAGAACTTAAAAGTAAGAAATAAAGAAGGTTTATAGACTTGAATGTATATTATGAAATATGATAAAATTAATTTCATGTTTTAAATTGATGAGGTGATTTAATGAGTAAATTAGCAGGTGAAGGCTGTAAAATAATTATGCCTACGGAAGAAAAAAAGCCTTTAAGAGAAATAGAAAAAAGTATAATAAAAAAATATAGAAAATATACATGGTCTAAATTTATAAAGGCTATAAAAGATTATCAATTAGTTGAAGAAGGAGACAAAATAGCAGTAGCTATTTCTGGTGGAAAAGACAGTCTTCTTATGGCTAAAATGTTCCAAGAATTACAAAAACACGGACAAGTTAAATTTGACTTAGTATTTTTAGCTATGGACCCAGGATATCATAAAAATATAAGACAGTTATTAGAAGAAAACTGTGAATATTTAAATATACCACTTACAATATTTGATACAAATATATTTGATGTTGCAGGTGAAATAGCAGAAGATTATCCATGTTATATGTGTGCTCGTATGAGAAGGGGAGCATTATACAACAAAGCAGAAGAATTAGGATGTAATAAATTAGCATTAGGACACCATTTTGATGATGTAATTGAAACTACAATGCTTAACTTATTATGTGCAGGTAACTTTAAAACTATGTTACCTAAATTAAAATCTAGCAACTACGACAAAATGCAAATAATAAGACCTCTTTACTATATAAGAGAAGAAAGTATAATAAGATTTATACAAAGTAGTGGAATTATGCCACTTAACTGTGCATGTATGGTTGCTGCTAAGAAAACAGGTAATAAGAGATACGAAATAAAAGAACTTATTAAAAATCTAGGTGAAGAATATCAAGAAGTTGAAAAATCAATATTCAAAGCTGCTAACAATGTATATCTTGATTCAGTTTTAGGATGGGAACAAGATGGTGTTAGACATTCTTTCTTAGAAAAATTTGAAGACTAGATATAAAAAAATAACTCCCGTTTTACGGGAGTATTTTTATTTATAATAGAAATGTACTTTTGGGTTTTATATTCATATAATTTTAAAAGAAAGTATTACATTATAATATTATATAAACTACTTTAATATTTTGTGGTAAAATATAATAAAAGTTTATAATACATGGAAAATTATATATCTTTAAAAAGTACGGATATAATTTTAAAAAATGTGTTTTAATAAAAGGTATAGCATAAATTTAATTAGAATATTTTCTTATGATTGGGGGAATTGTATGAAGAAAATATATATGGATTTTGAAATGAACATGAACAATGCAAAAAATAAAAGGGAAGGATTTAAAGCTGATTTAATAGCAATCGGGGCTATAAAGTATGATACAAAAACTAAAGAAATAGAAAAGTTTAAGTCGTTAATAAAACCTATTTTTACAAAGACAGTTTATCCTCATATAGAAGAATTAACACATATTACAACTGAAGATTTGGAAAACGCTCCTACTTATGAGAGTGTTATGAGATCATTTAAACATTGGTTGGGAAATTTTGATGAAATAGAGGGGATTTACACTTTTGGAAATTTAGATTTAACTTGTTTTAAAAATACGGATAGAATAAGTTCACAGAAAAATAACCATCCTCGATTTTTAAACAATATCCAAAGTTTTTTTGTAGACATTAAAGAAAAATATTTAAGATATGGAATTAAGTGTATGAACTATATATCTCTAACTCACTTATTAGAGTTATCAAATACAGAGTTTAGTGGAGATGCACATGACCCTTTATATGATGCGTACAATTTACATATCTTAGATGAAGTTTTAGAAAAAGACCAAGATATAAGAAATTATTTAATAATTCAAGATATAAATAAAAATCCTTACAATCAAATAGATACTAGTATAGATTCTAAAATAAAAGATTATGAAAGATATTTATATCATAATGAAGGCAACTATACTATTGACGAACTATCTATAGATATATTGTCTATGGTTGGGAGATATGTATATTCAACTAGACAAATAAAAGTTAGAAATATAGACTTAGTAAAAGATATAATGAAAAAATTGGATACTGTAGATAAGCTAAGAGGCATAAAAGATGGTTATTTCTATGTTTTAAATAATTTTTATCTTGATTTAATGGATTTATATGGAGATGCACTTTTATATAAATTAAGTCAAGAAGAATATGAAGACGAGATGGATAATATTTTAGATTTATTTATTGAAGATATGGAATATGAAAACATCTTTATAGATATAAAAGTAGAATTTGAGCCGGCTGAAAGTTTGACCTAAGCTAATTGATAAAAAATCTTCCTCGAGAAGATTTTTTTAATGTAAAAAATATATCTAAATACTACTAAATTAGTATATCTATATATATTATGGTATAATTTCAATTATAGAAATAATTAAAATCTAATAAAAATTTGATAGGTGATTATATGGTTATAAGTGAATTAGTCAAAAAACAAAAATGCTTTTTTGAAACAGGAAAAACTAAAGATATAGATTTCAGAATAGAATCACTAAATAAATTATATAAAGCTATAAATAAATATGAGGGTAAAATAGAAGAAGCATTAAAAAAAGATTTAAATAAATCTAAATTTGAGTCTTATATGACTGAAATTGGAATTACACTTAGTGATTTAACATTTATAAAAAAAAGAGTAAAGAAATGGGCAAGGGACAAGAGGGTTTTATCACCGATAAGTCAATTTCACTCTAAAAGTTTTATAAAAAAAGAACCTTATGGAGTTGCACTGATAATATCTCCGTGGAACTATCCATTTTTATTATGTATAGAACCGTTAATTGGAGCTATTGCAGCGGGAAATTGTGCAATATTGAAGGTATCTGAAGATTCAGTACATACATCAAAAGTTATAACTGAGATGATAGCAGAAACTTTTCCAGAAGAGTATATAACTGTAGTAAATGGAGATAAAGAAGTTACAACAGAATTGTTGGAAGAAAAACTAGATTATATATTTTTTACAGGTAGTCCAACAGTAGGCAAAATAATAATGAAAAAAGCAGCACAAAATTTAACTCCTGTAACATTAGAGCTAGGAGGCAAAAGTCCTTGTATAGTGGAGGAAAGTGCGGATTTAAAAGTAGCAGCAAAGAGAATAGTATTTGGTAAATACTTAAACTCAGGGCAAACTTGCGTAGCCCCAGATTATCTATTACTTCAAAATAGTGTAAAAGATGAATTTGTAAAATACTTAAAAGAATATATAGGATTATTTTATACTAAAGAGGCTTTACGAAATGAAGATTATACAAATATAATAAATGAAAGACATTTTAATAGATTAATAAACTTAATAAAAGGCGAAAAAGTAATTTATGGAGGCGATATAGATAGAGAATTATTAAAAATAGAGCCAACTATATTGGATAAAATAACTTTAGACTCGCCTATAATGCAAGAGGAAATATTCGGACCTATACTTCCTATAATAACTTTTGATAATATTGAAGAAGTAAAACATATTATTTTGCAGGGAGAAAAACCTCTAGCACTTTATTTATTTACTAAAAATAAAAAAGTAGAAGCTGATATTTTGAAAAATATATCTTTTGGAAGCGGATGTATAAATGATACAATAATACAACTAGCTACATCAAGAATGCCGTTTGGTGGAGTTGGAAATAGTGGAATGGGTTCATACCATGGAAAATATAGTTTTGATACCTTTACACATGAAAAATCGATTGTAAAGAAATACAATTGGATTGACCTACCTATAAGGTATATGCCTTATAACGATTTAAAAATGAAATTATTAAAATTATTTTTAAAATAAAGGAGATTTAAATGAGTAAATATACAGACGATAAATATATTGTTGTGGATTTAGAAACAACTGGACTAGACCCTTTTAGTGGGTGTGAAATTATAGAAATAGGTGTTACTGAAATAGTAAACAACCAAATAGGCAGAAATTACTCAAGACTTATAAAGCCAAAAGGTATAATACCTTCACATATAACTGGGATAACAAGTATAACTAATGAAATGGTAGAAAATGAACAAAGTTTAGAAACTGTTTTACCAAACTTCAGAAAGTATGTAGGTGATACTACAATAATAGCTCATAATGCAAAATTTGACCTTAAATTTTTAAATTACTATCTTGATTTACTAGGATTAGAACCTATAAATAATCATATATGTACTTTAGAAATGCTAAAAAAATGTAAATCTTATAAAGGTAAAAACAAAAAGTTAGAGACTGCATGCAAATACTACAATATAGTAAATGAACATGCGCATAGAGCAAATAGTGACACACTAGCGACAGCAAAATTATTTTTAACAATAAAAGATGATGTAGAATAAAATGGACTTAGGTCCATTTTTTTATATAAAATAAAATTCATAAAATAAAACTAATTTCAGATAGGAAATTATATTTATAAAAATAAACGCCCATTATGTTAAGATTTAGATACCTCAAAGACTATAGGAACAAAGCAAATTTGTAAGTAATATATTAAATAAAGAATATTATTAAAATAGTAATACTACTTGATTATATTTGAATTAGTATATTGAAATGGGGGATATATATGAAAAGTAATAAACTAAATAACAATAATTTGAAAAAAGATTCTATAGAACAAAATGATCCTCAAGTAAGATTAATTCCTTATATTAAAAATGGAGAAAATTTTAGACTTAGAAATAATGCATCTCCATATGGGGTGAAGATGATTGCAGCACCAAATATGTGGAAATCTTCTTATACAGGTAGGGGAGTAAAAATTGCAATTATAGATTCGGGTTGTGATGTTAACCATGTAAGTTTAAAAGATAAGATAGCAGGTGTAAGAAACTTTACCCCTGAAGATATGAAAAATCCCAACATAGTAACAGATAGAATTGGTCATGGGACACATGTTGCAGGAACTATAGCAGCAAAAAATTATTCGAATTTTTTGATTGGAGTTGCGCCAGAAGCTCAGCTATATATATTAAAAGCAATAGATAGAACTGGCTCTGGGAAGGCGAGTTGGGTGATAAATGCGATTAATTATGCTACTGATTTAAATGTAGATATAATATCTATGTCTCTTGGAATGCCAACTAGTGATGATAAATTAGAAAAAGCTATAAAAAATGCAATTAAAAATGGAATATCTGTAGTATGTGCAGCAGGTAATGAAGGTGATGGTGATTATGACGATTTTGAATATTCATATCCGGCTGCATATGTAGATGTAATATCAGTAGGAGCAGTAAATAAAAAAGCAGTTCCAGCATATTTTTCAAATGCAAATTTAGTTATAGACTGTGTTGCTCCAGGTGTTGATATTATTTCAACTTTTCCAAATAACACATATGCTAGTCTTAGTGGAACTAGTATGGCAGCCCCCCATGTTACAGGGACATTAGCTCTTCTCAAAAACTGGTCAGATGATGTATTTCAGAGAGAACTTACAGCAGATGAGTTGTATGCGCAACTAATAAAATTTACAAAAACACTTGAATATCCTAGAACAATACAGGGAAATGGACTTGTGTATTTAAAGCCGAGATAAGTAAGATATTAAAATATATATAAGAGATGAACTATTTTTTTAGAATAATAAAATGGTTCATCTTTTGAATTTGAGCCTCATATTATATAGTAATATAAAGTGGGGAGTTGAAAATCATGATATATATTGATATGGATATACTTACGGATAAGATACAATTCAGCATTTTTAGATATTTTTCTAATACTAAAAAAGTAATAAGAAGAGATGAAATAGTCTTGCCTAGATGTTATAATACAGCCCAAAAGTTGAATTATGTTAGAAATTTAGTGTCTATTTTTATCGAAGAAGATAACATCAAATACTACAAAATTCATATTGGAGACTTAGAAAATAATGAGGATGTTAAGAAAATTTTAGATGATATGGAAGAGGCAATAAAGATGGAAGGGGTATTAGAAGAATTATTTATAAGTAGGGGAGTTGAAAAATGGAAATAAAATCAAAGTTAAATATGAAGATTATAAAAAAAGTGCAGTCACATGGAGCCAATTCATCTTTATATATAGTAGAAGATACACAATTAAAAGAAGTTTTTATGTTAAAACAAATAGATAAAAACACTATAAAAGAAAGTAGTAAGTATTTTGATGAAGTAAGAAAAATTAAAGATATAGAAAATAAAAATATAGTAAAAGTAAATTATGCTACTTATGATGACGATAATATATATATATCTATGCCATATTATAAAAATGGCTCTCTACAAGATATACTCCAAAATAGAAATTTAACTGTAAGAGAAATAGTAAAGTATTCTCTAGATATATTAAGTGGAATTTATTATATTCATAAAAATCAAATTTTACATTGTGATATAAAGCCGAGTAATATTTTAATTGATGATTATAATTGTGCAGTTTTAGCTGATTTTGGGTCTTCTATAAATATAAATTCAGATGGAGTAGGCAAACTAAAAAATGTGTACTATAAACATATTGCGCCAGAGCAATGTTATAGTTCAAAAGTAGATATGCGTATTGATATTTATCAATTTGGAAACACTTTATATAGAATGTGTAATGGTGAAGAAGAATACAATCGCCAAGTCAAAAAACGAAAAAATCTACCCGAATTAAAAATGGCTATAGTAAATGGTGAATTCCCAGCCAGAAAAAAATACTACCCACATATACCAAGGAAACTAATTGAAATAACTGAAAAATGTATAAACTTAGATCCAAATGATAGATATCAAAGTGTATTAGAAATTTTAAATGATATGGCAAGAGTCAATACTAACTTAGATTGGAGATATGAAAGAGAAGATAACATTTATAGATGGATAAAAGAAAATAAAAAAATTGTAATGTATAAACAAGATGGAATTTGGAGAGTAAATTATAAAACAAAGGGTGAATTTGAACAAAGTTTTGAGAAATTTTCGCAAGGATTTAGATATATTAGAAAGATTATAAAAGAAGACAATTAAAAATGGGGTTGTTGATTATTTATCCAACAACCTCATTTTTTAATCATTTATTATTTTTCTCTTTAATTTCCTTTTGGATTTTTTTGAGAGCTTTTTTTGAACCCCTTGCAATATCTTTGTTTAATTTGATTTCTTTAAAAGAAGTAAATAAAGTATTTAAATCATAACCTTCTGGATATAAATCTTTAGCTTTTAAGTAAGGTTCAGTTCTCTTTACATTTACTGTTATAAATTTGTTATTATATAAAACTTGAACGTTATTAAATTTATCGATAGGAGAATATACTATTGCATAATCATCTTTGTCTAAAAGTTTTATTTTGTCTCCTACAGAATAATCAAAAGTAGTAGTATGTTTATTGTTTATTGGAGTTTCAGTTCTTATTTTGTTGTTATCAATTAATTTTATTGCATAATCTTTATTGTTTATATAATTAACAGCTTTCTTTAGGACTTTGTCTTTGATTCCCATTTTTTTAGAGATAAACAAAGCATTGCTATTTTGGGAATGTCCTATGGTCAATTTATAAAGAGGTTCTAATGTATCTTTATCAAACATCATACCTGCATTTTCAAAATCAGGGTGTATAGTGGCGTATTTTTTTAATTCACCATAGTGGGTTGATGCAATTGTTATACATCCCATTTCATATAACTCTTCTAATATAGCTATTGCAAGAGCAGCTCCTTCATTTGGTTCAGTACCACTGCCTATTTCGTCTAGAAGTACTAAGGTAGATTTGTTGCTTTTGTTGATTATGGAAGCTATATTTTTAATATGAGAAGAAAATGTGCTAAGTGCATTTTCGATACTTTGATCGTCTCCTATATCGACAAATATATTTTCAAAAATTGATATTGAAGTTCCTTTTTCAGCAGGAATATCAATTCCACATTGTGTCATTAAGACGAGAATGCCGACTGTTTTTAGTGTTACTGTTTTTCCTCCAGCATTAGGGCCTGTTATTATTAAATTTCTGTATTTTTCTCCAATTTCAAAATCAAGAGGAACTATATCCCCTTTAAGTAGTGGATGTTTAGCTTTTACTAATTTAATATAGCCATGATTATTTAAATCTGGTGTTATACAGTTATTATTTAGGCTGTACTTAGCTTTTGCAAATATCATATCGTAAGTAGAAATTACTTCTAGATTTATTTTTATTTCGTTTATATTTTCAAAAATTAATTCTGTTAAATATGATAATATTTTATATTCTTCAATAGCTTCTTCTGATTTAAGTGAAATAAGTTGTGTGCTGAATTTTGATATATTATCGGGTTCTATAAATACGGTACCTCCTTTTGCGGAAATATCTAAGATAGTACCGTTTACATAATTTTTATAAGTTGATTTTATAGGGATAACATATCTATCATCTCTTTTACTTATTAAAAATTCTTGTATATATTTTTTATTTGAACTTGAAGTTAAAAATTTATTAAGCTTTTCTTTTATTTTATCTTCACATGCCTCAATGCTTTTTCTTATTTTTTTAAGCTGGCTTGAAGCATTTGTATTTATTTTATTTGATTTTATGCAGTGATTTATTTCTTCTGAAATAAAACTTAAATCTGTTATATTTAATGCATAAGAAGAGAGTGTTTTACCATAAAAGCCCATATTTTTCATGAAAATTTTTATTTTATTGCATCCTCGTAAGAATGCTTCTATTTTCATAAGATCTTCAGTATTTAAGGTTATTCCCTTTTCTAATTTATTTATTAATGGATTTAAATTAAATACACCTTCAAGTGGAATATGTGTACTATTGTTTAATATATTTCTAGCGTCTTTGTTTTCATTTAGTATAGTATTTATAGAATTGATATTTTTCTTAGGTGTTAATTTGTCTATAAGCTCTTTACCAAGAGAACTTACACAGTAGACTTTGATTAATTCCTTTAAATCATTTAGTTGTAGTTTTTCTAATGTAGTATTATTCATTTTTGGCTCCTTTATTTATATAAGTTATTTTATATAACCTAGTAAATAAGGAGTTTTTAAGTTGTACTCCTTATTTACTAAGAAGCACCACTTCTAAATTATAAGTTTTATTCAAAAAGCATTCTCATTTTATTAAATTTATTTGAAATTCTTAATTGTATATTATTTAATATAATAGAAATTGTTTTAATATAATAAAAAACAATTATAAATAAGTTTTCCTAAATCATAAAAATTATACTTTAAATCGTAATATATTTATATAAATTAGAATAAAATTATTTATGTAGTATTATATAATATATACGATCATTTTCAAAAGCTTCTTCTACATATAATCCTGCCTGTCTAAACATATTTCTTTGTTGATAAATATCTAAAAGTTTTGGAGTATATATTGGAGCATTTGTTCCTATATATGAGTTTAGTGATTTTCTGCTTTCTGGATGAGCTATTAATAGTTTTCCATCATCTGATAAATTATTTTCGATAAGTTTTTTTGTAGTACTTATTTTGTGTTTTAATAGCGGAAAGACTGAAAAGAGTATTATTTTATCGAAAGTACCTTTTATATCATCTGATTCGACATCAGCTAATTGGAACTCTATATTTTGTACATTTTTAAATTTTTCTTTAGCAATTTCAATCATATTAATTGATTTATCTACACCTTTTATATTACCTTTTGGATTGTGTTGATGAACAAATGGTATCAACATTCCTGTACCAGTTCCTACATCTAAGATTTTATCATTTTCCTTTATAGAAAATCGATCTAAAATATAGCTTATTTTACAGATGTCCATTATTTTTGTATAATCCCAGTTAATTGAGTTTGAATCTAAAAATTGTGTGTAATCCATGAAAATTTCCCTCCTTACTGCACAATAATTAACATTTTGAAAAAAGTAGCCACGAAAGCAAGTAACCTTCCTGGCTTGACAAAATCTTAATTAAATAATAATATAGAAAGTTAGAAAATGCAACTAATTAGCGCTTGTCTATTTTCGACAAATTGAGATAAAAAATTAAAATATTAAAAAAATACTTGACTTAAAGTTTAATTGAAAATATAATCAATTTATATCAATTAAATTTTACTAAACTGTTGGAAGGATGGTAAATATGTCAGAATACGATAAGTTAAAATTAGATAATCAGTTGTGCTTTTCTCTATATGCACTTTCAAGAGAAGTGATAAAAATGTACCAACCAGTATTATCAAAATACAACTTAACATATACTCAATATGTGACTATGTTAGCTATGTGGGAGCTTGAAAAAGCACCATTTAAAGAAGTAGCTAAAAAGCTTTATTTAGATTCCGGAACGCTTACTCCAGTTTTAAAAAAACTAGAAAGTATGGGTCTTGTAAATAAATACAGAGATAAAAACGACGACCGCATGGTAATTGTAGAATTAACTCAAAAAGCAATCGATTTAAAAGATGACATAAAAAAAGTTCCAGATGAAATGTACTGTAAAATAAATGGTTTGGAAGTAGATGAACTTATTAGCTTAAAGAAAAGTTTAGACAAAATGTTAAATCAGTTAGGCAAGTAATTGTCTAACTAAAAAATAACACAAATTGATTGAATTAAATTAAATTTAAATAAATTAATTATAAATAAAAATATATTTTAGGAGAAGAAAAATGAAATTTTACGATTTTAAAGCAAAAAAAATAAATGGACAAGAAGTAGAAATGAAAGATTACGAAGGAAAGGTAGTTTTAATAGTTAATACAGCTAGTAAATGTGGTTTTACACCTCAATTTGCAGAATTAGAAAATTTATATAAAGAATATAAAGATTCAGGATTAGAAATACTAGGTTTTCCATGCAACCAATTTGCAAAACAAGACTCTGGAAGTAATGAAGAAATACATTCATTTTGCCAGTTAAATTACGGAGTATCATTTAATATGTTTGAAAAAATAGAAGTCAACGGGAAAAATGCACATCCACTTTATAGATTTTTAAAAGATCAACAAGGTGGAATAATGGGAAGTGATATAAAATGGAACTTCACAAAGTTTTTGATAGATAGAGATGGAAATGTAGTAAAAAGATATGCTCCAATTGTAAAACCGAGCAAAATAGAAAGTGATATAAAGAATTTATTAAAATAATTTAGCATTAAAATATTTCAAATGAAATTCTTAAAAATAAAAATTATAATCAGATATTGATGTATTTTTTAGTTAAATTTACAAATAATAAAAAAGGATTATAAGTAAATAATTAATAAATATAAAGGAGAAAAATATGATATACGATTATAAAGTTAAAGATACAAACGGCGAAACAACTTCCTTAGATAATTATAAAGGAAAAGTACTTTTAGTAGTTAATACTGCTACGGGTTGTGGATTTACACCACAATATGAAGGGCTTCAAAAATTATATGATAAATATAAAGACAAAGGCTTTGAAGTATTAGATTTCCCATGCAATCAATTTTTTGAACAAGCTCCGGGATCTGATGAAGAAATAAAAAATTTCTGTACAACAAATTATGGTACAACTTTCAAACGTTTCTCAAAAATAGACGTAAATGGTGAAGGTGCGGATCCAGTATATAAATACTTAAGAGGGCAAGCACCAAGTGCTACAGAAGACGAAAAATCTCAAGAGCTATACGAATTTTTGAGCTCAAAAGGATTTAATACGAGCGGTGATGATATTAAATGGAATTTCACTAAATTCTTAATCGATAAAGATGGAAACGTAATAAAAAGATTTGCACCAACTGATGATCCAGAAAAAATAGAAACAGAAATAGAAAAATTATTGTAAGACAAACTTTAAGAAAAGTAGTTTAGTAAAAATAAGAATAGTAAATATAGAAAAAATCAAAAATATATACAATAAAAAATTTAGGAGATATTGTAGAATTTTTATATTATCTACAATATCTCCTATTATTTTATACAAAAATAATATTTTAACTTTTAATATGTCGAAGTACAAACTTTTTGGAATCATCGAAAAATTTATTTAGAGATTCTTCTGTAAACAATTCATTTTTAGGAAAAGTCGGTATTTGACTTTTATAATTTTCATAAATCCACTTTTCAGTAAGCTCAATATCACTTGGAGTAATTGTATATACTCCATTATCAGTTTTTATGTCGATATTTTTCTTTGGAAATGTAAATTTATTTTCTATATCTAAATACTTTGCAATAAGATTGAAGTTTTTATGTTTGAACTTAATGCAAGACTCCCTATCTCCATAAAAAACACCATCTAAGGTCTTCATTCCTATGATAATATTTTCACTATTATAAATAAAATAATGTTCTTTTAATAAATTATTTAGATAATAATCTAAAAGTATATGGCAGTAGATACCTGTAGAGATTATATCGTTTTTCGCCCAATATCTATCTTTATACTTTTGTAAATCTGGCAAGCTAAGCTCATCTTTATAAATATAATAGTGTGAGAATTTTGATGATATTGGATTATCCATAGGTATTAAGAAACCTGATTTAATATCTGGAATTAAGTTTGCAAGTATAAAAAGATTTTCTTCTTCTTTATTTAAAGCTAAAGTATTTGAAATTTCAGTAGCTAATTTTATATGAAAACTCCATGCTGGCATAATAAAAAGTCCTTTCTATAATATAATATTTTAAAAATCTCCCAAAATTTATATACATATTATGTATTATAAAGTAAATGGAATAAATTTCAATAAAAAATAATATATAATTTTTGAAGAAATTTATTGAAATTTAATCTTTATTCATGTATATTTTAATAAGTGAATCATAAGTTTTGATAATCAAAATATTTTATATAAAAAATATTTTATGATCTTAAGGAGGAATATTGTGAAAAAGAAATTAGTAATAGGAATTATAGTAACTTTATTAGCATTGACGGGGATAGGATATGCTATAGGAGATTATTTTGTAAATTATGCGCTATCACCAGTAAGTGACTCAGTAAATAGAGAAATAAATGAAGAAGATAAGATTAATATAAAAGAAGATGCCCAAAATATTATAAAATCAAATCAAACTAAAGAAATGAAAAAGGGAGAAAAATTCAAAAATACTACATCATCTGCAGAAATTAAAAGCAATGATGGATTAAAATTAAAAGCTAAATATAAAATTCAAAAAAAACAAACTGATAAATGGGTAGTTTTAATACATGGATACAAATCAAATAACGATAATATGATGTCTTATGCTGAAAAATACTACAAAGAGGGATATAATGTTTTACTTCCTAATAATAGAGCTCATGGAAATAGCGAAGGTGAATATATAGGTATGGGCTGGTTAGATAAAGAAGATATATCATGTTGGATAGATTGGATAGTAAAAAACGACCCAAAATCTAAAATAATACTTCATGGAGTATCTATGGGTGGTGCTACAACTATGATGACATCAGGAGATAATTTAGGTAATGTAGTTGGATACATAGAAGATTGTGGATATACTAGTGTATGGGATATATTTGAAAGTGAATTAGATAAAAGATTTTCACTTCCTGCATTCCCGATATTAAATATATCTAGTACAGTAGCAAATTTAAAAGCTGGATATGATTTTACAGAGGCATCTAGTTTAGAACAAGTTAAAAAATGTAAAAAGCCGATGTTATTTATCCATGGTGGAAAAGACGACTTTGTTCCAACTGATATGGTATACGAAGTTTATAATGTTGCAAACTGTAAAAAGGACTTATATATAGTTGAACAAGCAGGACATGCTGAAGCGAAGGACTACGACCCAGATGCATATTGGGATAAAGTTTTTAACTTTATAAATGAAAATATCGAAATTTAATTGCTTAATATAAAATAAATATTCCCACAAGAGAAAGTACTATATCTCAGGTGGGAATATTTTTATGCGGTATTTATAAGGTATGTATTTTGTAACTTAAATTTGTTCAGATGAAATAGTTTTATCAGAATGATTTGCTGTGGCTTTGTCTTCTGGTTTATCGACGTTGCAGAAGTAGTGTATTTCGGAATTGTATTCATATTTTGTTAAATCGCCGATTTTAAAATAAGTGTTACATTTTTCACATTTGGCAACAGAACTCAGTTTTGCACATTTAGGACATATCATATCGTAGTCATAAAAATGATAGTACTTATCCGTCGCCTTTATTTCACAGTCACAAATTTCACAATAACCTATAACTTCAGCAGATTCATCTTGAAAATTATCTTCATGATTATTTGAATAATTATAGTCCATTTATTTACCCCCTTTTATAAAAATAAAATTCCTATATATTACATTATATCATATGAATATATAGGAATTCGTGTGAATTTTAATACATATAATTCAGATTTATAATTTATATGAAATATTATATTTATACAGATTAACAATTTATTAAACAATGATATGCTATTTGATACTTTCTATTTCTATCTAAGTCTCTTTCAGTTAAAGATGGAAGTCTTTTTAAATCCATATTGTGCATTAAATCAGCAAGTTTGACTTCTTTTGCTAATTTGTTAGAGCTTAGATTTTTTATATATTCTTGATAATCTTGTTTAGGATCATATCTTGTAAGCAAAACAACAGCATCGACGATATGTTGTGATAGTCCAATTTCAAGCAAGTACTCAGAATCTACATCAGTATCTTCAATTACATCGTGGAGTATAGCTACGATTTTAGCATCTTTACTTTTTACATTTTCCATTACATGCAGAGGATGTAGTATATATGGATTGCCGGATTTATCAGTTTGACCTTTGTGTTTTTTTACTGCTAGTTCTAGTGCTAATTGAAACTGTTCATTATAAGATAACATTTGTTTACCTCCTGTAATATAAATTTATGTATATTATATCCTATGTTTTTTTATTTTTGTGAAAAATATAGGGATTATTGATTTTATGGAGAATATAGTTTTTTGTATAAATAATATATTAAATGACAGCGTCAAATAAAAAATAAGAAATAATATAGTATAATATAAGAAATATTAAGTTAAAAATTAGTATTTTAAGGTGGTGATATCTGAAAATATATAAAATAAAGTTTATAAAATAAATTCAGGGGGGATTATGTTGAATTTAGAATACTCAAGGGATAAATATAAGCAAATTGAAGATATCTTAAATAATAAAGAAGAAATAAATGAACATGATATAAAAGATATAGAAAAAAACTTAAAACAATTAGGAGAGATAAATTTAATTAATAATATAAATCAAATAAAAAAATACGACTATAAAGATTCTTTAATTAAGGAAGTATTTAAAGAAGTCATTGGAAGTGATATTAATTTAGATAACACTACAAACAGAGATTTTAAAATAAAAGAAGACAATATACAGGAAAACATACCTGAATCAACTAATACTTTAAAAGATAGAGAAACAGCTCACAATATTTATAATTTTAAAACTATAGATGAATTATATGATATATTTAAGTTAGATGCTGAAAAATATAAAAAAGAAAATATTTTAAATAAAAATCTTGATATAGTAAAAATATTTAATGATGATAAATTTGAATCATATCTAAAATTTTTAGATGATGGATTTCCTTTAAGTGTTTATCAAAGGTTGAATATAAAAATTTATAGTATATATGAAATTAACTTATTTTTTTATATTTTAGGATATGAAGATTATCTTATCAAAACAAAACCTAATATTAAAAATAATATAGAACATAAAGAAAATCAAATAAGTATAAATCAAAGTATAAAAGATGAAGTTTATTTAAAAAAATTACTAAATATATACTATATAGAAGATTTAGATTATATATATAAATACGATATATATAACAATAAAAATTCCACTATAAAAATAGGTAAATGCAGAGATTTACTAAACCCTTCAATAAACAAAACTCTAAGCAAAATTTTTAAAAACAAGATGATGAGATTTAACTCATCTATATTTATACAAGGTAAAAATAAGTTTAAATCTAAAAATAAAAACAAAGATATAAATACAGATTGCAAAATTTTAATTTATACAAAAAAATCTGAACATGAAATAAATTTATATCAGTTAAAAATACATATGCAAAGGTAGTGATTATTATATGAGTTATAATATATTACAAAAAAATATAGAGGATAAGTTAGAAAAGTATAAAAGACAAGTCGGCTTAAATTACTATACATACTACTACTATGAAGCACTTGATTTATTAGATAAATACATCTTAGATTTAGCAAATAATAAAACTACAAAGTCACAAGTCAAAATATCAGAATTACTTTACAAAGCAAATAATCTCCAAGAGGACAAATACATATATAGAAATTATGTATTATCTTTATTTATAGAAAATAATACAGAAAAATTAGATGATATTTTAAAAAAAGATAAATCTATTTATAAAGAAGGCAGCTTTAATGATGAAAAAGTTATTGATTTTTTAATAGAAAGTTTTTTAAAAAAAGACAAGCCTCTAGATAACAATAAGATAGAAAAACTCGAAAATTTATATAAGTCTTTAAATTATATTGATTATAGAATCCTATATGTTTTATATAAAAAGTATAATTTAGATATTTTAAAAAAAGAAAATAAATACTTAATAGATAGTTATGAAAATAAATACGAGAATATAAAAGATGGCAGAAAGACCCTAAAGACAAGGTTAGCATACTATTCAGTATTAGATAATGAGTCTATAAAAGATGAATTTGAGATGATACTAAGTGATATAAAGTATTTAGATGGAATAAATAATATAACATTTAACAATATATTTATAAAACAATTTTGTGAAAAATTCTATAAAAAAGAAAATATATTATTTCTAAAGCATGAGATAAACCAAGATAATGTAGAAATTTACGAGTATTTATTACAATTTATAAATAAAGACTTATATAACGACTATAAAGAGATGTTTGATTATATTATACAAAAATATTGTGAATATAGACGATTTAATACAATTGGCGACAAGATGAAAATAGATTTGATATCTCATCTATCAATATATAATGAAAACTTAGCTTTATTATCAATATACAACAATAATTATATAAAATATCTAGAATACATTAAAAGTGTAGAATTAAAAAATCAAAATATTGAGCAAAAAAAATTAGAACAAATAGATAATTTAAAAAATAAATTAAGACAATCATTGAGAGAAAAGACATCTTTTACTGAAAAAGAATTGATCTTTATAAAAGAATTAGATGATGAGTATTTAAATACAATTATTCAAAATATACACCATATAGAAATTTGCGATATAACTTCAGGAAAATATAGAATAATATTTAAGTTTGAAAATTATGCAGGATGTGATCTTGAGTATTATGATAAAAATGCATTTTATTATCTTCCTGAAGAGCCAAAGGAAATATTGGTTTTAAATGACGATGTTTTATACAGAAAGTCTTTTACAATGACAAAAGCCACAGTAAATACAGACTTTAAATTTAAAAGATTGAGCAAAGAAACATTACCAGAGTATTATAAAGAATTTAAAAATAGTTTAGCTAATTATTTTTGTAAAAATCCTTTTGAAGTAAGAGATGAGCTATATAATGATAATTTAAGTTATAGATTTTCACTATATAAACTATATGAAAATACAGATGATTTTATCAGAAATATATATAAAAACAATCTAAAGCTCAATAAAATGATGGTTGATATATTAATCCAAAATAAATATATTTTCAAAAATAAAAGTGATTATGAGAAAATTTTAGACAAAATAAGAAATAGTATAAAATTAGATTTATATTCAGATCAAAATAAAGAAATAATTAAAGCTATAAGTATAGAACTTAACGATACAATAAAAAAACAAGATAGTGTCTATGAAATGATAAAATCAATTAAAATTACTAAACCTACAAAGAATCAAAATATTAGAGAAGTAGATTTTAGAAAAGAAAAAATATTTAAAAATATAGTAGATAATATAGTGGAGTTAGATGTTTTAGGGATTTTTCCAAATCAAGATATGTTTATAGAGCTAGTAAAAATAGCTTATGAAAATAACTATTATAATAATTTAGTATTTATTAATATATGTGAAAAATTTATATATAAATACAAAATAGTAGACAATATTATCTATCAATATATGAGAGAGTGTTATAAAAGGGATTACATCCTTACAGACGATACAAAACAAATATTAAATATAATAAGTATGTATTATGATAGTAACGATAACACAAAAGATAATTTAGAGATGGATTTAAATTATTTTATAAAGATAAATAAATATGATGAAGAATTTATATCTAAATTTAAAAATCTATGCAAAATTATAAAACATAATGACTTAGTTCATAATAATATAATTAAAAGAAGTATAGATTTTATGACTAATCTCAACAATTATAATAAATATATTTATGATTTAGATATAGCTATAATTATGGAAGAAGTTTATAAATACACAAAAGGATATAATAAATGCTTAGAAGCATTTATTTATAGATATATTAAAAATAACGCTATAGAAAAAATTAAACCATATATAGAAGATATAGTTTCTTATTATACAGAAGAAAAAATAATAACAGACTGCTGCATGATTATAGTTAAAACTATCTATAAATATAATTACTATGAAACTCTTAATTATGAAAAAATAAAACTATTTAAAGAATACTTCTTAGAATTATTAAAATACGAAATGTTGAGTTATACTGACTACAAAGACTTGATAAAAGATAATTGTATCTTAATTAAAAATAAAAACAATAATATAATCTATAAATTTGAAGATGTAAAAAATGAAAATATATTGATAAAGCTAGGGTATAACGAAGTTTACAAGATAAATAATATAGATATTATAAGGGAATATATAATAAAAAATAAAGATATATTCATAGATGAGTTTAAGTTTGGAGATGATTTATTTAAGAAAAAGGCATTTGAAGTAATGATTGAAAAATCTATATACAATAAGGAAATAGTTGAGTTTGCACTTCAAAACGAAAGGATTTTAAAAGATAAAGATCAATATAAAAAGCTCTATATGACTTATTTATATGAAGAGAGAAATCTGGATGAGTGTTCTCTTTTAGAATATTTGAGAAGCTTTGAATATTTTATAGATGAATGTGAGATATATACTGATGATAATAAATTTATAGAAAATATATTAAAGAAATTAGGTGAATCTGAAAAATCCTATGAATTAGATTTATTTAAACATATAGACAAAAAACATAAGCAATTTGAATTTTTGCCAGAATACATATATTATGTTGTTACAAAATACAGCTTGATAGATAAAGAAGATTATTTTATAGAGTATTTTAATTTGAATAAAACTAGATTAAAAGAAGACCCAATAAATAAAGCTTTTGTATATTACTTCAAATCACTTCAATATATAAGCGAAAAGGTATATAAAAATATAACAAATATACTTCAGTATATTTCTACTTTAGAAAAAACCACTTTAAAACAAGATATATTAACTTGCATAGTTGATACAATACTAGAAAAAGATTTTTATAAAGATTTAGATATCAACATAAATAAATATAAATACTCTGTACTAGCATCTATCCATATCTTGATTTATATAAATCAAATCTATGATTATAAAAATGACGAAATATACAACAAAATAAAAGGAATATATTTATATATAAGTAGTTTTTATTCTAAAAAAGAAGAGATAAATATATTTTTAATAAGTAAAGTAAATGATAATTTAAACGAGCTAAGAGAATTATGCAAATTTATAACTGATGCTGCAATAGGATATAAATTTACTATAAATGAAGAAAAGATAATAATTAAAAAGGCCAGAGAATTATTTGATAAAGGAATAAAAATAGAATTAGAAAAAGCTTCATCAAATAAATACAACTGCAAACAAGATAGTTTGAGACAGAGTATAGTTGATAATTATAAAATTATAGTTGGAAATTTAAAAAGTGAAAAAATAAGCGATACATATTATAGAAAATTAACTGAGATGGATTTTAAATCGTTGATAAATGACTTAGTTGTATCAAAAGCATCTAGCTTGAACAACGACATTATACAAAGATATATAGGATTTGAACTAAACAATATGGACGAAAAACTTCTTATATTAAAAGTCGAAAATAAAAATTTATATAAAGTCATAAAAAAATATCTAAATAATCAAGATTTAGATGATATATATTTTAAAGATAGCGATAATGGATTTGAAAATGATGTAATTGTAATTAAAATTATGGATACATTTGATTTAGAAGATGAGAGATTTAATAATATTTATTTTATACTAGACTTATTTATTGAATTTGTAAAATTTGAATCAGATTTATTAAAAGAAGATTTTATAATACCTAATTTAAATTTACAAAATGCAGTTTTTATACATAATAAGTTGTTTGTAGGTAATATACATCAAGGTGAAGTATTGAATGTGATTAATAAGCGAAATTTAAAAAATAATATGCACCAAAATATCCAGACAATAACTGAGATTATTACCAAGATAATAAGCCAATCTAAATTAGAAAAGAAGGATATTTACATATCTTTGATAAAAAGCAATTTAGAAAATGGTGATATTGATACATTAGATAAGTTTTATTGTAAGTTAATGTTTATAAAAGATGAAATAAAACATGATAGTGGAGTTTTGTCATTTATATAAAAAAATTGAATAAAAAATGAGAGCCCTAGCAAATGTCCGATCTCTAGGGCTCTCTTAATTAAAATATATTATAAAAAGGGGTATTAGGGAATATATTTTATAACGTATAAGAATTATCTTAATACGCAAAGTCTATTTAGACTTTTTTATTTTGGGGAGTAATTTCAGTTATCGGGGAATAACTGTATATTTATAATAACAAATATCGACAAAAAGTGCAACAAAAAAACAAAAAAATATTCTAGGTAAAAAATGGTAAAATAAAATAGTGCATAAAATCATATACTTTGTATAAAATTTTAATATAAAAACATTTTAATATGTCGTATTTGCAAGGTTTTTAGAATATAAACAAATCAAAATAAAATTTAAATTAAAATATTAATTTAAAAAAGGAGCATTTTATGAATATAAAAAGACTAGGATTATTTTTATTGATAATATTATTAGTTTCTTTAAACAATAGTATTTATGCACTAGATGAAAAAGATTATAATGATACAAATTATTTAAAAAATTCAACTGAGCAGATAAACATCTCATTAAAAGATATTGAATTAGAGCAAAAGAATGTCGAGATAAGTGATGATTATGACAAATTTGCAATATTGACGTTTAATGTAATCAATACTAGTCTCGAACCCCTGGAGTTATCTCAAATAAAATATCAATTTTACCAAGATAATAAATTACAAGATACTTTTATAAATAAAAATCAAAATATTTATGGGTTTTTAGGCAAATTAAACAGTGGAGAAAGTAAGATAATAAAAATATGTGTTTCTCTTGATAATATGAAAGAGCCTATTGTACTTTTGATAAATAATGATGTCGGAATTTATAAATATCATATTAAACAGACTATAAATATATCTTAAAATCAGCCATCCTAATATAAATAAAAATTATACATAAGTAAGAAGTATAAATTTAAAAAAAGATTAAAAAAATATTACAAAACAATTAAAAATCCTTATCTTACAAATTTGTATTTTTATTTGTTCTTATTTCATTGTATAATCTATTTATTAAAAGGAGGTAAAAATGGCTGAGAATAATGAAAACAGAATACGAAGACGCAAAGTTAGCTCAACTACCAACAATAATAGAAATACAGGGAAAAACAGCAATAATAATGCTAAGAAACAAAATTCTAATATAAAAAATACTAGGACTAATAAAAACAAAGAGTCTATACAAGAGGCTCGAAAAAAGCGCGAAGAACGCGAACAATTTGAGTTAGAAAGAGAAATCTATTATAGAAAGAAAAAAATAAACAGAAAGAAAAGATTAAAAATAGCTACTAAATTAGCTTCAGTATTTTTAATTTTAGCTGTTATTGGAGGAATAGTATTCTCTGGATTTGCTTTATATGCAGTTCAGGGAGCACCACAGGTTACAAAGGAATTGATAAGAGAAAATTATATAAGTAGTCAAGTCGTAAGTGATGACCAAATACCAGATGACTTAAAACATGCTGTTGTAGCTATGGAAGATAGGCGATTTTATAAGCATCATGGAGTGGATATAAAGGCACTTGTAAGATCTGCACTAAACAACTTGGTGACTTCTTCAACACAAGGTGGAAGTACTATAGATATGCAAGTATCGAAAAATTTACTTACAAGTGAAGACAAAACATATAAGCGAAAAGTTTTAGATATGTATAATGCTATTCAGATGAATAAGGTAATGACAAAAGACGAAATTTTATGTACTTATCTAAACAATATATACTTAGGAAAATCAGCATATGGCGTTGCGAAGGGAGCAAAGGTTTACTTCAATAAAGATGTATCGGAACTAAACTTGGCACAATGTGCAATGCTAGCTGGGATAACAAATAACCCTTACAGATTTAGGGAGCACGACCAAGCAAAGGCTAGACAAATACAGGTACTTGATGATATGCTAGAACAAGGATATATAACAAAGGATGAGTATCAAGATGCAGTAGATGACCCGACTTTGTTTGCATCAGAGATAGATTAATTAAGGAGCCTAGATATGTTAAAATTTGTTTATGATGAAAAAGAATACGTATTAGAAGAAAACAAAAATGTATGTTTACTAAATGACGAAGAAAAACCTGTAACAGGTATAAGTTTAGATGATATACTTAATATGATTGGAGATTTAGACGAAATCGACTTTGATACTCAATATTATAAAGAAGCATGTGTTGAATGTTTAGATGGAGTTAAAGAAAAACAAAAATTCTTTGCATTCCTAGAGTATCATTTCTATATATACACTAAAGATCAAAAATTTGTAATAAGTGATATTCAAAAAGAATACGAAGGTCAATCTTTCAATAAGCTTTTAAGAGCTAATAAAGTAGACAATAGCTATATAGTAAGTCTTATAATTTGTAAGAATTGCGGAGATACATTAGTTCAAATAGAAAACTGTGTAGTTTAGATTTTAATATTAAATTATATGAAGAGAATTATAGTATTAATGTATTATAGTTCTCTTTATTTTTTGTATAAAATTAAGGGGGTATTATATGAAAAGAATATTGTATTTATTAATAAGACTATTTGCAGGGTTTATATTATATGGTCTTGGAATTGTTGTAATGCTTAATGCAAAGATAGGTGTATCGCCTTGGGATGTACTTCATCAAGGACTATCTTTTAAGAGTGGAATCACTATGGGGCAGGCATCAATAATGGTAGGTTTGGTGATAGTAATTTTAGATGCTGCATTAGGTGAGGGTGTCGGCTGGGGCACTGTTTTAAATATGATTTTTATAGGTGTATTTTTAGATATTATAAAATCTATGAATATTGTACCAGTTGCAGATAATTTATTTATGGGGATTGTGATGATGATAATTGGAATAATTATTTCTGCAATTGCAACAGTATTATATTTGGGAGCAGGGCTTGGTAGCGGACCTAGAGATGGTCTTATGTTAGCGCTTAATAAAAAGTTTTCTAAACCAGTTGGAGCTATTAGAATATGCATAGAACTTACTGTTTTAGTTTGTGGATGGATTTTAGGTGGTAGTGTAGGGCTGGGTACTATTATAAGTGCTTTTGGACTTGGATATGCTATTCAAATTGGATTTAAGATATGTAAAATTAATTCTAAAGAAATTAAACATAGAATAATAAGAGATGATATCGATTATATTAAAAATATAATTGAGCAAAGAAAAAATCTACAAGCAAACAAAGAATACATAACTAAAGATTGTAACAATAATAAATAAAAATAAGCATTTTAAATAGATACTATCATAAATACCACATTATGATAGTATCTATTTTTAGTTAAAATATATTAATTTCTAATAAATTTATCTAGCTTTAAAAGTATTACAGCTAGCATCTAAGTCGTTAATTTGCACAGCAGGCGCGCTACAGACTTTTTGTTGGTTGTATACACAGTTTACAGCTTCACATTTTATTTCTGAAGTTCCAACTGCATGGTCGTGATGACAGCAACATCCAGCATCACTAGAGAAAGAAGGATTTTCATTTTCTCTAAAAGTAGCACAATAAGTATCAGCTGTAGTTACAGCTTGTGTACCATCTACACATATTTTTCCTGCAAAACATTCACAGTTGTCGTTATAAACACATCTTTCTGCATTACATTTTAAATTTTTCATAGGTTAAATACCTCCATAATTTTTTCTTTAGTTTGCGTGAATTTAGGAAAATTATTCATCCTTTTTTAAGCAATTTGAGCATAGCAAGATAACATCATCTTCTGTTTCACGCCCAAATTTTTTGTTTAAATGGTATACTTCGACATTTTCTTTAGAGTGGCAAATTGAGCAACGAGAGTGATTTTTATACAATATTTGCTCTCTGAATAATCTCCAGTAGATACTGTTTAAATAATCTTCATATTTAACTCTTAAACAAGATTCTAAAAAATTTAAATACAAGTTGTCTAAATCAGAGGTAGTCAAGTCGTTGTGATCGGCTTCGAAATACTCGCAGTAGTCTTGCGGGTTAGGTGTGCAGTCTTTAAGGACGCATTTTATTTCATATTTAAAAAATTCATCAGGACCATCTAGTGTTAGATGGCTACATAAACTACAACAATCTTTTGGTAATTTATCTTCAATTTCTTTTATTTTTTTATTCATATAATAAGACCTCCATTATTAACAATACATAAATCTTGTTAAAAAAATACGTTTTTAAACGGTAGTCACTTAAGGTATAAGTGAGAAAATAACTAATTTAAAATAATAAATTCAAATAATGCTTAAAATTAATGTTTTGTATAATTTTATTTTTAGCTGTTAAAAAATATTACTTCACTCTAAAATTTAGGATTTGAAATAAAGGGATTTTAAGATTTAAAAATTAAATTATTATATAAACTAATTAGAAGGGATAAAGGAGTTTGTAATGTATGAATATAATTTTAATGAAATGAGAGCAAATATCGAACAAATTCTAGATATTTCCTTAGCTGAAAATAAAGATAGGTATTATAATCAATTAGAAGTATTTAAAAATAATAAAAATATGCAAGGCAGTTCAATAAATAATGATATAAAAAAGAAAAAAATAATAACAAAAGATTCTATCGGACAAAAAGGTCAGATTGAAAAGGAAATAGTTGATTTTGAAGATATAGAAAATCTAAAGTTTGAAACATTTTATAATATTGGAATAGGATTGTTTGAAATGACTTCACAAACTATATTTAAAACATTTTCTAATATTAAGTTTGAATTTGTCATATTTAAAAATTGTATATTTAAAAATGTAAAATTTGAAAATTGTACGTTTTCGGGATGCGAATTTTTAGAATGTGAGTTTTTAAATACAAAATTTAAAACTACAGAGTTTTTTGATTTTACAAAGAAAAATATAACGTATTTCTTTGAATGTAGTTTTGAAAATACAATATTTGAAAAAAGTAATTTGAGAAAATCTATATTTCAGAAAAATACAATAAAAACTATACAATTTATATTATCAAATTTAAAAAAGTGTATATTCGATAGCAATAAGATTGAAAGTATATATTTTTCGGATTGTAATCTAAAATCATTTTCTATCATAAAAAGCGATATATCAAAGTTGGAATTTGACGATGAATTTATAACAAAATTAAATGAAAATACTTTCTTCGATAAATTCATATCTAAAGATAAAAATAAATCATATTATAAAAATGTATATAAGTCATATAAAAATATAGCGTCCCAATTTGAGAGCAATAGAATTTTAAATATATCGGGAGAATACCACTATTTATATAAGTGTAGCGAATGTAAAACATTAGATGGATTTTCTAAATTTAAATCTAGGTTATTTTGGATAGTATGTGGATATGGAGAAAGACCGACTTACGCACTGATTACATCACTTGAGATAATTTTGATATTTGCTATAATCTATTTATTTACAGGGATAAGTATAGGTGGAAGGCTTATAAACTATCGACTATCTTGGTTTTCAATATTAGAAAAAAAGATAATTTTAGTAGATTTTTTAGAATCACTTTATTTTAGTTTAGTTACATTTACTACGGTAGGTTATGGAGATATAATTCCCACTGGAACAAGTATTATTTTATCGAGTATAGAGATGATATTGGGAGTTACTATGGTGGGCATATGGACAGCTACACTAGCTAGAAAAATTACAAGATAGATTATAGTTGTTTAATATTTTATATAAATGTGATAAATTTAAATTAGATATAAAACATAATTTTGGAGGACAATATGAAATTTTCACAATATAAATACGAACGTTCTTCTTATGAAAATATAAAAGAAGACTTCACAAAATTAGTAGATAAAATAAATAATTCAAATACTTATGAGGAACAAAAAAAGTACATATTAGAATTAAATAAAATAAGAAATGATATTCAATCAAATTCTACTATTGCATCTATAAGATATAGTATAGATACGAGTGATGAATATTATGAAGAAGAGAAAAAATACTGGGATGAATATATGCCTTTTTATGAAGATTTAAATTGTGATTTTTATAAGGCTATAGTAAATTCTAAATTTAAAGAAGAAATAATAAATGATTTTAGCAGACAATTTTATAATATTTGTGAGGATTCTATAAAATCTTTCTCAAAAGATATAATAGAAGATTTACAAGAAGAAAATATGTTATGCTCTCAGTACACAAAGCTTTTAGCAAGTGCAAAAATAGAGTATAGAGGTGAAACTCATAATTTATCATCACTTATGAAGTATATGATGGATAAAGATAGAGAAACAAGAATAGAATCGACAAAGTTGTATTACAGCTATTTTAAAGAAAATGAAGCTAAATTTGACGAACTATTTGATAAATTAGTTGCTGTAAGAGATAAAATGGCTAAAAAACTTGGATACAATTCGTTTACAGAGTTAGGCTATATAAGAATGAATAGAAGTGACTATAATGAAGATATGATCAAGAAGCTGAGAAAAGAAGTACAAGATTATATAGTTTTACTATGTAATAAGCTTTATGAAAGACAAGCTAAAAGAATAGGTATAGATGATTTTTGGTTTGCAGACGAATCTATAGAATTTAAAAGCGGAAATGCAACTATTAAAGGTGGAGAAGAATACGAAAAATACATAATTGAAAATGGTAAAAGAATGTATAGTGAATTATCGCCTGAAACAGCTGAATTTTTCAATTACATGACGGAAAATGAGCTTATGGACTTAGTGACTAGAAAATCAAAAGCAGCAGGTGGATATTGTACTCATATACCTAATTATAACAGTCCATTTATATTCTCTAACTTTAACAATACATCAGAAGATATAGACGTATTAACTCATGAAGCAGGTCATGCATTCCAATTATACATGTCTAGAGATATAGAAATGTATGAAATAAACTTCCCAACTTTAGATAGCTGTGAGATACATTCAATGAGTATGGAGTTTATAACTTATCCTTGGATGGAATTATTCTTTAAAGAAGATACATTAAAATATAAATTCTATCATATGAGTTCGGCAATTAAGTTTATACCTTATGGAGTGATTGTTGATGAATTCCAACACAGAATTTATGAAAATCCAGATATGTCACCAGATGAGAGAAAGCAAGTATTTAGAGATTTAGAAAAAAAATACTTACCACATAGAGATTATAGAGATATAGATATTTTAGAAAAAGGTTGTTATTGGTTTAAACAAGGGCATATTTTCAAAAATCCATTCTACTATATTGATTATGTACTTGCTCAAGTATGTGCATTCCAATTTTTAAACAAGTCAAATGAAGACTTTAAAAAGGCTTGGGATGATTATATAAATATCTGTAAAATAGGTGGAACTAAGTCGTTTTTAGAAATTGTAGAAATAGGAAATTTAGAATCACCATTTGAAGAAAATACTATGAAAAATATTTCACAAAAAGTTGGTGCATTATTAGAAAATATAAAAGATAGTGATTTATAATTGTATTGAGGCGATGTAATGAATAATATTTATGATGTTATAATAATAGGCTCAGGCCCTGGGGGATTAAGCGCAGGAATATACTCAGCAAGATCCAAATTAAAAACTTTAATAATAGAGAAAAATTTATTTGGAGGCCAAATTCTAAATACTGGAGTGATAGAAAATTATCCAGGTTCTATAGAAGATGAAACAGGAGCTTCATTAGCAAAAAGAATGATAAAACAATGTGAAAAGTTTGATGCAGAGTTTATCAAAGATAAAGTTTTAGATATAGAATTAAACAAAGAAATAAAAACTATAAAATGCAAAAATAATACTTACAAAACAAAATCAGTTATTATAGCTACTGGATGCAAACATAAGAATTTAAATGTAGATAGAGAAGATGAATTTTTAGGTAGAGGACTATCTTACTGTGCGATTTGCGATGGTCACCTTTTTGAAGATTTACATGTATATGTTGCTGGAGGGGGCGAAAGTGCAGTAAAAGAGAGTTTATATCTATCTAAATTTGCTAAAAAAGTTACAATTTTAAGTAAATATGATGAACTTAAATGTAGTGGATATATAGAAGAAAAATGTAGAGAAAAAGATAATATAGAAATAATAAACAATGTAAAAATTATTGAATTATTGGGTCGAGATGTTTTAAATGGAATAAAAGTAAAAAATTTAAAGACAAATGAAGAAAGTGTATTTATAGCAGATGAAGATGACGAAATTATAGGATTGTTTGTTTTTGTAGGATTAAAATCTCAAACAGATTTATTTAAAGGATTGTTAAATCTAGATGAGAAAGGTTACATAAAAACTGATGAAAATATGAAGACAAATATAGATGGTGTATATGCAATAGGTGATTGCAGATCAAAGGACTTAAGACAAGTAATAACAGCTTGTAATGATGGAGCGATAGCAGCTATAAATGTTGAAAAATATATAAATTAGATTAACTTGGGGGCGATATTAATGATTAGTGTAAATAAAGAAACATTTGAAGAAGAAGTTTTAAAATATAAAGGAAAAGTTGTTGTAGAATTTTGGAGCGAAACATGTCAACCATGTAAAGAATTACTTCCAGGTGTAGAGGCATTATCTAAAAAATACAATAAAAGTATGAAATTCTGTGATATAGACACTAAAAGGGCTCCAAGAATAGCTATAAAACAAAAAGTATTGAGTTTGCCAGTAATAAGAATTTATGAAGATGGTAAAATATTAGATGAAACTTCTAATGGAGATGTAACTATAGAAAAGATTGAAAATATGATAAAAAAATTCGTTTAATCCTTGTTACAAAATAGTAAAAAATTGTTACAAATTTCTACGTATATTTGTTACGAATTTGTAATCTAAAGTAACATTTGTGTAACCACAAATTAAAAATTTTGATGATATTATAATAGTATAAATTAAATAAAAGAAATAATAAAATTCATTCAATAAAACAAAAGGGTCTGAATAGGAGGCAAGTGTTATGAAAAAAGCTATTATAAGTGTTATCTCAGTATTATGTGTAGGTTTAATGGTAGTAGGTCCAGTAAGAGAAGCTTACGCAAATAATTCGAATAAAGAAGAACAAAAAACATCAGAGGTTGTAGCAACTAATACAAATATTAAAACTGATAAAAATGAAACTGACAAAGTTAAAGAACAAGCTACTGAAGCAACTGAAAAACAAGATACAACAGAAGTAAAAACTGATAATCAAACTCAAGATGCTGTAGCTAAAAAAGAAAATGTAGCAGTAAATACAACTGCAACAGAACAAAAACAACCACAAGCTACAACTCAACCTACAACTAATGTAGTAAATAAAGAAGAACCTAAAGCTGAAGAAAGTCAAACAGTTGTAGAACAAAAAACTACATTAACTCAATCACAAGCATTACAACTTGTAAAAGCTTATGAACCAGGGGTTGCAGGATATGATTATATGGGCGATGAAAATACATATACATGCATAAAAGAAAAAGGTATACAAGGATATGTTTTCTTACCACAATGTGATGGTGATATGGCATACTTAGTAGATAAAAACAGTGGTCATATATATTTCTTCCATCCATCAGGATACTTTGAATTATTAAAATAATAATTAAAAATTTATATAAATAAAAAAACTGAACTTTCGAGTTCAGTTTTTTTATTGTAAGAAAAAGTTAAGATTTATATAAAGTAGTATGTAAAAATTAATTATTATTATCAAAGTATAAATTTGATAATTTAATAAGGGAGGATAGGCGTGTATAATTGTTTTGAATGTGTTATTATAAAATATAATAGCACATGAGAAATGAAAGGATATTAGATTATGTATAATATATTGGTAGCCGATGACGATAAAGAAATAGTAGAATCGATAGAAATTTACTTAAACAATGAGGGGTATAAAGTATTTAAAGCTTATGACGGATTAGAAGCATTAGATATATTGATGAGAGAAGATATACATCTTATTTTAATGGATATAATGATGCCTAAATTAGATGGAATTAAGGCGACTATAAAAATAAGACAAGACAAAAATATACCTATAATTTTAGTATCAGCAAAAGGAGAGGATACGGATAAAATTTTAGGTTTAAATATAGGAGCAGACGACTATATAACAAAACCATTTAACTTATTAGAGCTTATCGCAAGAGTAAAATCAAATTTAAGAAGATATATGAACTTAGGAAACTTTAGCAATGAATCACTACAACAAGATATTTTGAAAAGTGGTGGCTTAGAATTAAATACTTCTACTAAGGAAGTTAAAGTAGATGGCCTTAATGTAAAAGTAACTCCTATAGAATATAGAATATTAGAATTGCTGCTTAGAAATAAGGGACGAGTTTTCTCGATTGACGAAATTTATGAAAAAGTATGGAAAGAAGAGAGTTTTAATGTAGAAAATACAGTGGCTGTTCATATTAGAAGAATTAGAGAAAAAATCGAGATAAATCCTAAGGAGCCTAGATATTTAAAAGTTGTGTGGGGGATTGGATATAAAATAGAAAAAATATAGAGGTGAATTAATGAAAAAATTAAAAAATATTTTTTTATTAGGATTTTTAATATGTTTATCAATTTTTTTAGGAATTAATATTTCATTTTTGGCATATAGCTATAATGCTGATTTTACTTATAATTTAATGACTTCAGATGTGCAAGAGAATGGTATGCATATAGAAACAAATTATTTTAAAAGTAAATATTTTAATCATAAGGTTATGAATAGCATTTTAACAAATTTAAAATATTCTGTTATAGATTCGGAAAATGAAGATAAATATAGTTCAAATGCTGGAGCAATGGGTTCATATTATTATGACTATAATGAAGGTATTTATTATTATGACAGTGAAGACAATATAAATATGACTGAAAAAGAGCTTGCAGAAAATCTGAAGTCTGAATCTAAAATAATATTAAACGAAATGCGAGGTATTGAATATTTTATAAAAAATAACACTACAGGTGAAATCACAACTAATACTGATTATAAAACACTAAATGATTTTAAAGAAAATGCAAGTGGATATTATCAAGCAAAGTTTGAAAATAATAATTTAGTAAATAGAAAAATAGGAAATACAGAATATAAACCAATAAGTAGATATTTTTATTATGCTGAAAATCAAGCAATAGATGTAAATGATGATATTGATGCTTATATTTCTATTTCAAAAAAATTAATAGATAGCAATCCATTTGAATATGGATACTCTTATTATCAGCAGATTGTAAATAAATATGAAAAATGTTTAGAGTTGGGCATACCAATGGGGCTATTGTCTCTTATATTCTTTGTAGTATATATGATTATGAATTTTAAATTACCTAAAACAAAACGAGAATTTTGGAATTATTATAATAAAATACCATTAGAAGTTATAGTTACACTTTTATCTATTGATATAGCGCTAATTGTTACAATAGCAGAAGAACCAAATGCATTTGTAAATCAATTTTGTATAATACCTATATTTATACTTTTATTTTACTTTATCCTTATTATAAAGCAATTATCTAACTTTGAAAGGAAAAGAGATTTCTTTAAAACGAGTTGGTGTGTCAAAGTTATAATTTGGTTATTAAAAAAAATGAAATCTGGTATAAAAGAAATGAGAAATGCAATTAAACAAAATAAAGATTTTGATTTGACAAAGAAAATAGTTACTGTTGCAATTTTATGTGTAGTAGCAGAATTTATAGTTTTAACTATGTCAGGGTCATGGATAGAGTTTTTTGTGTTAATAATGTTATTTGGAATTCAATTATGGTTTTTAATATATTTTGTCAACAAGCTAGGATATCTAAATGAGATAATGAAAGGCGTTCACAGGATAAAAGAAGGCGAAATAAATTATAAAATCGAAGAAAAAAATGATATTTATTTTTCTTCGCTTGCAAATGATATAAACAATATAAGTCAAGGACTTGAAAATTCAATTGAACAGAGAATCAAAAGTGAGAGAATGAAAAGTGAGCTTATAACAAATGTATCTCATGATTTAAAAACGCCACTAACATCTATAATAAATTATGTTGAATTAATTAAAAAAGAAGAAAATATACAACCAGAATATTTAAAAGACTATGTACAAGTACTTGATAAAAAATCAAAAAGATTAAAAATATTAATAGAAGATTTATTTGAGGCTAGTAAGGCTAGTACAGGAAATATAGAACTTGAATTAGTAAGACTAGATTTAAAACAATTATTGCAACAAAGTATAGGTGAGTTAGAAGATAAATTAGAAGAAGCAAACTTAAGTCTGAGAGTTAACTTAACAGAAGAAGATACTTATGTTTTAGCAGATGGAAGAAGGTTATATAGAGTATTTGAAAATTTACTTTGCAATATAAGTAAGTATTCACTTAAAAATACACGTGTATATATAGATGTCACAAAAGAAGATGGCAAAATAATTACAACTATGAAAAATATATCTTCCTATGAACTTAATTTTGATCCAGATGAAATAATGGAGAGATTTAAAAGAGCAGATGAATCTAGAAATACTGAAGGAAGTGGACTTGGACTTGCTATAGCTAGAGATTTAGTAAGCCTTCAAGGTGGAAAGATGAGCATAGAAATAGATGGAGATTTATTTAAGGTAAAAGTAGTTATGAATGAATATAATCCATCTATATCAATTGAAAAATAAGAAATAAAAATAATTAAAAAATAAGGGATTATTCAATAAAATTAAGTTGATTGAATAAAGCCCTTATTTTTTTATTCTAATTTCCAACCTCTTAACTTAAGCAACGGACGAAGTCGTTGGCGATATGAACGAAGTGAATTTTTGAGAAAATATATTTTTGTAAAATTCAGTAAATTAATACCGTGATAATATATTAGAACATCATAATCCCTCCAATTGTGCATATAAAAAATGTAGTCCATAAGATTATATCAGTAGTTTTATTCATTTTTATATCGTGAGCTATAAAAGAATTGTTTGGATTTTGAGGTTCATAACGTATTAAGATTTCATCCCCTATTTCATGGACTTTGTTTTTGGAAGAAGTAGATGATTTTTTAGTGTATGTTTTTTTATTTATTTCGTAAATACATACTTCAGTATATAATTTTTCACCTTGATGGTGTGATATTTCGAAGTCCTCTATCCTTCCAAGAATTGATGCAGTACATACATGATGCATCTTTTTTTGATTTTTTCGATATGTCATAAGAAATGTTACAATAAAGCTAGCGATGATTAATAAAAAAATAGCAATAAACATATTTTGCATATAAACTTTACCTCCCCATTATATTACATTAGGGTCAATATCCTAGCCGTCTAATTTTAAATTTATCCCATCTATATTGTAGCAAAAAGATTTCTAGAAATCAATTTGATAACTTTATATAAAAGTCAGATATAACAATATAAATAACAATCGAAATGAGCTTTTAGATAGAAATTTTTCAGGTGACTAAGAGATTTATATTAAAAAAATCTTACACAATGTATGGTTTTGTTAAATTTTCCCTAAAATAAATATATAGGGAATTAAAATAAGAGTTTTAGTATATTTGGATTTAAATATAAAGATAAAGGAGTAGGGTTTGTTTTGTGCTTAGATAGAGAATATAATGTAATAACTGAATTTAAGAATGAATTAAAGCCAGAAAATATAAAAATATTTTTATATACTATGCCAGTAAAAGATATAAGTGAAAGGCATAGTGAAAATTATAGTATTATACGAGAATTAAAAAAAATAAATCCAAATCAGCGTATAGTGTTTAATGAGTATATAATAGCATCCTTTGATGTAATACAAAATTGGGGAGAATATGAGAATATACCCCAAAAGTTAGAAAATAGAACAATTAATTTAGAAAATTCTACTGAAAAAAGGATATTAGAGAGGCTTATTTTATGTGATATTAAAGAAAATATACAAAATTTAAAGATGAATAAGTTTGAAATAAGGGGGAATTCAAATTCATCTGTATATTTAAAAAGGCCAATATATTTTAGTGATAATCTCATTATACGAAGAAAGATGAACTTTGATGTAAATATTCATAAAGGAGATATAATTATAGGATTTTTCCTAAGCCATGAATTTGAATATCAAAAAACACTAGATGAAGAAATAAAATCAGGTAATATAAAAAAAGGTGACAAGGTAAAAGACTTTTATAATAATATAGTATATGAATTTATCGAAGAGGCACCATTTACCATAAGTGAAAAAAATGATTATATAAAAACTTCTATAATCGAATATTATAAGAGTAAAAACCAAAATTATATTGTAGAGGGATTAAACGAAAAAATAAAAGCTGTTCTTGTAAAAAGTAGAGATGGAAGTATTTTTCCATATTTGCCAAATCGACTAAAGAAAATATGTATATTTGAAAACCTAGGCAATAAGTGCATAGTTGAAGGAAATAAATATATTAAAATGGATGCTAGCCATAATATGAGAGAAAGCATGGGTTTAGCAGAAGATATATTAGAAAAATCTACATATGTAAAATTTAAACGACACAATATGCTTATTGAAAGAACAGGATATAAAAAATATATAATTAAAAGACCTGTATTAAAGTTCGGAAAAGATGGGAAAAATTCTAACTTAATAAATAATAGTGTAATGTTTGGCCTAAATGCAGGAGGAAGCTATGAAACAAAACAAATAAACTTAGATTACTTTATAGATCCGAGCATTTTAAATAATAAAAAAAAGCACGACATAGTGACATCTTTTTTAACTGAGATAATAATTAAATCAAATGAGTTAGGTGTTAAAATTAATACTGATAAAAATTATATAAATTTAAATAAAATAGATATTGAAAATGAAAATATATTTGAATTTAATATTTTAGAAATAATAAATAATTATAAAAATCCAGTTTTAGTTATATTAGAAAAAGAAAACATGGAAAAATATTATGCCACATTAAAAAAAGTATTTGGCGGAAGCAATAATATACCAACTCAATTTATAGATTTAGAAACAATAAAAAAATTTGTAAATCTAGATAAATACACATCATACAATAAAAATGCCAAAGAGGCTACTTTTTTAAATATATTGCTTGGAATATACTGCAAAAGCGGTATTCAACCATGGATTTTAGCAAAAAATTTGAGTTCAGAGTGTTATATTGGTATAGATGTATGCAGAGAGAATAATATGAGTACAGCAGGACTTATACAAGTTGTTGGAAAAGATGGACGAGTATTAAAATGTAAAACAATATCAGTGAATCAAAATGGAGAGAAAATAGATACAGACCTTCTTAAAAGTATAGTTTCGCAAGCTAAAGAACTTTATAAAAGTACATATAATAAAGACTTAAAACATATAGTATTTCACAGAGACGGAATAAGTAGAGAAGATTTAGAAAAACTCAAAGAAATAACACAGTCTTTAGAAATAGACTTTGAATATATTGAAGTTACGAAAAATATAAATCGTAGGATGGCTATGTTAGAAAAAAGCCAAGAAAACTATAATTCTAAAGATAAAGAAAATAAAAAATGGATAACAGAAATAGGAATGTGCTTTGAAAAAGAAAATGAAGCTTATTTAATAACTACAAACCCAAGTGGTGCTATGGGAATGGCAAGGCCTCTCAGAATTAAAAAAGTATATGGTCATCAATCCATGCAAAATATAATAGAAGATGTATACAAACTAAGTTTTATGCATATAGGTAGCATAATGAAATCACGACTTCCAATAACAACTCACTATGCTGATTTAAGCTCAATCTATTCACATAGAGACTTTATGCCTAAGAAAATAGATACTAATATACTTCATTTTATCTAAAAATATAATAAATCGTAAAATTTAAAAAGGCAATCGCATAAATATTTAATTATTCCTGCGATAGCCTTTTTTTAACGATTAAGATAAGTTAATACCATATTCAGCAGATAAATCATGAAGTCCTTGTTCAATTTCTTCTCTACTGTAGTTATGCGCTTCTAAAACTCTATCTTCAAGTCTATTTAAATTAGTATAAAAATCAATACCGACTCTTAAATACTCTATATTGCTTTTATCAACTTCATCAAATAATAAGTTTTCAGCTTCATTTATTTTTCCTTCTGAAACTAATTTACCAAGCTTAGTATATAAAATATCTGTTTCGCTAATATTTTCTTGATCTGAAACTTCGTATTGTACCATGTCCTTATTAAAGAAAAGTTTAGATAAAGACATAGCTAAACTTTCTATTTGTCTAAGTAGAAAATCTTGTTTAAGCATATTTCATCCTCCCATATACAATTTTATAAATTATTATATAAATCTTTTAATAAATAATAACGTTTCTAGATATAAATATTATACACCAAAAGTTAAGGATTAGTTAAAAAAACTGGAAAACATCAATTATTTAAATAATAATAATAAAATATATGTTATAATAGAAAATAATATTTTAACATAAATTTGTAACACAGTAAGGAGAATGTAAATGGGCTTTCGTAAAGAAATAAAAGACGCAAAAAGAATTGTAGTAAAGGTAGGGACATCGACTCTAACTTATGCAAATGGACAAATTAATTTAGGACGAATTGAAAAATTAACAAGAGTTTTATCTGATATAGTTAACTCAGGAAAAGAAGTAACTTTAGTAACATCTGGAGCAGTAGGTGTTGGAGTTGGAAAATTAAAATTAAAAGAAAAGCCCACAAATATAAGAGAGAAACAAGCACTGGCAGCAATAGGACAGTGTGAATTAATGCATATATATAGTAAATTTTTTGGAGAATATTCACATACAGTAGGTCAAGTACTTTTAACTAGAGATGTAATAGAAGATGAACATATAAAACAAAATGTATGTAATACTTTTGAGTTATTACTTCAAAAGGGGATTATTCCAATCGTAAATGAGAATGATACAGTTTCAATAGACGAATTAGAAAATATAGCTAGATTTGGAGATAACGATAACTTATCAGCAATAGTTTCTGTTCTTATAGATGCAGATTTATTAATTATATTATCTGATATAGATGGTTTCTATGACAGTAATCCAAAAGAAAATCCAAATGCAAAATTAATAAAACAAATTGATGAGATTACAGAAGAAATAGAAGCATGTGCAGGTGGTGCTGGTTCAAGTTTAGGAACTGGTGGAATGGCAACAAAAATTGCTGCAGCTCATAAAGCGACAAAAGCAGGAGTAAATATGGTACTTGCAAATGGAGAAGAACCATCTATAATTTCTGATATATTAGAAGGACAAGAAGTGGGAACTTTATTCACTGCAAAAAGATAGAAAGGGGAAAATATTATGAGTAGTTTAATTTCAATGGGCCAAAAGGCAAAAGAAGCATCTTATGAATTAGGGATAGCATCTGCCGGCCAAAAAAATCAAGCTTTAACTTTTATGGCTGAAGAATTAGTAAAAGCAAAAGACGAAATAATAAAAGCAAACGAAATAGATAGACAAAATGCTATTAAAAAAGGAATAACAGAAGCTTTACTTGATAGATTATCTCTTGATGATTCTAGAATAGAAGCTATGGCACAAGGTTTACTTGATATAGTAAAATTACAAGATCCAGTAGGTGAGGTTACAAATATGTGGCAAATGCCTAATGGACTTGAAATAGGTCAAAAAAGAGTTCCTATAGGGGTTTTAGGAATAATATATGAATCAAGACCAAATGTAACTAGTGATGCTGCAGGTCTTTGTTTAAAATCAGGAAACGCTGTTATATTAAGAGGTGCAAGTGATGCAATAAACTCAAATAAAGCAGTAGCAAAAGCATTAGTAGAAGGTATAAAAAGAAGTGGTCTACCACAAGATTGTGTACAATTACTAGAAGATACTTCAAGAGAAACAGCAACTGAGATGATGAGACTTAATGACTATATAGATGTTTTAATCCCAAGGGGTGGGGCAGGTCTTATAAAATCAGTTGTTCAAAATGCAACAGTTCCAGTAATTGAGACAGGAACAGGAAACTGTCATATATTTGTAGACGAAACTGCTGACTTAGAAATGGCAAAAGCTATAGTATTAAATGCTAAAGTTCAAAGACCAGGAGTTTGTAATGCGGCAGAAAAATTATTAGTTCATGAAGCAGTAGCAAATGAATTTTTACCAACTATAGTAAAAGCACTTAGAGAAAACGACGTTGAAGTTAGAGGATGCGAAAAAGCTCAATCTATAGTAAATGATATAAAAGTTATAGAAGAGCCTGAATGGCATCAAGAATACTTAGACTTAATAATAGCAGTTAAAGTTGTAAAAGATGTTGATGAAGCTATAAAACATATAAATAAATACAATACAGGTCACTCAGAATCAATAGTAACTGAAAGTTATAAAAATAGCCAAAAATTCTTACAAAGAGTAGACGCAGCAGCAGTATATGTAAATGCATCTACAAGATTTACAGATGGTGGAGAATTTGGATTCGGTGGAGAAATAGGTATAAGTACTCAAAAACTTCACGCGAGAGGACCAATGGGACTTAAAGAACTTACAACTACTAAATACATCATCTTTGGAGATGGACAAATAAGATAGTTATAAAAAATAAATGAAAAATATAGCAATTTACTTTAAAAGATTGATTTAAAATAATAATTTTAAATCAATCTTTTTTTATAAAAACTACAAAAAGGTACAAGAAAATATAAACTAAAACTATAAATACTAATTATATGTTAGTTATCATATCGAATATTGGCATATAATCTTAATTATACATATAAAAACAATTAATATGTCGAGATTACGAACTATTAAAATTATAATTAAAAAAAATTTGAAAAATAAGATTGAACTGTGATAAAATAGAAAAGCTTGAAATTATACAAAACAATTTTAGAGGAGACGGGACGATGAACCAAGATACAGTAAATATGTTAGCTCATAAAGCTAAACATAAAATCGACTTTTTAAATCAAAGTAAACTAAGATACCTAGTATCAGCTATGTTTGCAGGTATCTTCATAGGATTAGGAGATATACTAATCTTTACAGTAGGTGGATATTTACATGATGTACATTCACCAATGACTAAAATAGCTGTTGGGATGTCATTCTCAGTAGCACTTAGTTTAATAATACTTTTAGGTAGTGAATTATTTACAAGTAACAACATGGTTATGGCTGTTGGGGCTATGAGCAAAGAAACTAGCATAAAAGATGGTGGTAAAGTTTTAGGATATAGTTACTTAGGAAACTTTATAGGAGCTATATTAATATCACTTTTATTTATAGGAACTGGATTATTCAAAGGTACTACTCTTGAGTATTTTGAATATACTGCATTAGGTAAAATTGATGCTGCAGCATATCAATTATTCTTTAAAGGTATCTTATGTAATATATTAGTTTGTTCAGGTGTTCTAGCTGCATATAAATTAAAAGATGATACAGCTAAGTTAATAATATTATTCTTAACTTTATTTGCATTCGTTACAAGTGGATTTGAACACTGTATTGCAAATATGATAACTTTCGCTACATGCATATTATCAGGAGCTACTTCAGTAACTATTTCAGGAATGGCATACAATTTATTCTTTGTAACATTAGGAAATATGGTAGGAGGAATATTATTCTTAGGAATAGGAACTTATTTCTTATCTACTGGAGATAAAAAAGCAGAAAAAGTAGATAGAGCGGCTTAATTTTCTATCATTTAAAATATATATAAAGACATCAAGATAAATAATTTAAATATTTATCTTGATGTCTTTTTTTGTGCTTTTAAAATAAATATTTTTATGAGATGAATTATCATATTAAGTGCAACACTTAAAAATGGATAAAAAAATAGCTCATAAGTTTATGTTCATGTTACAGT